>NZ_JCAMOR010000001.1:0-506910 GCF_059512385.1 Bradyrhizobium sp. Crot121 | reverse complement strand
TGCCGCCGGACGAGGCGGAGGAGGGCGCCGTCAGCGCGCCGCTCGAGACGGCGTTGGTGAAGAAATTGCTGGTCGCTACATACGCGCCGTTTGTGTGGTAGGACGCGACATAGGTGGTGTTGGCGGTGATCGAGACCGGCGTCGCCAAGGTCACGGTCTGCCAGCCGCTTGCGGTGGTGTTGGTGAAGGTGGCGCTGGCAAGCTTGGTGCCGGTCGAGCTCCACAGGTCGAGGAGATCGGTGCCGGTATCGCCGGGACTGCGGTAGAATTTGAGCGCGGTGATCTGGCCGGCAGTGGACGAGGTGAACTTCACTCCGACCTCGAGCGCGGAGCCATCGTTCAAACTGGTCTGCGTCGGGGTGTTCGACGCGGTGAACAGGCTCACCGTCGTGGACGTCGTGGTCACGGCGATATTGAAGGTCTCACTGGCAGAGAGGCCGGCCGGATCGGTGGCCGAAACCTGGACGCCAAGGGTGCCGACATTGGCCGATGCCGGCGTGCCGCTGAACGTCTGCGTCGCCGCGTTGAACGTCAGCCATGAGGGGAGCGCCGCGCCGTTCAGGCCGGTTGCCGAATAGGTGAGGGCACCGCCATCGGGATCGTTGAAGGTGCCAGCCAGCGTCAGCGAGAAGGCCGAGCCGACGACCGCATTCTGGTTGGCGGTCTGGGTCACCAGCACCGGCGGCGTCTCGGTCGTCGAGCCGGTATCGTTAAGGACGACATCGACCCAGTAGTTGTCGCCAGAGGCAGGGATATTAGTGGGGAAGATACTCCCTGAGGAATAGGCGAAAACGCCATTCAGACCGTTAGCCGTTGCGGACAGAGATCCGTTTGTCGGATTTTGGAGCGTGTCGAAATAGTAAGGCGTATCTGAGTATTGGCCATTGGTCATGTGGTACGAGGCGACATAGGTCGTGCCTGCAACAATGTTCACAGGACTGGAGAAGCTGACCTGCTGCCAGCCACTGGCGGTCTCGTTGGTGGACGTGGCGGTCGCCAGCAGTGTGCCGCTGGCGCTCCAAAGATCAACCACATGGGCGCCGGTGTTCAGGGACCCCTTATAGAAGCGGATCCCGGTGATTTGGCCGTTGGTACTTGACGTGAACTTGAGACCGACTTCCACGCCGTGTGGGTCACTTACATCAGCCGTAGCAGGCGTGGCGCTCGAGCCGAACAGGTTGAGGGACGTGGACGGTGAAACCGTGTACGACACGCCGGAACCCGGTGTCTCGAGATTTAGGCTGTCATCGACCGCTCGGGTTTCGATACTGTACGACCCCTTGGCCGGCGCATTGAAAGTGTAGGTCCAATTGACTGTTTGCGTGCCAACTTGACCGCTCGTCACGTGCCACGTCTTTCCACCGTCGGTCGAAATCTGAACGCCGCCAATCACGCCGCCGACGTCAGTCGCGGTACCGCTTACGGTCACGGTTTGGCCTTCGATCACGGACGAGGATGACACGCTGGTGATCTTGGACGTTGGCGCGGTGTGATCGGTCGACTGGCTCGCGATCACCAGACTTGCCTGCAGCGTCTGCGGCTGGACGCCCATGTCCGCAAACAGATTCACCATCGCCTGTTGGACGTTCGGATCGGCGTTTGTCTGATTGCCGTCCGGCGAAGAATCGTGCTGGTTTGACAGGCCCCATGACCAAAAGACGGTGCCCGCCCCAAACACCAGCGCGCCGCTGGTGGGATCACGGTACTCGACCAGATTGTGGGTTGCGGTACCGCTTGTGTCGACGTTCCCGAACTCCGTATTGAACGCCGACGATTCCTGGACCGTCGTCGAAGAGAGGTCGATCAGGCCGGCAGGCATGAAGCCGTTATCAGGAGAGGAGTCCCATTCATATCCTAGCAGGCCGCTTTCCAGCGAAGCTGTCTGGCCGGGTGTCGTGGCCGCGACGCTTGTGTTGCGCCAGAAACGCAACTGGGTCATGCTGTAGGGAATCTTGATGGTCCCAAGACTCCCGCTCTCGTCAACCGAGAACACCGTTCCCGTCAGCGCATTGGACGGCATGGCGGCACCGCCCCAATTGGTGGGGGCCTCAAAGGTGCCCGTCCCCTGCCCGCTAGGGTTGATCAATTGCTCAAAGTGGCTGTCCTTGTAGGTGACCAGTGTGCGATTGGCTGTCTTGCTACTGTCTATGCTCGGTGTGAACTGGGTTTGCCAGAAGATCTCGTTGCCGCTGAGGAACGTGAGGTTGACGCCCGCGTTTGCCGCGGCCTGAACATTCGCGACCTGGCTGTCGGTCCAATATTCGTCGTGTCCGGCATCCATGAACACCTTGTGGTTGAGCAGCAACGCGCCATTGGTCGCTGTATCCATGCCGGAAATGTAGCTTACGTTGTAGCCGTTTTCTTCCAGCCAGTAGATTGCGGGGTATTCGCCTGTAAACACACTATCATCTGAATTTGCGTACAGACCTACTCCATCCCGGGTCATGATCGGGCGGTTGTAACTGACCGCGTAGGCCGCGCCGCCCTGGGAAGGACCGTTGCCTCCATATAGGCTGGCGCCGCCCCAACCGTTGTAAGCCTGCCAGGTCTCATCAGACGTCTGAAAGACGATGTCGCTTGTGGAGTTGGGATCCTTGACGACGAACGGAATCTGGAAAACTTGAGTGCCTTGGACGACGTTGGCGACATAAACGCCTGATACGGCCGTGGTCGGAATGGACCATGAATCAGTGACGCTCCAATTGCCGGCGTCGACCTCTCCGGTCGCCGGGTTCGTGGTCGGGGCCGGCTGGACCGGGGCCGTGCCCTGATGTTGCAGCGTGGTCACCAGACGGGCGCCGTTTCCTCCGTAGTACCCAAGTCGATAAATCTGGATTTGATAGTTCGAGCTGCCCGTCAGATCATCGATCTTGAACTGCACCGTGTCGCCTATATTGGTGCTGATCGCGGTCGTGAATCCCTCGAGGTTAGTCGAATCGGCACCTGGATTGACCCACCAGGTGCTCCTCGGCGTGCCCGGCAACTGGTTTTCCTGCACGATCGGATTCGTGCCAGAGGGATCGGCGACAACGGTGCCGCCATGCCCGTCGGTATTCAGAGTCCAGGTCGAATCCTTTCCAGAAAACAACAAGGAGACGGTGCTAGAACCGTTGCTGAAGTTCACTTTGCTGGTGTTTGAGGTCACGTCGTACTGAACAGACGTCGACATCGACGAGGTGAACGCAAGGTCCTTCAGATCGATGAGCTGGCCCGCCGCAAGCGCCGCCCCCGGCGACGAGCTTGCGATCAGGCCCTGGAACTGCGCCGAATGATCGAGGACGAGCTCACCATTTGCCGCGTCGAAAGATACGGTTATCCCCGAAAATGACCGCTTTGTCAGTCGTCCGGAAACAGCACCTCCGATCTCGAGAACCGCCTGGTCTGAGATGTGCAGCGATCCGGTGCCGTTGACGTTGCCCTTGATATCTACGGTGGAAATTTGGTTTCCATCGGACGGGCCGGCTCGGATGATTCCGGCATCGACGACGCTGCCTTCGACGGTGAAGAGCGTGCCGGGATTGCTCGACAAATTCACGCCTGCATGGACGACCAGGTTATTTATGTCGACGCTGCTCGTGCTCGTGACGGTATAAGCTCGAGTCGCATCCATCACCACGTTATTGGCAACTCCAGGGACACCGGTAGTCCAGTTCGTCGCGACATTCCAGGATCCGCCGCCCGGATTGCTCCAGTGGGCGATCGTGCTCGGAGCGAAGTTCGCCAAGTTGTCCGGCAACATTCGACTCATCATCAGGTCTTGCTTCGGCTCGCTCGCCGTTTCGGACGCCGGCGGGTTGAACTCCGCCTCTGAGTTGGCCGTTGTCGTCGCCGCCTCGGGCAACGTCGTCGCGAGCAGATCGCTCGGCGGCGGGTCCGCTGTAAGGCTGCCGGTATTCGCAGGAGTGCTCGAACCGACAGGAGGGTCGGATGGGGACGCATTCGTCCCCGGTGAACCGGTCGGGTCTGTTGTGGCCGACTGCGCCAGGGTTGCGGACGACGCGCCGACCATGTTGCTCGGCGCAAGAGCCGCCTCCAACGGATGCGTGCCAGAGGGATCGGCGACAACGGTGCCGCCATGCCCGTCGCTATTCAGAGTCCAGGTCGAATGCTGTCCGGAAAATAGCAAGGAGATGGCGGTAGAACCGTTGCTGAAGTTTACTTTGCTGGTGTTTGAGGTGACGTCGTACTGAACAGACGTCGACATCGACGAGGTGAACGCAAGGTCCTTCAGATCGATGAGCTGACCCGCCGCAAGCGCCGCCCCCGGCGACGAGCTTGTGATCAGGCCCTGGAACTGCGCCGAATCATCGAGGACGAGTTCACCATTTGCCGCGTCGAAAGATACGATGATCCCGGAAAACGACCCCTTTGTCAGTTGTCCGGAAACAGCACCTCCGATCTCGAGGACTGCCTGGTCTGAAATGTGCAACGATCCGGTGCCGTGGACGTTGCCTTTGATATCTACGGTGGAAATTTGGTTTCCATCGGACGGGCCGGCTCGGATGATTCCGTTATCGGCTACGCTGCCTTCGACGGTGAAGAGCGTGCCCGGATTGCTCGACAAATTCACGCCTGAATGGACGACCAGGTTGTTTATGTCGACGCTGCTCGCGCTCGTGACGGTATAAGCTCGAGCCGCATCCATCACCACGTTATTGGCACGCCCAGGGACACCGGTAGTCCAGTTCGTCGCGGCGTTCCAGGACCCGCCGCCCGGATTGCTCCAGTGGGCGATCGTGCTCGGAGGGAGGTTGGCCAAGTTGTCGGGCACCGTTCGAGCCATCATCAGGTCTTGCTTCGGCTCGCTCGCCGTTTCGGACGCCGGCGGATTGAACTCCGCCTCTGAGTTGGCCGTCGTCGCCGCCTCGGGCAACGTCGTCGCGAGCAGATCACTCGGCGGCGGGTCCGCTGTAAGGCTGCCGGTATCCGCAGGAGTGCTCGAACCGACAGGAGGGCCGGATGGGGTCGCATTCGAAGTCTGCGTCGAGTTCACGGAAGAAAGCCCGGCCTCTGGCGGCAGAGGAACAGGGAGTGGCTCCCCAGACAAAAGGCTCGGCGTCTGTGTCAGCATGGCAATCACCCTCGAACAATCGATTTAGTATTCGGAGTGACACAGTTTTAAATGTTTAATTCGTTTAATTTAGACGTCAATTAAATATTTAAAATTTATTAATCACAAAAATGGGACGACGTTAGAGACAGGTAAGGCCTGGATCAGGGATGAATTTTCGCGCGATGGAGTTGTCGGACTGTCGCTAACGCTCCTGGTGTTTGCAGCAAAAGCCCGTCGCGGCCGCATCGAGCCTCCTGTCTCGCCATTGTTTCGTTATCATTTGAATATCACACCAACCTGCAACCAGACCGTGTCGAGCACGCGGACACCCGCGAATTCGTTGATTTTGCTGGTTCGTTTGGTCTTTGTCGCATTTGTTACGTTTTCATGAGGTCGCTTGTTCTGCGAAACTGGCGCGGCGGTGGTCCAGCTTTCGGTCGCCAGTCAACGGCAGTACCTGTCAAAACGTCTCGGTAATCTTGCTCAGGCGAGGGGGGCGATCCGGGTCAAATCCGCACGCGCGCGCCGTCTGCTCGATCATCCGATAGACTGGAACGAGCATGGTGATCGGGTCGGTTGCGGGGTCATCCTCGGCGAGCCAGGGCAGCGAGCCATGCGGTCCGCCGCATAGATGCAGCGCGATCTTCTGTGCGCGCAATTCTTCTGCCAGCGCGTCCACCGTGGCCGCCGTTTCATCCATGAGGCGCATCATGATAACCGGCGTGCGCGATGATAACGCGGCCCGCGGCCCATGCTGCAGCTCGGCGGCGCTCAGACCCATGGAAGGCAGGCGCAGGATTTCCGAAAGTTTGAGCGCGATCTCCCGCGCCGAGCCCAGGCCCAGGCCCCGCGCCGCCACAAACACGGCCGACGCTTTGGCGAGATCATCGGCAATCCCGGACCAGTCGAGCGCCAGCGCGCGGTGCAGGCGCTCGGGCAGCCTGTCGAGGGCTGACCGCAGCGCACGATCTTCCGCCAGCTCGGCAACAAGTCCGGCGCTGGCGGCCATCGAGCCGATCACGGTCTTGGTCGCCGCTACGGAGTGTTCTTTGCCGGCTTCGATCGGAATCACGAACTCCGCTGCGTCAGCCACCGGCGACGACGTCGCATTGACGATGGCGACGGTGCGGGCGCCCGCTGATCGCGCCGACCTGGTCGCCGCGACAAGATCCGGGCTGCGCCCGGATTGCGAGATTACGACGAACAGCGCATCGCGCAGCATCAAGGGCGTACGAAATGCCGTGATCACCGAAGGAGCGCTGGCGGAAACGGGCAGGCGAAGCCGCGTCTCGACAAGGTATCTTAGGAAAACCCCCGCATGCCCGGAGCTTCCCCGGCCGCACACAACGCACAGGGGCGCGGAGCCAATCCCAATTCGCTGCGCGATGTCGCGCGTGGCGGGGCGGTTACGAACAATCTTGGCGACGACATCCGCGCTTTCCCCGATTTCGCTCGCCATCGCGGATGTTGTCACGGGTCAATCTCTCCGCCTTGCTTGCGCGCCGCTGCTCCCTTGGGATGCCGGTCACCATCCTTGTTACGATCCTTGTCACTATCCTTGGCGAGCTCGGCAAACACGTGCCGAAGGTTGCCGTCACAGTTTTTCAGAATGGTCTCGGCATCAACCCTGTCGACACCCAACGCCAGAAGGCTAGCCGTCTTGATGTCTCCCTCGGCCTGCTCGAGCGAGCGTGCCGCGTGGGACGGATCACATTGCGCGATTTGCGCCACCATGGCCTCGGCGCGCCGCTTCAGCTTGGCATTGGTCGGCTGCATGTTCACCATCATGCCGCGATACACCCGGCCAAGGCGCAGCATGATCCCTGAAGAGATCAGGTTCAGCACAACCTTCTGCGCGGTGCCCGCCTTCATCCGCGTCGAGCCAGCGATCAGCTCGCAGCCGGTCTCGATCAAGATCGGAAACTTTGCCGATGCCAGCAGTGCGGTGCCGGGATTGTTGGCGACGCCGATCGTCACGGCACCGAAAGAGCCTGCCTGCTGCAGCGCCGCGACCGTGAATGGTGTTGTCCCGCTGGCGGCAACGGCGATCACCACGTCGTGCGGTGTGAGCCGCGCGGCATTGATTTGCGTGACCGCATCATCGACATCATCCTCCGCGCCCTCGACGCTGGTGACGAACGCGCTGTCTCCGCCGGCGACGATGAAGCGGACGCGCTCGTTGGGCCAGGCGAAGGTCGGCAGCAACTCGGCGCCGTCCTGGACCGCCACGCGGCCCGAGGTGCCGGCGCCGACATATACAATGCGTCCGTGATCGCCCAGCGCCGCCTTGGCCGCTTCGGTCGCCGCAGTGATCGCGGGGAGGGCATGGCCGATCGCCGCGACTGCCGCAAGCTGGCCCTCCCACATCGCTTCCATCGCTGACGTCAGCGACCATGCATCAAGATCGGCAAAGCGGGGATCGACTTCTTCGGTGGCCATATAGTTGATCCGTGCGCCATCAAACGCGGAACTTTGAATCCTGTTCATGGTCGGTTTCTCTTTTGGGCAGGTCAAGCCGCCCTCGCGCCACCAGCAACGCGCCGGCCGCCGCGTCGGCGTCGGGACGCCTCAGGCGAGCGCGCAGGTCAGGCGTCAGCCAGGGGGTAATGGCATCCGCGAGTCCGCCCACCAGCGAGAGCCGGTCAACTCCTCTCGCCAGGAACAGATCGAGCAGATCGCCAATGGCATCGGCCGCGCGTTCGACAATGCGACGGCCGACCGGATCGCCCTGGTTGGCGTGGCGCATCACGATCGGCGCGAACGCAGCGTAGTCCGTGGCTCTGGCTTCTTCAGACCAAGCCACCGCCTGATAGGGGTCATGATCGAATGCACCCAGCACCTCTGAAAGCAATGGGGTCAGCTCGCCGCGGCGATCCGCGGCCCGCAGTGCCAATCGAACAATCTGCAGGCCGATGTCAGCGCCGCTGCCTTCGTCCGACACGGGAAAGCCGTAACCGCCGAGACGGATTTCGCGGCCGTCGATCAGGCCGACACCCACCGAGCCTGTACCGGCTACCACGATGGCCCCTTCCGCGCCGCTATGGGCGCCGAGACAGGCCGCGAGGCCGTCGCTGATGAAGATGACAGACGCAAAGGGATGCGCGATCTTGTTGAGCGCCGCTTCCGCGCCCCGGCGACCAATTCCGGCAAGGCCAAATCCGGCGTGCATCCGCGCGAAATCCTCGTGCGTCAGTCCGGCCTGTGCGGCTGCCGCTTCGGTGGCCTCCATGATGGACCGCCAGGCCTTCTCGAAGCCGATCCGCGTCGTAGCAGGTCCGGAGCTCGCTTCACCGACCGCCCTGCCGCTTTCGTCCTCGATCCGGGCGCGGCAGCGGGTTCCGCCGCCATCAATGCCGAGATACGTGGTACCTTTTGTTCCCATGGAAAGTTAACGCCAGGGTTTCGCTCCGGGTCCCTCCCGAAGCCGCTTGGTGTACATATGGGGTGTTGTACCAGACTCGCCTCACGAGTCCGTGACTGCCATTCTCGGATCAATACAGATGGGCCACGCTTGGTCTTCCGCCTCTCTCTCGATTGCCGCGCAACACATCTTTGATGGTGTCGACATGCGCGGCCCGGGGTCGGTCAGGATATCGCAGGGGCGGATTGAAAGCATCACCTTCGGCGAGGCGGCGGCACACGCCTCCATCCACCTTCCCGCAGACGCGATCCTTGCACCCGGATTCATCGACATCCAGGTGAACGGAGGCGGGGGCGTTCTTCTCAACGACCAGCCGACGGAGGCTGGCGTTCGACGCATCGTTGAGGCGCACCGTAAGCAGGGGACCACGGGCTGCCTGCCGACCCTCATCACCGATCGCAGCGAGGTCATCGAGCGATTGGCTGCAGTCGCCCAGGCTTGTCTGACGATTCCCGGCGTGCTCGGCTTTCATCTGGAAGGGCCGGCCCTCAACAGGTCTCGCAAGGGCATTCATCCGGAAGCCGAGATACGCGTGCCCGATCGGCGCGATCTCACCGCGATCAAAAGTTTTGGGGGCCGCGGCCGCTCCATTGTGACCTTGGCCCCGGAATGCGTGCCCGCGTCCATGATCGATGAATTGATTGGCGCCGGATTGCGTATCGCGGCCGGCCACAGCGACGCCACCGCAGCCGAAATCGGCCAGGCGGTCGATCGCGGTGTCTCGGGGGTGACCCACCTGTTCAATGCCATGTCGCAGTTGAACGCCCGGGAGCCGGGCTTGGTGGGCGCCGCGCTTTGGGATGACCGGCTGTTTGCAGGGATCATCTGCGACGGCATCCACGTTGACCGCGCCGGTTTGCGTGTTGCCTTCCGTTGCAAGGGACGCGATCGATTGATGCTGGTCACTGACGCCATGCCACTCGTGGGCACGAACGACCGACAATTCACGCTGCAGGGAAGGCAAATCACGTTGCGTGAAAATCGCCTGACTGGCCCCGATGGCAGCCTCGCGGGTGCTCACCTCACCATGATCGAGGCGGTGCGCAACGCTGTTGAGCTCGCCGGAATCTCTCTTCTCGATGCCCTCATCATGGCCTCTCGGACGCCCGCTTCATTCCTGGGCCTTGAGTCCGTGCTTGGACGGATCGCGCCTGGATACCGCGCGGACCTTGTCGCCTTCAATCCGAACTTTGAAGTCGTCGGCACATGGATAGGCGGTGTCGGTTCAATGGACGAGACGGGCGAGGCTTCTCACCGAGGTTAGATGCGCAACCATTCCATCATCGTGCAAAAATATGGCGGTGTCTGTCTCGAAACACCGGAGAAAATTCGCGCGGTCGCGCGCAGTCTTGCCGACCTGCAAGGCCGCGGTCATCGTGTCGTGGCGATTGTCTCCGCCATGGGCAAGACCACCGACCAGTTGATCCAGATGGCCTATCAGGTAAGTCCTGCTCCCAATCGCCGTGAACTCGACATGCTGCTGACGACCGGCGAGCGCATCAGCATGTCCCTGATGAGCATGGCGCTTGCCGACCTCGGTGTACCCGCGATCAGCTTCACCGGCAGCCAGGCCGGTGTGATGACCGACGACTCGCATTCCTCGGCACGCATTCTGGATGTACGGCCCATTCGCGTGCGTGAGGAGCTTGATCGCGGTCGCGTCGTGGTGCTGGCAGGATTTCAGGGCGTGAACCCGGCGACCAGGGAAATCACCACGCTCGGCCGGGGCGGCAGCGACACCACGGCCGTTGCGATGGCCGCGGCGCTGAAAGCCGAACGCTGTGAAATCATCAAAGAGGTCGACGGAATTTGTTCGGCCGATCCGCGCATCGCGCCGGATGCAAGACCCCTGCGGCGAGTGGACTTCGCATCCCTGTCCGAAATGTGCTTCTGGGGTGCAAAGATCCTGCATTTTCGCAGCGTAGAGCTGGCGCAAAGTCAGGATGTGCCGCTGGTCATCAAGCGGTGGGGCGGCGTCGAACACAGCACGCAAGTGATGAAGGAGGTTGCAGGCATGGAAAACGGAAGGGTTCTGGCCGTCAACTCGATGGCGCGCATCGAGCATGTGGAAATCGATTCCAACGATCTCAATCATGGCTTCGAAGTATTCGCGCAACATCTCAAGCAAAGCAGCCTGTCCTGGCCGCAGCTCCTCGCCTCGAGCTTCACCCTGGGAAAAACCAGCATGACCGTGGCCTGCGATGCAGAGTGGCTCGACGCCCTGCTCCGCACGTTGGAGCACGCCAAGGATCTGCGCACGCAGCGCGAAGCCTCAAGCTCGGTCAGTCTCACCTGCTTCGGCGGCGTTTCGTCGGAATTGCCGTTCAGGGCGTTGCAGGTTCTCGGACAACACGGGATCGTCCCCGACAGTTACGTGTTGTCGCCGCATTCGGTCAGTCTGTTCGTCCCGGTGGAGAACCGCGAGGCCGCGGTCAAGGCGCTGCATTCGCTTGTCCAGCACGCATAAAGCCGAGCGCGAGCTAAGCTCGGTCACGAACAGCCGGGCGCTCGCAAAACCATCGACATCATAATACCAGCATTGCAGCGACCCGTGTGTACCATGTCCGACATGGGATTGTGACACTGGCTGGCTAGTGCCCGCGACGCGCTTATGAATCTGGGGGAGGCGTGGACTCGCTGGAGCGCGATCGCCCGCGAGACGGAATCGCGTTCATCGTTCGCATTGGAATCAAAATCGCCACCTATCGGTTTCTGTTTCCGATCCCTGCCATGATATGCGGATCGACGTGACGATCATAGTCCTCGGCACTAAGAAAACCGAGCGCCACCGCAGATTCGCGCGGTGTCGTGGAATCGCTCAACGCCTTGGCGGTGATCTTCGCAACCTTGTCGTAACCAAGGATCGGATTCAGAGCGGTCGCGAGCAGAAGGGCGTTCGACACGTTTCGATCAAGCTGCTGCCGGTCGATGTCCAGATCATGAATGAGACGCACCGCAAACGTCCGGCTGCTGTCCGCCAGAATCCGGATCGACTGCAGGATGTTGTAGATCAGCACGGGTTTGGCGACGTTGAGCTCGAAGTTACCCGACGCGCCCGCTGCCGTGACGGTCGCGTGATTGCCGATCACCTGAAAGGCAGCCTGCGTCACCACTTCTGCGATGGTCGGGTTCCGCTTGCCCGGCATGATGGACGAGGTCAGTCCGTCATGCGGGATGACGAGCTCACCCAGGCCGCAGCGCGGGCCTGAACCCAGAAACCGGATGTCGTTCGCGACTTTGAGAAGGCACACTGCAAGCGTGTTGAGCGTGCCGGAAACTTCAACCAGGGTGTCGTGTGCGCCCATCCCCTCAAACTTGCTCCGATTGGACGTGAAGGCCAAGCCGCTCAATGCGCTCAGTTCATCGCAGAACGCCACGTCGAAGCCGGCGGCCGCGTTGAGGCCGGATCCGACCGCGGTCCCGCCCTGCACGACGACATGGAGGCGAGGCAACGCATCGTCGATCCGGGCCATGCAATTATCGATCTGGGTGTAGAAGGCCTGAAAAGCTTGTCCCATCGTCATGGGAACCGCATCCATCAAATGCGTGCGTCCGATCTTCACGACGTCCGAAAAAGATACGGCCTTCGCCGCGAGTTCGTCGCGCAGCGTCTTCAAAGCCGGCAGCAGGCGGTCGCGTATCTCCAGCGAGGCGGCAATGTGCATCACCGTTGGAAAGCTGTCGTTGGACGACTGCGAGCAATTGACGTGATCGTTGGGATGGATCGGTGCCTTCGTGCCGAGTGGCTGACCCAGCATTTCGTTGGCGCGGTTGGCAATGATCTCGTTGACGTTCATGTTGGTCTGCGTGCCAGAACCAGTCTGCCAGATCGTCAATGGAAAATGATCGTCGAAGCGGCCCTCCCGCAGTTCCACGGCAGCCAGCTCGATCGGCTCGCCAATCGCCCGATCAAGCGCGCCGAGCCGAACGTTGGCACGGGCCGCCGCGATCTTCTGCACAGCAAAAGCGCGAAACAGACACACAGGAAAACGCTCGTCACCGACTTCAAATACCCCAAGCGCGCGTTGCGTCTGCGCGCCCCAATAGCGATCGGCTGGCACTTCGATGGCGCCAAATGCGTCATGTTCGATGCGTGACTGGACCACGTTGGCTGTCCTCCCGTGGAGACTCGAAACCGGAGATTAAGTTCAGTTTGCGCTAGGCAGTTTCGACGCGCTTCCAGGCGGTCTCGTCGAACTCTCCGGCCAGTTTCGCGACGACCACCGTTGCCACCGTGTTGCCGATGACGTTGCACGTCGCAAGCGCGATTGAGAGAAAGCGATAGACGCCGAAGATCAGCGCGAGGCCGTCGACCGGCAGAATTCCGGATGCCGTGACGGTCGCGGCGAAGACGACGAAGGAACCACCCGAGACCGTGGCCGCGCCCTTCGATGTCAAAAGCATGATCGCGAGAATTCCGATTTCCTGATCCCAGCTGAGCGGCACGCCATAGGCATTGGCCAGAAAGATCACGCCCATCGACATGAACAGGGAGGTGCCGTCGAGATTGAAGGCGTATCCGGTCGGCAGGACGAGCCCGACCGTCTGCTTCGAGGCTCCATACGCCGGCAGCTTCTCCAGCAGGCGCGGCAACACGCTTTCCGAGGAGGCGGTGCCCAGCATGATGATGATTTCGTCGCGGATGTAACGCAGCAGCCGGAAGATATTGATACTGAACATGGCGCAGACTGCGCCGAGGACCACCACAATGAAGAGGATAACCAAGGCGTAGAACGTCAGCACGAAGTATGCGAGCGAAATGAGTACGGCTGTTCCATTGGAGCCGACGGCATAGGCGACGGCGCCGAACGTTCCAATCGGCGCCAGGGCCATGATGATGTGGATGAACTCGAAGAACGCGGTCGAGATCGTGTTCAGTCCGCTCTCGATGGGTGCGCGCTTCTCCGGCGAGAGCGCCATCAGCCCGAAGCCGAAGATCAAGGCGATGACGAGAACCTGAAGCAACTCGCCGCGCGCGAAGGCCCCGACGAAATTGTCCGGGAAGACGTTGAGCAGGAACTGGTCGAATGTTGTGTGCGAGGTTGCCGCAGCCTTCGTCGCGGCTTCGGCGCCTTTGGTCGCTGTTGCCGGTGCAGTGATATGATCGAGGTTCTTGCCGACCCCGACGAGATTTCCGAACAGCAGGCCAAGTGCCAGTGCAATCGTCGAGACGATCTCGAAATAGATCATGGCGATCAGCCCGACTTTGCCGACCCGTTTGATGTCTCCGGCCGCGACGACACCGACGGCGACTGTGAGAAAAACCAGCGGCGCGACCGCCGTCTTGATCAGCCGCAGGAAGATATCACCGAGGATCTTCAGGGAAGCGCCGAATTCGGGCCACACAAGACCAACGATGATTCCGAGCACCATGCTGACGGCAACCTGGAGACCGAGGTTCTTCCACAGGGCCTTCTTCGTTGGCTTGACGGTCTGTTCGAGAGCGATGTCGTCGCGCTGCGTTGTCGCCATGGCGGCCATGGTGTCCTCCTGGGTCATCTGTTGGGCTGAAGCGGCGCTCTGCGGCGCATTAATGAGATCGGGTGCTCTGCGCGGGCGATATCAGTCGTCGCGAGCGGCGTTCGCGCCTGAAATGTCCAAAACGCGATCGACCATCGGGCCGCACAGGCCCAAATAGTTCGCGGGATCGCAGTGACGCCTGATCGCATCCTTGCCACCGAGAGCTTCGGCGATCTCCGGCACGTCAGCGAGAATGTCGGCGAGTTGTCCGCCGCCTTCGATGGCCTTGCGGCAGGCGTCATAGACGACGTCGTGCGCTTTTTGCCGCCCGAGCTTTGGCGCGGCGGCCATCATCACGGCCTCCGCAACGATGAGGCCTTGGGTGAGATCGAGATTGTCCAGCATTCGCCGCTCATGGACGACAAGGCCGGCGAGCATGAACTTGGCGTTAGCCAGCGACGAGGCCGTCAGCAGGAAGCTCTCCGGCAGCGACACCCATTCGAGATGCCAGGGGCCGGTCGCCCGCTCGAAATCGTGGATCATGCCGTCAAGCATCGCGGCGACGTACTGCCGCACGGCCTTCGCCGCCGCGAGCATCAGCTCGCTGGAAATGGGATTGCGCTTCTGCGGCATCGTCGACGAGGCACCACGCCCAGGCACGAACGGCTCGGAGACCTCGCCGAATTCCGACGCCGACATCAGCATCACGTCGGTCGCGATCTTCCCCAATGTGCCGGTGATGAGGCCCAGCAAAGTCACGGACTCAGCGATGCCATCCCGGGCGACGTGCCATGTGATTGACGGCTGATGCAGTCCCAGCTCGTCGCAGAACAGTTTCTGCATTTCGAGGCCGGCGGCGCCGACAGAGGCAAGCGTGCCGGCGGCTCCGGAGAATTCGCCAAGCAGGATACGCGGCAGCGCCTGATCGACACGCTCGATATGCCGGTCAATGGAGGACAGCCAGACCGCGGCCTTGTAGCCGAACGTCACTGGAAGCGCCTGCTGGAGATGGGTTCGCCCGGCCATCGGCGTGTCGCGGTATTTCCGTGCCATCGTCGCCAGGATGTCACGGACCTCGCGCAGGTCACGCGCAACGATTTGAAGCGCTGCCCGGATCTGCAGAACGTTGGCCGTGTCCATGATGTCCTGGGTCGTCGCCCCCCAATGAACGTAACGACCAGCTTCACCCGCAGCTTCCGAAAGCTGATGCACAAGCGGAAGGATGGGATAACCGACGATCTCGGTTTCGTGACGCAGCTTTTCGACGTCGATCTTGATGGAGCGCGCAGCCGCCTCGATGGCGTCGGCGGCGGCTTTCGGCACCACGCCCAATCGGGCCTGGGCACGGGCAAGGGCGACTTCGGCTTCGATATAGCGCGCGATGAGCGCTTCGTCGGCAAAGACCGCCCGCATTTCGGCAGTCCCGAACATGTCGCGAAACAAAGCCGAATCGAAAACTGTGCTGCCCATCCGTCGACCCCCTTTGGATCATTGTGTTATGTTATGTACCTACATATTAATATGTACGTACATAAAGGACGAGTCAACATCCTTTCTTGACGAATCCCACTCCCATTGGGCTTCCATTGACCGGATAGAACGGAGGCAGGTGTGGAAACGCGTTACGCTTACGTTGCTCGCCTGCTCACGGAGGCAATCGCGGGCGGTCGACATCCCATAGGTTCGGTTCTGCCCAACGAGTTCGAGCTGGCCGAACAGTTTGCCGTGAGCCGCTCGACGGTGCGTGCCGCGATGCGCGAACTTCAGGCGTCAGGCCTCGTCAGCCGCAAGCGGAATGCAGGCACCCGCGTCGAAGCGCTGACGCCGCAGCGCAGCGGTGGCGGATTTACCCAGGCGCTCGAATCCATAGAGGCCGTGCAGCGGTTCGGCGTCGAAACCGAACGCCACGTCCAGCGGGTTGCCGAGGTCGTCGCCGATGATGCGCTGGCACGGGATCTCGGATGCCAGCCCGGGCGTCGCTGGCTGCGCATATCGAGCCTCCGCATGATCCCCGGCGATGCAACGAAGACTCCGATCTGCTGGACTGATGTCCACATTGACGACGCTTTTGCGCGCGAGGTTCGATCCAGGATGGAGGACCATCGCGACATCTTCGGCACGCTGGTGGAAAAGATATCCGGCCGGCGATTCAGCGAAATTCGTCAGGATATCCGTGCGGTCGGCGTGTCCCATGACATGGCAGTGCCTTTGAAGGCCACGCCGGGCGCGCACGCGCTTGCGATCCGGCGTCAATATCTCTTCAGCTCGAACGAGATGGCCGAAGTATCGCTCAGCATTCACCCGGCCGATCGATATAGTTACACGACTAGGTTGATGCGGAAGGATTCGGAGCGGGAGTGAGGCCCCGTGCATTGCGTTGAAACGTTCCCAGCCGGCAATGATTTCAGGCTGCGCCCATAACCGCCCGCAGATATTGCGCCAGCTCGGCGCGACGGAAGGGTTTGCCGATAACGGGAAACTCGCCCTCTGCCCCGTGGCGCGACAAAGTGTCTGCCGCGTTGCCTGAAGTGAGCAAAATCTTGATGCCGCTGCAGAGGTGCTTCGCTTCGCGAGCCAGTTCAACACCGCTGATGCCTCCTGGCATCATGATATCGCTGAATAGCAGATCCAGTTTCTTGTTATCCCTCAGAATCCGGATGGCGTCGGCGCCATCTTGGGCGCAGAGGACTTCATAGCCGAGCTCTCTCAGTATTGCTGACGTGACGTCCATGACGTCGTGATCATCTTCGACCATGAGAACCCTGCCTGACCCTGCTGCTATGTCCTGGAGTTGGGTGATATCCCTCCCCACATCGGACGCTTGGCCGGATCTGGGCAGATAGAGACTGACCGTGGTTCCCATTCCGACTGTGCTTTCGATGGCGACATGGCCGCCGGATTGCCGGACGAACCCATAAACCATGCTGAGGCCGAGCCCGGTTCCTTTGCCGACCTCCTTCGTGGTGAAAAACGGTTCGAACACCCGATCCAGCGTGTCTTGCGGCATGCCGCAGCCAGTGTCGGTGACGGAGAGCTTGACGTACGATCCGGACGCGACGCCGGCAATGGCGCCCTCGTCAAGGGTTATATTTCGTGCCTCGATATCCAGCCTGCCGCCGTCCGGCATGGCGTCGCGCGCGTTCAGGGCCAGGTTGAGGAGTGCTGTCTCCAGCTGCGCAGGGTCAAGATGGCATGGCCACAGTTGATCATCCGCGACAAGGTTGATCTTGCACCTGTCCCCGAGTGCGCGAAGGATCAGTCCCTGAAAATCCCGAATGAGAGCATCAATGTGAATGGTCTTCGGGTTCAGCTTCTGCCGTCGGGAAAAAGCGAGTAGCTGCGCGGTCAGGCTCGCACCCCGGTCGGCGGCCTTCCGCGCCGCTACTGCGAGTCTCTGGACGCATTTGTCGTCTGCCGTACGGCTCTCGATAAGTTCGAGATTGCCGGAAATCACCATCAGCAAATTGTTGAAGTCGTGGGCAACGCCGCCCGTGAGCTGACCGACGGCCTCCATTTTTTGGCTCTGATGAAGTTGTTCTTCCATCAAGCGCCGCGCCTCCACGGCATGCTTCTGTTCGGTGATGTCTCGAAACAGGATGACGATGCCTTCGCCGGATGGGAATGCATTGACCGCGTACCAGACATCTCGGAAGAACGTTTCGACGGACGCGGAGCTCTGTTCCGACATAGCCGTATGTGCTCGGCCCGAGAGGTCTTTGTCGGTCCAATCCGGAAAGATCTCGCACAGATTCATGCCGATGAGGTCATATCCTACAGCGAGCTGCGCCTTCGCCCTCTCGTTCAGATAAGTGATGTACCATCCTGTATCGACGATAAGGACGCAGTCGGTCGTGCTCTCGAATATTGTCGTGATCCGAGCCGCTGCCTGCTCGGCTTTCTCCTTGGCATCGTGCAGCTCGTGTTCGCGGTTCGCGAGCGCATCGGCCATGGTGTTGAATGCGTCGGCGACCCGGGTAATCTCTGATCCTTTGTCCCGGATATGCACTCGACGCGCGTAGTCGCCAAGCCGCCATTGGTTGGCCGCATCAACCATTTGTCCCAGCGGATGCTGGATGAACCGACGGGCACCAAACCAGGTCAAGGCCAGCACCACCGACGTGCCCAGGACAATCAGAAGGATGCCTAGCCGCGTACGACGTTGGATCTGACTGAAGGCCAGCGTCTTGTCGACGCCGAAGGTAACAAAAATCTCTCCGGCGTCTGCTTGCAGCGCCGTGTAGCCTACGATCCGTTCCACACCGTCAATGTCGCGCGCGGTTGTTGTGCCCGAGGGATCCGAGTGCAAGTAACGGTCATCGGGTATCCTCCGGCCGACGAACTGGTCGTTGCGAGGATAGCGTGCGAGGTACGTGCCGTTGCGGTCTCTAATGGCGAGGGCGACGCCGGGGGGCGGGCCCTTCTGGGCGAGATAATGAGCCAGCCAATCGAGGCTGAGGGCGGCTATTACGACGCCGCCCATGTGGCCATCGTCGTCGTAGAATGGCAGGGCAAAGTGGAGAACGTTGCGGCCGGTCGCTCGGCCGTGCGCGAACTCTCCGACGGTAAACTTGCTGGTTTTCAGGACGTTGGCAAAGTAGGCGCGCCCGGCGGCGGTCGAGGGCTTGTAATCGCTGGTCGAGTCGCAGAACGAATCGCCATTCATGTCGACCACAATAAAATCAATGAACTCCGGATAGCGCTCCTTGATTCTGGAGAGGTAAGCCTCGCATCCGCGGGCGTCCTTTGCCTTGACCGCGGGAAGCTCCGAGAGTGCAATCAATGCCTGGCGAATTCCTTGGATGATCTGCTGCTGCTCGGCGGCGGCGAGCTTGGCGAGACCAAGCGCCAGCTCTTGCACTTCCATTTGGTGCGAGAAACGGAGGTCGAACTCATTGTACAACTGGATTGCGATTCCAGGCAGAAGGGCAAACGCCACCAGGTCAAACAGCCGCAACAATAAAGCCACTGCCTAATTTCCAGGACGAGAAATCTGACGTTGCAGGCTGTAGAGCTTTGGCGGGCGAGGACGGCGCAGGGCGTCATGCCCGCAGCACACCTTGGCTTCGCGATCACGGTAATCGGTCCGACCGACCAGCGGACGTCGTGCGTGTCGCCTTCGTGTCATCTCTTACTTCTCTGCTGCTCCAATTGGGGGAGGGCAGTACATCGGCTTTGTTACGGCGCGATTTCGGTGTTTCGAGTTTTGTCACCGTGGTGACATAATTTGTCGCGCCAACGACCCACCTCGCGTTGTTTGTTACAGTTGCAACGGAGCGCCGTCGGGACGAGCCGGATGCTTGAAATAGAAAGATATCGGCCTAGCTGGGGGATAGGCATTAATGGCGTCGATTGCGTATCCAATGATTTCCGCCAACTCTGCAGGCACGCCCTCGTGCCGTTACTCGAGCGCGGAAGCGATCGCGCAGGCCAACCGAGTTTTCCCAAATCTGTCGGTTGCGCTCCGAAACGACAGCGTCCGTCGCTCGGTCTTGTCCCGACGAATCGAAGGTCATTCGATTGCGCATCTTTTGACTCCCCAGACGATGGTCGACGCCTCGGGTAAGAAAGCAGCGCTGGCTGGTTTTGGTACGTACGTTAAGCTTATTTGGCAGCTCAAGGGGACAATGCGGTACGAGGATGCCCACCGATCGTTCGCATTGCAGCCGGGTGAGATGCTGATTGCCTCGATGGCCTGGACCTATCATCTTGAGATGGATGAAGGTTACGAGGGACTCGTGCTCATCTTCGACCCAATGTCGAAGCGTTCGTGGCAAGAGACGGTGCATGAGAAGATGGGGGCGCCCCACGCTTCTAGCGGGCCGCTTGCGGCGGCCGCGGGAGGATCGAAGGCGCTGCTATGGCATGGGCATCGTTCACCTGCAGATGCGCTGACCGTTGAATCTCTGATCGATATCGCGCTTCTTTCACTTGGCCCTGGAGCCGGATCCTCGTTCGACCGGCCGCTGCCAGCAATCATTCTTCGCGCGCGTGTGATGGTTACGCAAAACATCGCTGACGAGAGCTATGGTCCGGATCGACTGGCGCACGATCTCGGTCTTTCGAGGCGATCTCTGTACAATGCATTCGGTCGGATTGGACTAACGCCAGCGCATTTTATCAAACAGCTCCGTCTGGAGCGCGCGCGAGCGGAAATCTTGGATGCCCCTGACGTGAGCATTACCGAAATTGCGCTCAGGAACGGCTTTTCAGACGGTGCGAGTTTCAGTCATGCGTTCAAGGCGAGCTATGATATTTCGCCGCGTGACCTCCGCAACTTGAAGCGCTGATCTAAAGGTCTGTCTTGAGACCGGTTGCGCTCCCCTGCGAATGCATGCTGTGTCAGCAATGTGCACCGCACCAACTCTGCGGTCCGCTTGCCCACGCATTTTTCGCGAATCTTCCGGCAGCGGTTTGGCCTGACGCCTGCGCCCGAAACGATTGGTCGATGAGATCATGATCGGATTGGGATCATGATGTCACCTCTTTGTTCGAACCGCTCTTTTGTCACGTTAGCAAGATGGCATCGATCTCGACGGCGAAATCGATGAAGCTGCTCTGAGTCAACGTGCGGGCCGGTGGTGGATCACCAATATATTCCGCAAACACCTGATTGAACGCGGGGATGTCCTCGAGAGACCGAAGATAGACATTTATCTTCACGGCGTGCCGAAGCGAAAGACCCGCTGCACGCGCCACGGCTTCGAGGTTGTCGAGCGCAAGACGAGCTTGCTCAACGAACGGCGCATCGCTGATGCGCCGCCCGTCCCTTGTCCGAGGTGTTTGGCCGGCAAGAAAGACGAATCGTCCTTCTGCGCTGATGGCCTGCGAATAGGGACCCGCCGGTGGGGGCGCCGCGACGGTCGAGATCGCCTGGCGGGTCGTCATGCAACCGCCCCGCGCCTTTTCTTCAGAGTGTCCAGCGTGCGAACCGTGCGATCCAGCGCTGAGCTCCACTCGGTCTCATCGCGCGCGTAGCAAACCCGAAAGTGGCCGCCACTTGCAGGGCCAAATTGGTATCCGGGACTGACCAACGCTCCAGCCTCCGTGAGAAGAGCCTCGGCCACGGCCGGCCCGGGCAGTTCAAGGGCGCTGATGTCGACCCATGCATAGGCGGTGCCACGTTGCGGCTGCCACTTGAGCCAGGGAAGCTGACGCAGCTTCTGCTCGGTGAGTGTCCTTAGCGCGGTGAAGGCGGTCATTCGCTCCGCCAGCCAGGCATGGTCGTCGCGCAGCCAGCAAGTGAGGAGGTGCTGCGCATAAGCAGGCGCACGCAGCGCAGTGACGGACAGCACGTCCTCAATGCGCGTAGCTATCTTCTCCGGTGCAACCACCACGCCAAGGCGATAGCCGCTCAAGGATTCGGTCTTGCTCTGCCCCAGCAATGTCACTGTACGCTCAAACATTCCGCGCTGCGCGGCCAGGTGAGTGAAAGATCCTTCGTGTATCAGCCTGGAATAGAGTTCATCCACCAGGACAGTGACATCGTAGCGCTTTGCCAGCTCCGCAATACGGCCGATCACTGCCTCCGAAAATACTGCGCCAGACGGATTGTTCGGATGAGAGAATACGAACAGCCGAGCGCCGCGGTTCGCAAATTCGGCTTCCAGGACGTCGAAGTCCGGATGTGGGTCGCCGGCATCGAGATGCAGCGGAACGTGGCCCGGCTCTGCGCCAAGGAAACGCACAATCCGTTCGCTGAAGAGATAGTCCGGATCCATCAGAGCGACACGATCGCCTTCCTGCACCAGCGCGCTCAGGGACGCGAACAATCCGCCTTGCGTGCCGGGCGTCAGGATCACGTTTTCGCCGGGGCGCAGCGTGATCCCAATAAACTTGCCCGTGCTATCCGCCACGTTCTTGAGGACGTCGGGATGGCCGCGGTAACCCGTGTAGGCGAGGGCTCCATCGCGCGCGGCGCGGCCGAATGTCTCGTCGGCCCAGGGAGGTGGCGGAAACCTCACGGTGTCGAAATGGGTTGTGTCAAGAAAACCGGCTGGGGCCTTGGCCAGCAAATCGAGATCCGCTTGTCGTACTGATTTGCCTCCCAAGCCGGCGCGGCCAGAAATTCTCAAGCGAGCTAGACGGTCTTGTGACGCGCTTTGTCGAGCAGGATCGTGCATCTGGGTTCTCCAGAGATGATGGGAATAATATCAAGGAGAGCATCCGCCGCGATCTTGACCGCGACGGATCCGGGCTAAGCGCGCCCGCTATGAATAACTTCGGCTTCCGGCAACAACCACTTGCCGTCCTTCAGGACGACCTTGCCGTCGAGCGAGAGGGTCGGCTTCCACATCAGTGAATCGAAATGAGTGAGGGTCTTCACCTCACCGCCGAGCAGGACACTGGTCCCGATGCCGATATGGGCCGTCCCGTAAACGCCTTCGTCGTGCAGCATCACGCCTTCCATGGGGCAATGTGGATTGAGGCCGAACGATATCTGGGCGATGTTGTAGACGGCCGGGTCTCCCTGACGAGCCAACAGTTGATCGAGGAAGTCCGCCTGATAGCCGCCGGAGATCCGTGTCACGCGACCACTGGCGACATCGAACCTTATCGGCTCCTTCACGAGGCCGACCCCGTAATAGGGGATGCTCGCGTCCACGATAATTACGCCCTCCGAGGTCCCCTCAATGGGAGAGGAGCTGCATTCGATGTTGGGCACGGTCGTGAAGTCGCCCGGCTTGCGAACCAAGCCGCAATGCGGGTTCGAGGGACGGCCCTTCAGGCCGAGACGCAAATCCGTTCCTGCGGGTGTGGTGAGATGCACCTTGTCGCAGTTGGCGAGAAGTTCGCCGACTTTAAAGCAGAGTGGCCGGATCGCTTCAAAATCGGCGTTGATGCCACCGGTCACCAGCATGTTTGGATTGAACTGCGACAGCATGATGCCGCGCGCGCCATTTCCGATCGCGGTGCGGGTTGCATAGGTATGAGTGATTGACTGTTTGACCGGCGTGAACAGGACGTTGGCCGCGGACATGGCCGCAGCAACTGTCTTGGTCGGCTCTTCTCCGTCGATCGACCTTGGCGGCATGACAATGATGTTGACCGCGTCGGTACGCTCGAGTGCCGCCGCAGCGACCGCTTCGGCGACACGATGCCCGGCGAAATCAGTTACGATTACGACTTCCTCCCCCGGCTGCACATTCGCGCACGTCGTCACCAGTTTGCGGGCGCCCCGCAGCATCAGCAGATTGTCCAAGTCACCGTCTCCTTCATGATTTTTGTCGCATTCGACGACTGAAGCCGCCGATGCACGCGACCGGGTGTCCGCCCGGGTTGGTTCATCTCAATTCGACCAATGGTCTTTTATGTTGTTAAAAAACATTTTGCAAGAGATGGCTCATGAGGCGGGAAGAAGGCGGGATGACGAAAAGTGAGGCATACTGCTCGCGAATGGTGCGGAGATTTTGAAGCATTGATGGAATTCAGCGCATCTCGGAGGTTGCACGATATTGTTTTTTATGTAGATAATATTCCACAGAAGGCGTTGCCGGGAGGATCGAGTTTATGGGCTATCGTATTGCCGTGGATATCGGCGGGACCTTTACCGACGGCGTGATCGAGAAAATCTCCGACGGTCGAGTTTACCTGGCCAAGCGTTTGACGACCCCAAGTGACCCTGGCGAGGCACTCTCCAATGTCGTCAATGACCTGCTTGCGGCGGTTGCGGCACGTGCGAAGCGAAATGTCTCCGCCGACGTAGCGGAGGTGATTCACGGCAGCACGCTCGTCACGAATTCACTCATCGAGCGAAAAGGCGTTCCCACTGCGCTCGTCGCCACGGCGGGGACAGCCGACGTGATCGATATCCGGCGCGAGGTTCGCTATGACCTCTATGATCTCGATATCGAGATGCCTGAGCCGCTGGTTCCTGCCGAGCGTCGCTTCGAGATCGTTGAGCGCACCACGGCGGACGGCGTAGTTCTGAAGCGCCCCCAAGATGCGCTTGGCGATCTCGTCGCGAAGCTGCGGACGGCCAATGTGCAGTCCATCGCCGTCTCGCTTCTTCATTCCTGCGTCAATGCGGCCAACGAAAATGAAGTTGGAGCGGCGCTCCGTGATGCCTTTCCCGGAATGTGCGTGAGCCTCTCGTCGCGGGTCGCTGCCGAAATCCGCGAATATGAGCGGACGACGACCACCATCGCCAATGCTTATGTGCAGCCAATCGTCAGGCGATATCTCGGTGAGCTGGAGAGCCGGCTGCGGCAGGCGGGAATCGATGCGAGCTTGCGCATCATGGTATCGAGCGGCGGTACCAGTTCGGTGGCCGCGGCTGCGGAAGTGCCGATCTCCACGATCGAGTCCGGTCCCGCCGGCGGTGTGCTGAGTGCGACCAACGCCGGCCGCGCCGCGGGTTTCGATGACATTCTGGCTTTTGATATGGGCGGCACAACCGCCAAGATTTGCACGATCCTCTCTGGCGCTCCCTCTGTTGTGCACGTCTTCGAGGCTGCCCGCGTGCGGCGCTTCAAGAAGGGCAGTGGCTTTCCGCTTCTGGTGGCCAGCATCGATCTCATTGAAATCGGTGCGGGCGGCGGAAGCATCGCGAGGACGAGTGAGCTGGGGTTGCTCACCGTCGGCCCGCAAAGCGCCGGCGCGGAGCCGGGTCCAGCCTGCTATGGCCAAGGCGGCCAACAGCCCACGGTAACAGACGCTGATCTGGCGCTCGGATATCTCAATCCAGATTATTTTCTGGGTGGGCGCATGCATCTCGATCTTGATGCGGCGATGCGAGCGCTTCGCACTCTGGGTGAGCGTCTGACGCTTTCGGCCGAGGCGGTCGCCAAGGGGATCTTCAATGTTGTCAACGAGGCGATGGCGGGGGCTGCCAGGGTTCATATTGCGGAGAAAGCGCAAGATCCGCGCAAATTCACCTTGGTGGCAACCGGAGGTGCGGGTCCTGTTCACGCGGTGGAAATTGCACGCAAGCTGCGCGTCCCGAGGGTGCTCTTTCCCATCGCCGTCGGCACGGGGTCATGCCTTGGCTTTCTGGCTGCGCCGGTGCGAGTCGATCGGTCCTGGTCACGGTCGACGCGAATCGATGCCATTGATTGGGCCGAGCTGGCGAGAGTGCTTGCCGGCCTGAAGGTCGATGCCGAGGCCGAGTTGAGCGCAGCGGCGCCGCGTGACGCCGAGGTTGATTGGCAACTGCTGGTCGAGATGCGCTATGCGGGCCAGGGCGCAAATCTCACGGTCGCATTCCCTTTCCGGAATCCGGACGCAGCGTTCAGGGCCGATCTCGTGGATGCGTTTCAGCGCAAATATCAAGAGAACTATGGCGGGTTGTTGCCGTCGGGTACGCCCGAAACTGTCACGTGGCGCGTCGTGGGCGCGACCCGTCAGGACGTCAGGCATTTCGTCTGGCCGACCAAGCAGGATCGCGGGGGCGCGGCCCGCCCCAAGGCTCGCAGAGTCATCTTCAGGACCGAGACAGACACCTTCGAGGAGGTGCCGGTGTACGAAAGATACGCCGTGCCGGCGGGCTGCTGCCTGGAAGGACCACTGATCCTGGAGGAAGAGGAATCAACCATCGTCGTTCCAATGGCAGCTCGGGTGGAGATTCTCAAGAATCTCAGTGTCCTCGTTCATTTGGAGGTTCGGCCATGAACGGCATCGATCCGATTTCGCTGGAAATTCTGTGGACCCGCTTGGTCAGCCTCGTCGATGAAGCTGCGGCAACCCTGGTGCGCACGTCATTCTCGACAATCGTACGAGAGTCCAACGACTACGCCGTCGTGCTGCTGGATCGCGATTGCCAATTGCTTGCTCAGTCGAGCCAGAGCATTCCGTCTTTCATCTGCACGCTGCCGGCGACGGTTCGCCATTTCCTGAAGGTTTTTCCGCGGGAGAAGCTGCGTCCCGGCGACGTCATGATCACAAACGATCCTTGGCTCGGCACCGGGCATCTTCCCGACATCAACGTTGCGGTTCCGATCTTCCGCGGCGAGGAGCTGGTGGGCTTTTCCGGCACAGCGGCCCATGCACCCGACATCGGCGGACGGCTGCGTTCGCCGAGCACCGCGGAGCTTTTCGAAGAGGGGCTGCGCATTCCGCCGACAAAGCTGGTCGATGGTGGCGTCACCAACGAGACGCTGATCGAAATCATCCGCAACAATGTGCGTGTGCCTGATCAGGTCATGGGCGACCTGTGGGCGCAGGTCGCAGCGAACAAGATGCTGGCAAGACGGCTGCTCGACACGCTCGAAGATACCGGTTGCGAGCTGACATCCGTCGGAAACGAAATGCAGCTCCGCGCTGAAGGCGCGATGCGTGACGCAATTCGTGCCCTGCCGAACGGCACCTATGAAAATGAAATCAGCGTCGACGGCTTCGTCGAGCCGGTGGTCATTCGCTGTCGCATCGATGTCGGTGACGAGGCCGTGAGCGTTGACTATGCCGGTTCATCGCTCCAACTGCCGAAGGCCATCAACGTCGTTCCGATCTACACGTTTGCGTATACGGCCTACTCTCTCAAATGCGTGCTGGCGCCGAACGTACCCAACAACGATGGCTCGTTCCGGCCCATTGCCGCCACGGCTCCGCTGGGCTCAATCCTCAATCCACGTTTTCCCGCGGCGGTCAGCGCACGGGCTATGACAGGGCACCTCATTCCGCCAGCCGTCATGGGCGCGCTCGCGCCTGTCATACCCAACAAGGTGCGGGCGGCGTCTGGCTCGCCTTTGTGGTGCGTTCATTTATCAGGACAGCACCAAGGCCAGCGCTTCACGTCCACCTTCTTCCTCAACGGAGGGCAGGGCGCCGGTGCGAACGGTGCTGGTCTGCCGACTCTAAGTTTTCCAAGCAATCTTTCCAATACGCCGATCGAGGTCATCGAATCGCAAGCACCAGTGCGCATCCAGCGTCGCGCCCTGAGACGAGGCACCGGCGGCCGTGGGCTGCATTGCGGCGGAGACGGACAGGTGTTCGAACTCCTGTTGCTCGCCGATAGTCCGGTCACCGTGTCCTTCATGGCGGATCGTCTCAGGACTCCCGCCCCCGGATTGCAGGGAGGCGGGCCCGGAGCAACAGGGCGGGTTCTTCTCGACGGCGCGCCGGTGGATCCCCGTGAGATCTTGATCGTCCAGCCCGGCGCCCGGCTGACGCTCGAGACGCCAGGAGGCGGCGGCTTCGGCGCGGCACCCATTTAGGAAATTATTACAACAACAGGTTGGAATCCCAAGGCAGGACGAAATGAAGACAGGCACGTGGACTGCAATCGGTGCGGCGCTCTTCTCTTTGTGGGTGGGAGCGATCCACGCGGAAGAATGGACGCCGAAGAAACCGATTGAAATTGTCGTAGGATTCGCCCCAGGTGGAGGTAGCGATCAAGCCGCCCGAATAATTGCTGCGGCTGCGCAGGAAAGCTTTCCGGTCCCCTTGGTCGTGACCAATAAGCCCGGTGCCGCGGGCGTTCTCGCCGCGCAGCAGGTCGCGCGGTCCAAGCCCGACGGATACACGTTGCTCGTAGCCGGCGGCTCGGAGACGACGTCCGTTCCGGCCCATCGCGAAGTGCCGTACGATCCGGACAAAGATTTCACATCGATCATCCGCCTGACCAACAATCCCTTCTTCTTTATCGTCGCCGCCAATTCACCGTTCAAGACGATCGAGGACGTTATCGCCGCGGCCAAAGCCAAGCCCGGTGAGATTTCGCAGGCCAATACCGGCCTCGGCGGTCTGACGCATTCTGCCGGAGTGCTGCTCGAGCGTGCCGCGGGTGTGAAACTTAAACACGTTCCGTATCAGGGCGGTTCGCCGGCGATTCAGGCGTTGATCGCTGGCCAGATTGACATTGCGCTGGGAGCGACCGAGGAAATCGAAGGCCAGGTGCAGGCGAACACGATCCGTATCCTTGCCAGCACTGGCGCGGAGCGCTCCAGCCATTATCCCGACGTGCCGACCTTGAAGGAAAAGGGATACGACGTGGTGTGCACCAACATGAAGGGTCTTGTTGGTCCGGCCGGTCTGCCGCCTGACGTCGTCAAATATCTCCACGATAGGTTCCATCAGGCGATGGATCGCGATACCTGGCGAAAATTTGCCGAGCGGGTCGGCGAGCCCTCCAACTATCGGAATGCAGCGGAGTTTGCATCAGCTCAACAGGAGCAACTCACGCGCATCAAGGCGGCTCTCAAACAGTGAGCCGTTCGTCCGAATGCGGTGCGTGCTTGGCTCGCGCCGCCGGTCAGCGCTGACATCCTTCGAAAGGATCGAGATGAACCGGGACGTGATTGCAGGATTGCTGGTGCTCGCAATCGGCATAGTGACGCTGCTGCTTGTCGCACGATTGCCTGCTGATGCAGGGGGGACGGCCGGCGCCGCTTATTTGCCCAGGCTTATTGCTTATGGAGTACTCGCGACAGGCGCCTTCATTGGCGCGCAGGGTTTGAGAGCGCCGGTGAAAATGGCGGCCTGGTCGTGGCGTCCTCTCAGCGCGCTGATACTCGGCGTGCTGACCTTCGGCCTTCTGATCGAACATGCCGGACTTGTCCTCGCCGGCGGCTGTTGCGCTTTCATCGGATCGCTCGCCGCTCCATTTCCCGGCTGGAAGCAACGCTGCGCCACCATCATCATCATCTGCACTTTGGCCGTCTTGATCTTCAAATATCTCCTCGGACTCAATATCAGCGTGTGGCCGACATGGATCTCCTGAACAATCTCATCTACGGGATGAGCGTCGCGGTCAGTCTGCAGAATCTCGGCTTCTGTTTCCTTGGCGCACTCTTGGGGACACTGATCGGTGTTCTTCCCGGCATCGGGCCACTGGCGACTTTCGCGATCCTGCTCCCGATCTCGTTCTATCTTCCGCCCGTCGGCGCGATCATCATGCTCGCCGGCGTCTACTACGGCGCTCAGTACGGCGGCTCGATCACGTCGATCCTCGTCAACATTCCCGGCGAGGCATCGACTGTCGTCACCTGTCTTGATGGTCACCAGATGGCGCTGCAAGGGCGCGCGGGTGCCGCGCTGGCCACAGCCGCGCTCGGCTCGTTCTTTGCCGGCTGCGTCGTTACGGTGTTCATCGCCATCGCGGGGCCGACGCTGGTCAAGCTGGCGCTGCTGTTCGGGCCCGAGGAATACGTCGCGTTGCTGGCACTTGGCCTCGTCTCAGGAGTGCTGTTGTCCGGAGGCTCCATTGCGAAAGCCATCGCCATGGTGCTGACAGGGATATTGCTTAGTCTGGTAGGGATGGACGTCAATTCGGGCGTCGAACGTTTCACCTTTGGAATGTTCGAACTCTCGGATGGGCTGGGTTTCACGGCAGTCTCGATCGGCCTGTTCGGAATCGCCGAGATTGCCTCTAGTCTGGAGGACACCAACGGCAAGGGGCGCAACATTGCAAAGATTACAAGCCTCTGGCCGACCCGCGATGACTTCAAGCGGTCGTGGGCGCCTGTCCTGCGCGGCACTGCTCTCGGAACGCTGCTCGGGATCTTGCCAGGCGGCGGCGGGACCATCGCGGCGTTTGGCGCCTATAGCCTGGAGCGCAAAGTCTCGCGACGACCAGGAATGTTCGGGCGCGGCGCGGTGGAAGGTGTGGCCGGTCCGGAATCAGCCAACAATGCTGCGTCTCAGGCCAATTTCATTCCCATGCTAAGCCTTGGCATCCCGCCAAATGCGCTGATGGCACTCATGATGGGGGCGATGATCACGCACGGCATCGCGCCGGGGCCGCAGGTCATGATACGTCAGCCGGACCTTTTCTGGGGACTGATCGCCAGCATGTGGATCGGAAACCTGATCCTGGTGATCCTGAATCTTCCTTTGATCGGAATCTGGGTTTCCCTGCTTCGCATCAAGTATGTATTTCTGTTTCCCGGCATCCTCGTGCTCGCGGCGATCGGTGCGTTCGCGGAGAGCAATCAAGTCTTCGACATCTATGTGCTGACCGGGTTTGCAGTCCTTGGATACGCGCTCAAGAAGCTGGATTTTCCTGTGGCGCCGCTGTTGCTGGGGCTGGTGCTGGGCAAGCAGCTTGACGAACAACTGCGCCGCGCGCTGCTGCTCTCCGATGGAGATTGGACGACGTTCATCCGGCATCCGATTGCACTCGGGTTAATGATCTTTACGGCCGTGCTCGTGGTGTTGATCGCGCTTCCCTCACTGCGCCGCTCTCGGGACGAAGCGCTTCAGGGTGAGGAAGGGGCTTCGTCGTCTGCTTCCAACCTTCCAGCGGCATAGCGAAGGAGAGAGGTCGGGACATGCAGATCGCCAGCTCACCGCCGCTCGAAGCATCGGATGAGATTTTCCGGAAGGTGTCATACCGATTGATCCCTTTCATCCTGCTGCTGTACTTCGTTTGCTACATTGACCGCGTAAACATCGGCTTTGCGAAGTTACAGTTTCTCGGCGACCTCCATCTGACTGACGCGCACTATGGACTGGCAGCCGGACTGTTCTATGTCACCTACAGTCTGTTCGATATTCCCAGCAACCTGATGCTTGCGCGGGTGGGCGTGCGCAGGACGCTATTCCGCATCATGATCTTGTGGGGAGTTGTCAGCGGAGCTCAGATGTTCATCCGCAATGCATCCGATCTCTACGTCCTGCGCCTGCTGTTCGGCGCCGCGGAAGCCGGTTTCATCCCGGGGATCATGCTGTATCTTACTTTCTGGTTCCCGGTTCGCTATCGGGCCCGCATCACCGGTTTGTTCTTCCTTGGTGTTCCCTTGTCCGGCATCATCCATCATCGGTGCGCCGCTGTCGGGCATGATCATGCAGAGCATGAACGACGTGTTCGGCCTTCGCGGGTGGCAATGGTTGTTTCTGCTTTTCGCCATTCCGGCCATTTTCCTTGGCATCATCGCATATTTCTATCTCGACGACGACCCAAAGAGCGCCAGATGGCTGAGCGAGCACGAAAAGCAGCGTCTCGCCGACGAGCTGAAGTCGGATGAAGCCGTCGGCAACAGGCGAAATACAGGCAGTTTTGCTGAAGCAATGCGGGATCCGCGCATCTATGTGATGGCGCTCTTGAACTTCGCGGCCAACACAGCCTCCAATACAGCAACCTTCTGGACCCCCAGCGTACTGAAAAATGCTGGGTTCGCCAGTTTTGATGGAATCGGGTGGGTCACCGGCGGCATTTCTATCGCGGCGGCTGCAGGAATGCTTCTGATCGCGCGTAGTTCCGACGCTTTCATGGAGCGGCGCTGGCATTTCGTTGGTTGCGCGTTGATGACGGCCGGGGCCTATCTGCTGCTACCTCTGGCTTCTGCGAGCATGCTGGGGACCGTTCTGCTGATGGCCGCTGCAGCCATCGGAGGCGTTTCGTTACTGGCGATCTATTGGACCATTCCAACTTCATATCTGCATGGCAGAGGAGCCGCCGGTGCGATCGGCTTCGTCAGTATGGTAGGGGCTGTCGGTAGCGCCGTTTCTCCGTCATTGATTGGATGGCTCCGCGAATCAACAGGAAGCCTTTACGTGGGCCTCGGATCGACCGCCATGATTGTGCTTGCGGGCGCGGGCCTGGTCCTGCAGATGATTTCAAGAGATGATCTCGCCAGAATCGGGTCCATGGGCGACTAAAGTGGAGCGTTGTGGAATCGAGAGCGAACTATAGGCGTCAGGGCCATGAGCAATATACGCGATACCACACTCACCAGGGTCCAAAGCGACGTTGTCGCCAAGATCATCGACTATATCAGACGTGAAAAGTTACCCGTTGATTCTCGACTGACGGAAAGTCAGCTGGCTGAGGAGGTCGGTGTCTCACGCTCTCCAATCCGGGCTGCGCTCCAATTGCTGGCCGAGAAGGGTATCGTGATCTCAGCCGCGAACAAAGGGCACTATCTCGCTCGCGATGGTGGCACCTTGGACGCGATCGATCTGCCTATCTCGCCGCCACCGGATGTGTCGTTGTATGACCGAATTGCCATGGACCGCATGCGCGACAGAGTTCCAGAGCAATTCACCGAAGCAAGCTTCATGAGGCGCTACGACGTATCGCGTGCTCAGCTCGTCCGCACTCTCACGAAGATGTCCCAGGATGGCCTGGTCAGACGAAGCACCGGTCATGGCTGGATATTTATGCCGAGCCTTAATTCAGCGAAGGCTTATGCCGCCAGCTATCGCTTTCGCATCATCGTAGAGCCGGCAGGGCTGATGGAGGCGACCTTTGTGCTGGACAGGCCGGCGACGGAGCGGTGCCGCGCGGCGCATGAGCAGATGCTTGTCCGCGCGAAGAGCGGGAAACTGAGCGGCAGAGAAATATTCGATACCAATGCGAAGTTCCACGAAATGCTCGCCGTCATGTCGGGAAACCGGTTCGTTGCACAAGCGGTCGAACAGCAGAATAGGCTTCGTCAACTCAGCGAATACTACGTTTACGACGACGAGGATCGTATCCAGACGTTGGTGCGCGAACACTGCGAGATCATGGATGCCCTCCTGGCAGGCGACCAGATTTGGGCCGCGACGCTCCTACGCCGGCATCTGGAGATTGCCAGCCGTCTGGCGCCGCCTTTTGCCAAAGCCGCCAGCGAGCGCACCCCCTAGAGGACGTAGTGATCGCGTCGACGTAGGAGCTCGAGCCTTTCACGGGGAGATGGGTCGGCCGATGATCTCCCTGAGAATGCCGAAACGGACGGAGTTGGGAGAATGTTACGTCTGACGATTGACGGAGGTGTTGCTCGGCTCACATTCGACAATCCATCCAGGCTGAACGCCATCAACCAGGACATGTGGCGCGCCTTCCCAGAGCTTCTGGCGAAGGTGCAGGATGATGCCGCCGTCCGTGTCCTGGTGCTTCAGGGCGCGGGCGACCGCAGCTTCTGCTCGGGCAACGATATCAGCGAGTTCGACAAGGTTCGGGCCGATCCTGTCGCTGCAGCGGCTTACAACGCCCTGCAACGCGATGTGGCTACTCAGTTTCGCGCGCTGATAAAGCCGAGCATTGCTGCGATCAACGGCTATTGCCTTGGAGCTGGCTTTGAGCTGGCTCTGATGTGCGATATGAGGGTCTGCACGAAGAACGCGCAGTTTGGAGTACCTGCGGTAAGGCTCGGTCTGCCCTATCGGCTCGAAGATATAGCGACCATCCTCAATGTGGTCGGGCTGGCTCAGGCACGCGAGATGGTATTGTTAGGGCGACGCTACGGAGGCGAGGATGCGCTTCGTCTTGGTTTGGTAAACTGGTTGGCCGACAGCGTCGGAGCGATGGCAACTATCGTGGACACGGCGGTAGGCGATTTGTTGTCTGGTGCACCGCTTAGTCTGGCCGCAGCGCGGATCGCATTCCATGAACTTGCTCGGCGCGACGGACCGCCGGATCTCGAACGTGCGCAGCGGGCGGCGGATCGATGTTATGCCAGTCAAGATTATGCGGAGGGTCGGGCGGCTCAGCGAGAGAAGCGCAGGCCAGTCTTTCGTGGAAACTAGCCCGCTGCGATCGAGCCAATATCTGGCGTGGCAAATCCTCTGCGTGATGCCGCTGACGGACGTCTCGCCACGCGCTCGGTTTGCGCGTGAACATGTAGGCCAGAGCGACGGAAATCAACGCGCGGTCGCGCGCGCTGATGGCGAAGGGCGAGTTCGCCGCGAACCAGATAAATGTGAGAAGCACCGATAGCCATAGGAAACCGCTCGGTCGTTTCGCTGGCGGGCTGATTTGGCGCCATTGTCAGCAACCCAGACTGTCAGCAACCCAGTGTTATGCGTTGATCCTCGGAATACCGATCTCCGCCGGCATCTGCGGATCGGCTGATTTTTCGGTTCCCTTGAACCAAGCTACATACAGGGTAGGAAGGAAGATAAGTGTAAGTATCGTCGCGACCAGCAATCCTCCCATGATCGCGAAGGCCATCGGTCCCCAGAACACCGTTGGAGCGATCGGGATCATGCCGAGAACGGTCGATACGGCGGTCAGCATGATTGGGCGGAAGCGGGAGCTGCTGGCATTGATTGCGGCTGACCAGACGTTCTCTCCCCGTGCGCGTTCGGCTTCGATTTGGCCAATCAGGATCACGGCGTTTTTGGTAATCATGCCGATCAAAGCCAGAATGCCAAGGATGGCGACGAAGCCGAGCGGCCTGCGGGACACGAGAAGCGCCGCGACAACGCCGATCAAGCCGAGAGGCGCGACGCTGAGGACCAGGAACAGCCGCTGAAAACTCTGCAACTGGGCCATGAGGACCGTGAACATCAGCAACAGCATGACCGGAACAACGGCGATGACGGAAGCTTGCGAATATTGGCTTTCTTCGACGGTTCCGCCCACGACGATGCGATAGCTGCGGGGAAGGGTTGCTGCCAGCTTATCGACCGCCGGCGCAAGCGCATTGATCACGGTTTCCGGAAGCGCCCCGGGCGCCACATCGGCCTGCACCGTGAGCGTAGGTATGCGATCGCGCCGCCAGACCAACGGATATTCCTGCTTGTATTCGAATGTAGCGAACTGGTTGAGCGGAACTGTTCGCCCGTTAGGCAGCGGCACTTGCAAGGTGCTCAGGTTCGCCAGCGAGACGCGCTGTTCGTCGGTCGCGCGCACGAGGATATCGACAAGATAGATGTCGTCGCGAACCTGGGTGACAGGCGTGCCTGAAATCACAGTGTTCAGGACGTTAGCCACGGCTTGCGAGCTCAGACCCAGCGATCGCGCCTCGTCCTGGTCGACACGGATGCGGAGCTGACGCGCCGGCCCGATCCAGTCGAAATTGACCTGCGCGGCTTGCGGGTTGGTCGCGATGATCTGGGCAAGCGTCAGCGAAATGTCCCGCACCTGGTCAATGTCGGGGCCGCTCACACGATATTGCACAGGCCAGCCGACCGGCGGGCCGAGTTCGAGCGGAGAGATCCGGGAAATCGCATTCGGGAATTCATTGGCCAGGAGTTCTTGAAGCCTGACGCGAATTCGTTCGCGTGCGGCGACATCTTTTGCAACGATCACCGCTTGCGTGAAAAAGTCGTTCGCCAACTGGACATTGAGCGGCAGATAGAAGCGAATGGCGCCGCGTCCGACATAGGTGCTCCAGCGCGCCACGTCCGCATCGCCCTTCAGCGCCGCGTCGAAGCGCTTCGCGGCGGCTTCGCTGGCATAGATCGACGCATTCTGCGGCAGGCTGATATCGACCAGAAGCTCCGGACGATCGGAGGACGGAAAGAACTGGCGGGGAATGAGCGGAAGGGCGAGATAGGACAGAACGAAGAGCGCCACGGTGAGAAGAATAGTCACCCATTTTGCCCGCATAGCGGCGGTCAGGAAGCCTCGATACCAAGAGAGAATTCTGCCGGGGGTCGCGGTTTGCAAGGTCTGGGGTGGTCTCAGAATGACGACACCGAGCAGTGGCGCGAAGACGACCGCCACGAACCAGGATACGAGCAGTGCGATGCTGACGACGGCAAATAGCGAGAAGGTGTATTCTCCCGCGGAGCTGGCTGCAAAGCCGACGGGAACAAATCCGGCGATAGTTACCAGCGTTCCTGCGAGCATGGCGAACGCATAGGTCCGGAATGCGAAAGTCGCAGCTTCAATCTTGTCATCGCCCGCAACGAGCCGGTTGAGCGTGGCGTCGGTGGTGGTCATCGCGTCATCGACGAGCAGGGCCAGCGCGATGATGAGGGCGCCGAGCGATATCCGCTGCATGTCGATGCCCGCCATCTGCATGATCGGAAACACGATGGCGAGCGTCAAAGGAATCGAAAGTGCGATGATCAACCCCGGGCGGAGGCCCAGACTGATGAAGCTGATCACGAGAATGATGGCAATCGCCTGCAACAACGACGTCATGAACTCGGAGATCGCGCCATCGACCGTAACGGCCTGATCGGCGACCAGGATTGGCTGGATCCCCATCGGCAGATCCGCGGTGATCTGGTCCATCGCCTGCTTGATGTTCCTGCCGAGGGCGAGAATATCGCCCCCCTCCCGCATGGCGATGGCAAGCCCGATCGCTGGCTCGCCGTTGACGCGGAACATGGGCTGCGGGGGATCGGAATAGCCGCGCCGAACCTGCGCTATGTCACTCAGGCGGAGCGTCCGTCCGCCCGCAATGAAGTTGACGTTGGCGACGTCCTGCTCCGTCCGAAATGCACCTGAAACCTGCAGCGAAAGACTCTCATCGCCGGTCTGGATCGTGCCGGCCGGACGCACGACGTTTTGGGCCTGGAGCGCGGCAATGAGCGCCGTGCGGTCGATGCCGAGCCCGGCGAGTTCTTGGGTCGAGAACTCGACAAAGATCCGTTCGTCCTGGGCGCCCAGCAGTTCGATTTCCGAGACGTCGCGAACAAGAAGCAGCTTCGAGCGGATGTCTTCAACGTAATCGCGAAGTTCGCGATGGGTGAACCCATCGCTCGTAAAACCGTAGATGATCCCGAATGTAGCGCCGAAATCGTCGTTGAAGCCGGGCCCAACGATCCCGGCTGGCAGTGTATGCCTGATATCACCGATGTTCTTGCGAACCTGATACCAGGTGTCGGCCACCTCCTTGGCGTTTGCGTTGCCCTTCAAGTTGACGAAAATCGTCGTGATGCCGGCCTTGGTATAGCTGCGCAGGAAGTCGAGATGCGGCGTTTCCTGCAGCCTGCGCTCAAGTCGTTCCGTCACTTGCTTGAGGGTATCCTCGATGGTTGCTCCAGGCCACGCCGCCTGAACAACCATCGTCTTGATGATGAAGGTGGGATCCTCGCTGCGCCCAAGACGGAAATAGGATACAACGCCGGCAACGACAGCGATGATCATGAGAAAAGCTACGAACGAGCGGTGATTCAGCGCCCATTCGGAAAGATTGAATCTCATGACCGCCCCGAGCCGAGTATGCGAATCTTCTGGCCGGGGTGCAGGGCTTGCACGCCTGCCGTGACCACGATTTCGCCGGTGTCGATTCCTTGGGAAACCGCTACCAGCGCCTGGTTGAAGTGCAGCACGTCGACGTTTCGCAATGATACGGTATTCTTCGAGGGATCGACGACCCACACGGCGGGCTGTTGATTTACTCTCGTTAGCGCCGTGGCCGGGATTTCAATGATCGGAACAGCCTCCGTCTCCAGGCGTCCGGTGACGGTTGCGCCGAGGCGCATGGCCGGCGGAGGATCGGTCAGGCCAACCTTGACCTCGAAGGTGCGTGTCGCCGGATTGGCTTGTGGGGCGACCTCGCGGATGCGGCCTCGCGCGGTCACCGCGGGGTCGTCGGTCAGACTCACACTGATTTCAGGATCGCTCGGCGCCGTTCGGATGACCTGGGCCGGGATGTCGAAAACGGCATCGCGGCCATCCTTGCGGGCAAGCCTGACGATGCTTTGTCCGGGCTGGACGACTTCACCTGCGGCGGGACCAATTGTCGTCAGAATACCCGGAGCGTCGGCCTTGAGCTCGGTGAAACCAACCAGATCATGTGCGATCTTGAGCTGGGCCTCGGCCGCATCGACCTGCGATTGAGCGGTCTGTTGGCCCTGTTTTGCCTGGTCGAAGTTGACGTTCGTGGTCCAGCCTTGCGCGAAGAGAGTTTGCTGGCGCTCGAACTGATTGCGGGCCTGGACCAATTGGCCCTGGGCGGCTGCGAGAGCAGCCTGCGCCTGCCGCAGGCCGTTCATCTCGTTCTGAGGTTCAAGGCGCGCGACGACCTGACCGCGCTTCACCCGATCTCCGAGCTTGCCGTTGTTCTCGAGAAGCCGACCGCCAATACGGAATGAAAGCGAGACCTCGTCCTCGGCTTCAATCCTGCCGGTAAATGTGAGCGGTGTTCCGGCCTTGCTCTTTTCAACGGTTACGGTTCGAACCGGACGGATTGCTGGAGCCGATGTTTCTGGCTCACGTTGACAAGCCGCTAGCAGCACGGGAGCTACCAAGATCAGCAGTCCGGTCTGCCGCATGCGACGCATTCTGTTCAAACGGTCGGCACACGCAGACGTGGACATGGCCACTTCCTTGTTCGTTCGGCCCACCTGGGTCTTCCTGCCATTCCGATCGTTGTTATCATCGCGTCCGATGACAAGGTCTCATCTCGCCCAGCAAAGATAAAGACATAGATGCGCCGAATCAGCACAGTGTCGGCGGCGCTAGGTAAGCTGTGCTGACGTGTTAAGGCAGCGTCGATCGGCAAGGAAGATCGGCGAGCTACGCACGCTATCACGATCACGAAAATATGGTCCTGTTCTGCGAGGCAGGATCACTTCCAGTTCGACATTTGAAGGGTCAGCAGACTGACATAACTCGGTGTGCCGCCGATACTCTCCTGCGATGCGCAGTTCGTCCGCAGCGGCAGGAAAGCGCTGTCAACTCACTTCAAACGTGCGCGAAGATCGTCGGCGAGGCGGGTCAGTTCACGGTCATTCGGCAGGAGGCGAGACAGTCGCTCGGCGTATTCAAGGGCGGCAGCAATATTGCCGGAATCGCGGCTGAACGAGACGAGGGCAGACAGGGACTCGCGATCGTCCGGATGGCGGGTCAGGTTCGCCTTCAAGACTTCAATCGATTCCCCGATGCGGCCCGACGAATGTAGTGCCACGGCGTAGACATAGGCGTAGCGCGACCGGTCAGGTTCGAGCTCGCTCGCCGTGCGGAATTCGCCAAGCGCGTCATCCGGCCGCTTCTGCCGCGTCAGGCTGAGCCCGAGGGCGTGGTGCAAGCCGGCGTCCTGGCGTGAAGACGTGATCGCAGTTCTCAGAACACTTTCGCCGTCGCGGTCCCGGCCAAGCTGCCGATAAAGGTCCGCCAGATTGATCGCCGCAGGCGCATATTGCGGGCTGAGCCGCAGGGCCGCCTTGTATTCGCTCTCTGCATCGGCTGCCAATCCGCGCCGCGCAAAGAAGTTTCCGAGGGTCGATCGTGCCTCGGGTCGGTCGGCGTTGAGACGTTGCGCCGCAATGAACTCGGCAGCGGCCCCTTCGAAGGCTGCGCGGTCCGCCGAGGGCTGGGCCGCGCTCGGAACGGCGGCCAAGATCGACACCGCCCTGATACGAACGCCGCCGCTTGGATCGGCAAGAAGCGGCGCGACCAACGGCCAGATCCGCTCGCCCGGAAGGCCGTCGAGCATGTCAAGCGCTGCGACCCGCACCATCGGGTCGGCATCTGCCAATCCCTTGCGCGCAAGCTCGATATTCGCGCCCGAGACCCGCGAATGAAGTTCGCCAAGCGCGCTCGCACGTGCGATGGTCGGCGCGGTGGGATTGGCCGCCACCAGGGCCAGCAGTGTGGCAGCGTCGGCGCGGCCGGTCCAGGAAGCCTGGAAAGCCTCGGCGTAATTCTGAAAGCCTTTCCGGACCGGTCCGTGCCAGCGCTCGATCGCGTCGGCCGCCCATTGTGCGGATCTGTCGGCATGACAATTGTTGCAGGCATTCGGGGTGCCAAGCTTTACGGAGAGATCCGGCCTCGGAATTCGAAGGCTGTGGTCATGCCGCTTGTCGATCACCATGTGGGTGCTGACCGGCATGTGGCACGACGCGCAAGCCACGGCCGGCACAACGCCTTCGTGGCGATGATGTGAGGCAACTTCATATTTGTCGGAGGCGTGGCATTGCAGGCAAACGCCGTCGCCTGAAGCGCGGAGCTTGGCCGCATGAGGGTCATGGCAGTCGCTGCAGGTCACGCCAGCCGCGAACATCTTGCTTTGCTTGAACGGGCCGTAGTTATAGACCTCATCGAGCATCTGCCCGTCCGCGTGATACAGGCCAGGAGCAAGGAGGGAAACGGCATGCGTGTCGGACAATGGTTGTCCTGGTACCCAGTCTTCCGAAAATTCACCGCGTCGGGCGTGGCACAATCCGCAAGTCTCGACCTCCCTGCGTGTCACCGCAGGAGCGATGCTGCGTTGCGGGTTGCCGGTCTTCGGATCGGGGTGCCAACTAATGCCATCCCGCTCGTTCAGCAAGACGGCTAGCCCCTTGCGCGTGTCATCGTCTTTTCCAAACCAGTTCCGCTGGCTCTGCGCCCAAGCGACGTGCCGCGAGCCTTTGCCGTGGCATGCCTCGCAGCCGACGCTGATCTCCGTCCAGGTCGTGCGAAAGCGGTCCTCGGCCGCGTCGTAGTTCTTCCGGATGCCCGTGGAGTGGCACTCCGCACACATGAAATTCCAGTTCTGATTGAGCTTGGTCCAGTGCAGCACGTCGTCGTGCTTGATCTCCTCATTGGGATAGAGATGAAACCAGCGTTGCCCGCCCTTGTCCTTCGGCCGGCTATCCCAGGCGATTGAAAGCGCCTGAATACGACCATCGGGGAACTCGATCAGATATTGCTGGAGCGGATCGATGCCGAAGGTGTACTTGATCTCGAAGTTCGCAAGCTTGCCGTCAGGACCATCCGTCTCGACGAAGAATTTGTTCTCCTTCTTGAAGAACCGCGAATGGACGCCGAAATAGTCGAAACCGGTGTCATTGAAATTCCCAAGCACGGAAGCGGCGGTGGCGTGCTGCATGGCATGCTTGTGCTGGGACTCCTTCCACAACGCGGTTTCGGCCTGATGGCACCTGGCGCAGGCTTCACTGCCGACAAAGACGGCAGCAGAGGCGGCCTTGCTTGAACGAAAAGCCGCCGGGCGGACGATACCGCCATTGGTGGCAAACAGGAGTGCACAACCACCCAACGCGAGAACTGCCATCGCCATCCACGTGGCGGCGCGCGTCGGTGGCCTCTGGTTCCTATCTGCTCTGTTGTCGCTGCGCGCCACGAATTGCTACCCGCTGCAGGCTAAGGACGAATTCCAGCAAATCCTCTGGTGCTGTCCCGCGCTATGCAGATTCGGCAAAATGTCCGCGCGACATTGCCGGCTGAGCCGGTCCATCGCCTGCCGGGTCCCCTTCAGAATCGGTGCTACTGCTCGAACGGAAACAGTCGCTTCCAATCGTCTTTCATGCTGATCACCGTCCAGCCGTCCTTCCTGGCCTCGTCATAGAGCGCGGGCGTGAAAGTGCCGACCTTGGTGTCCGGCAGACCTTGTGCCGGGCCGTAGGCGTATTCGCGGGCGGCATCGTCATGCAGCACCAGCATCTTCAGACGCGCACCAGCACCCGCACCGGTCCACTCCAGCATCTCGCGATCGCCCGTCGAGTTGCCGAACGCCGCATACGGCCGACGTCCGATCATGAGGTGAATCCCTTCCGGTTTGCCGGCGTTGTCGTCGTTCAGGATAAGCTTAGGCTCCTTGGTCAAAAACGGCTTGCCGTCCTTGCCGTAGCTGTATTTCGTTCCCCCCGCGGTACCGACGACCTGCTCAGGCGGGATGCCATAGACCTGTTCGGCGTATACACGCACGAAGTCCTGCCCTCCACCTGTCACGATAAAGGTCTTGAAACCGTTATCACGCAGGAATTGCAGGACTTCGAGCATCGGCTGATAAACGAGCTCGGTGTAGGGGCGCTTCCAGCGTGGATCCCGCGCGGTCGCGATCCACTGCTTCGCTTCGGCCTTGAACTCCTCCACCGACATCCCCGTCAGCGTCGCAGCCAGGATCTCCTCCAGGTCCCTCAAGGAAAGCCTGGCGATCGCCTCCCGATCGCCCGAGAGCACGGTCTTGAACGGCGCGACGTTCTTGAGCTCCGGCTTTTTCTCGACCACCGCCGGGACGCGCTCCAGGCAGTAGAGCACTTGCGTGTACATCGGATGCTCGACCCAGAGCGTGCCGTCCTGGTCAAAGACGGCAATTCGATTCTCCGGTGGCACGTGGTTCGGGCTCGCGGTGTCGGTCGTGACGCGCACGAAGTCGAGGATCGCCTGTTTCGCGGCCCCATCGTTCCATGAAGGCAATGGAGCCTGCGACGTTGTTTGCGCCAATGCCGGGATCGTCAGGAGCGGACTGGACAAGGCAGGCAACAGCGTCAAGATCGAAATCAGAACGCGGCGGTTCGTGCGATAGTGCAAGAGAGCTTGCATGATCGTCTCCTAATTCTGCGCCACGATCGCTTGCGCGGCACGAGCAGGAAGGCGTGTTCGATGACCCAGCGCACGTAGTCGCCGGACTCGTGCTGAGCCCGCTCGAACGGATCGGAGCGAAGGTTGAATATTCTGGGCAGGCGTAGAAGCCATCTTTCGCTCCAACTGTCGTGTGCAGACGCCCCGTAGGGCGTCTGCCTGTTCACATCGCGCACGCTTCATGCAGCTTAGTCGCTCGCTGCGCGGGAATGGGCCTTCTTGACCTCGTCCAGGATCCCGCTGAGGTTGTAGCTCTCCGGCGCCTGCAGCGGCGGGAATTTCTCGTATGTCAGGAGGTGCTGCAGCCATAGCTGCTGACCGATCGGCAACAGGTTCCAGTCGTACTGGAAGGCAGTCGCCGGGGCGCCGAGCGCAGCACACGCCAAGACAAGAGCGCCCGAAATTGGTCGGAACAAGCTCATGGTTGCTTCCTTAGTTGGCGGCTGCCGAAAGCCCCGGGCCGCAGCCTTCGCCCACCTCCACCCGCCGACCAACTTGCCTTTGCCGGTTCATGCGAGATCGCAACCGGCAATCGGTCCGACGCTTTGCGACGGCAAATTGGGCGAAAGGCCCTGAATGCGCTATGCACATTCGGCAGATTGAGGGCGTGATGGAAAGCGGTATACCAAAGCGCGTTGCCGCCGTTCCGCAGCGACTAGGCCCGCAGTCGTCAATCGGCACAAAGGATTGAAAGCCTCGCCTACGAGGCTGAGGCTAATGTTGGCTTCGCAGGGCTGGCTGTGCGCTTTCGGCGGATCAGATCACGGATCGCGTTGCAGCGTGACGGAAGGCGACTCTCCGAAGGTGGTGCGATACGTCACCGCAAAGCGTCCAAGCTCCAGGAATTGATGATTTCGCGCGACCTCCGCGACGGTGGCTATCGAAGGATCGGCGCGTCGCAGTGCCGAACGAGCCTGGTTCAATCGCCGCAACAAGAGATATCGTGCGGGGCTTACGCCGAGGAACTCCGCGCAACACATCCGCAGGCTACGCTCCGGCACGCCGATCTCGGCACAAAGCGCAGGCATTTTGAGTCTTTGATCGATGCGTTTGCTTAGGCCATCTTCGAATCGATGCATGACGGCAGTGTGATGGTGTCTTGCCTTGGAGTTATTGTTGTCGATGTCGTCGGCGGTCAGACAATCGATGATCGCGTGGAGCAATTCCTGCTCCAGCGCTCTTGCTACCTCGGGGCGCTCGATCAATTTCCGTCCAGCCTCTGCAAGGTAGCAAGCTTCTCTGAAGAGAAGACGAAATCTTGATATATCCGCGCGGGTAGGGTGGAGCACTCTGCTCACGGGCGGCGGCGCGATTTCCCGTCCAGTCAAGGCTTTGCTGCAAGTCCCGAATTGGTCCGGCGATAGGGCTATCAAGCCCCATTGGGACGCGCCGTGGGAGCGCTGATGGGTGCTTTCGCCGCGACCGTGCAAAACCATGTCGCCGTTCCGCAAGACAAGCCCATCGGACACGAGGGACGCGGTACCCAGCGGAAAAGAAAGGAATATCCGTTCGGGGGGCAGCGAAATATATGCGATGCGCGGAAGGATTTCCCGGCACCGACACAATTCCAGGTGGTTCAATCTCAACCGTGTTAGCCGTGCCTCGAAATCGCCGGCACCCGTTATCGTTAGATTGATACGGACATCGCCGAATCCTGCGGCATAGCCGTCAGCGTCGCCAAACGTGAGTGTCGCGCCTTCTGCCATCTGCGCCGTCCCGTCGGACCGGTGCACGGTCCGGTCTCATCGAGGAAGGCAGCATCAAGCAGTCGGCCGTCGTCGGCTATGCGGGTTCGGAAGGTCGATGGCGGGGGTGGAATGTGAAGAATATGCAAATCCGGCAAGCCGGTCGATAATCTCGACCAGGTGCTGCGACCATAGGTGCCCCCTCAGTGGAAAGACCGCCCGCGGGCGGTCTTTCGTAGTTGGCGGAGCAATTGTGGCCGGATGCCCATTTTGTGGCGACACTGACGATGCGACGACCCGGCTCTCATCTCGTCTCGGCAAATTCTTCCAACGCCTGGACCGGCACGGACGCGACGTTGGGCATTCCCCATGCTGTCGAAGTCCTGATCTGCCGGTGGGCCCACCCAACGTTCTGGGTAAACACGTGGCTCAGGACCGCCGTAACGCGACCTCCGCAATCAAGAACCGGTGCTCCCGACGCACCGTGATCGATGATAAGGCGATTCTCGCCCTCATACATTTCAAGGAGTGCCATGCCCGACAACTTCCCGCCGTCTCCAAATCGAACGAACCGTCCTCCGACGAGTTGCGGGCGGCCTGCCCCATAGGCAAGCGCCACGACCTGCTCTTCCGGAACGAGTGGCTCGTGGCGGATCGCCGCACTCTGGGCGTTGAGAACGGCGCGTCCGAGTTCGATTACGGCCAGCTTTTCCATCTGCCCTCCAGCCAGGCGCAGGATTCGGGCGGCGATGAATTGACTGTCGTTCCCGTCCACGATTTCAAGCGACTTCCAGTCCTGCGTCGATAGCTCCATGCCGGCGGTGACATGTTCAGCGGTGACGATCGTTGTTGGTGACAGGAACCAACCGGTGCCTCGCACGCCGACGAGGCCCCGATGCGACTCGCGCTCCGCGTCATCGAAATGCCTGAAGATGCTGACCGCTGAGTGCGCAACCTGTGTGGGATCGACGCAAGCCGCAGAAATCCGCTGCGTATTTGCGAGCAGAACGAAAACAACGAGTGCCCCGTAAAAAATGCGTTTGCGCATTCCAAAGGGCCTCCTTCTCCCCTCTTGCAGGGGAGAGCGAAGCCAGCAAGAGAGCAATCGAACTCACCGCCTTATCCGGAGGTTTTTCCGAATTTAGCGATTTTCCGCGCGTAGTGGCATGATTTTGTCGCAGGCGACCGCGCGTTTGCGATCACGCGCACCCGGTTCAGGCGAGGCCGGGCCCGGCAAAAGCAAGGGTTGATGGGCGGTCGAGCCGAACCCTCGGGTCCGCCGGCGGGCGCCGCAAGGTGCACGACGGCGTTTCTCCGAAGAACATTCGGTAGGCAACTGAAAAGCGCCCCAGTTCCCAAAAGCCGTGGTCGGCCACGATTTGCGTGACAGTTGCCGTTGATGGGTCCGACCTCAAGAGCGCCCGCCGCACAAGGTGCATTCGGCGCAAGGTGAGATAACGGATCGGTCCCATGCCAAAATGTTCCTCACAGGAGGCGCGAAGGGTGCGTTCGGCGACACCAATCGCCGCGCAGATTTCCGTGAGATAAAGTGGGCGGTCGGGATTGGCCTCCAAAAATTCCTCGAACCGCGCGACGATCGCGTCATGGCGACGGTCGCCCATGGTCGTTTCCAGCACGACGCATTCCACGAGGCACCGGACCATGACATGCACCAGTTCGCTCTCGAGGGCACGAAGCACTTCCGGTATTGCGAGTACATCGGGGGTTTCATGGGCGAGTTGTCCGACCACCTTGTGCAGCTTCAGCAGCCGCGACATCAACGCAGGATTCGGGTGAACGCTACGCTCATCCAGCCGCTTGCTGAAACCACCGCCAGCTATCGCTTCGACCGCGGCGTCGAATTCATCGATCGGGAGAGACATCGCCCCTAAATGATAATCATGGCCGGATCGATGATGTGCAACGTCAGTTCTGTTAATGATGATGTCACCAGGCAAGACGTCTTGGCCACAGTGCTGTAGTGGGGACGAATTGGATTCGGTGAGAAAGATGATCGATCGCCGGTCGGGTCTGCACGCAACGTTGCTGATTTGCGGCAAAGATACAGTGAAACGCTGCATCCAAAGTCTGGTCATGCCAATCTGTGTAATCTCGGCCCAAAAATCTCCCTTCGTTGTGGGGAGTATCTCGACATCAGTCGCTTGAACGGCCGCCTGACAGGGAAACGGATCGGTAAATCTGAGAACTCTTGCCCACGACATTGTATTAAGTCCCTGTCTGGCTCAAGCTGCCCGCAAGTTTGTGGCTGCAAGCGATGTTGGGCGATTGGGACGCGTTTCCGGCAGCTCGACCGATCGCCGCAAGGTATGCGATGGCGCCTCGCCAAACAGTGCGTGGTAGGCAACCGAAAAGCGGCCGAGTTCCCAAAAACCGTGGTCGGTGACAATCTGGGTGACGGTCCGCTTTGAATGGTCCGAGCTCAGGAGCGCGCGGTGTACGAGGTGCATTCGGCGCAGGGCGAGATAACGGATCGGCCCCATTCCTAAATGCTCTTCGCAGGAGGCGCGGAGCGTGCGCTCCGCGACGCCAATCGCTGCGCAGATTTCCGCAAGATAAAGCGGCCGGTCGGGATTGGCCTCCAGGAATTCCTCAAATCGTGCGACGATGGCGTCGTGACGACGGCTACCGGTCCTCGACTCTACAGCGGCGCCTTGGGCAACGCACCTCACCATGACATAAGTGAGCTCATTCTCGAGTGCCCGTCCCACTTCCGGGATTTCGAGAACATCCGGCATGTCATGAGCGAGCAGCCCAATGCTCTTGTGCAGTTTCAGCAGTCGGAGCATCGCCGCAGAATGCGGGCGGACAATTCGATTCTGCGGCATTTCGACAAACTCGCGACCGAGTACTGCCTCGGCAGCAGCATCAAAGTCATCAGCCGCGAGAGAGATCGTGCCATAGTGGAGGTTTGCGCCAGATCGTTGATGTACGACGTCGGACCTGTTTACGACGAGATCGCTGGCCAAGACCTCCAGGCCGCAGTGCAGGAAGGCCGATTCATTGGGTTCGGTAAGAAAGCCAATTGATCTGCGGCCTGGACTGATCGCGAGGGTGTTAACCTGCGGAAGCGACACTTGATATCGTTGCACCAAAAGCCTGTTTATGCCGATCTGCGCAATTTCGGCATGAAAGCTTCCTTTCGCCGTCGGAAAAAGTTCTATGTCCGCGGACCAAATAACTGCCTTGCACTGTGACGGATCAGATAAATTAAAAACTCTACTCCACGCCATTTCTGTTCTCTCCCGAAAACAGAGCTACTAATCACTCGGGACAACTAAGCTTACAGCAAGGAGAACACTGGGAATCGGGAAGAGCGATTTCGGTCGCAAAAGAAGAGCGGGCAACGCCATCAAGTCGATTCGAGATCCGAGGCGGGCCGAGATCTCGGTTGTATTGTAGGACCAGTATTACCTGTGGGCAACTGCTCGAATACTTGGCACAAAATGCATATTGCTCCGCACGTCGATGATAGCCGTGTCGATGACAGCGCGGCATCGCAGCTGGTTCAGACGACGGCGGTCGCAATAGCCTGTACGGCAAGTGCTTGTGCATTGGCGGCAGCACTCGTCGAGGATCTGCCGGACCTGCGTGAGTATCTCGCGCTCCGGGATATTTCGGCAGTCCAAGCGCAAGTGGATGCAGGTGAGACCGATCCTCGGCGAGGGTGTGTTTACCTTCGGAGCCCGTTTCTACGGATGCACGAGTAATAGGCGTCTGCGCCGACAGCGTTCCCTTCGGCAGTGGCAGCGGGATTAGCAGAAGCCATGCCCACTTGGGATCTTGCCGCCTCATTGGCCTGCCTGAAGCATTCAGCGCGTATGGCCCTAGTCCTATCCATCTGTTGTCCTGTTTGTGCCGATGATGAGATTGCAAGGAATGGAAGTATGGCGACTGCCAACAGTGTTCGCATGTTCAGCATATTTTCCTCCTTGAAGACGTTGGATAGCAGCGTAGCGCGGGTCTCGATCCGATCGGGGCGGGCGTTACGACAATCCGAAAGGTGCTCGGCCCGCCCACGGTGCCAAGGCCGCCCGCAATAAAGGGAAGAACGGTAACAACTACATATTGACGTAGATCAATGGGGCGGACCGGGCGATGTGCCCTGCAACGCTAGCTGGAGCACCTGCTCGGCGCATTCCTGGCGGTGCAGCCGGATGGCAAGCTCATGGACTGCCATGGTCGCCATGTGCGGCAGGATGGCGAGATCGATGCCATGCGGCATCTTGCAGCGTGAGCACCTGATCTTGAGCCAGCGACAACCTCTCATTGATCGCCTGGTCGATCGCCTGCGCCTTCGTCGGCTCCTTCGCCGCAAGGTCTTGGCGGGTTGCGAGGCACATGGGTCCAGCAATCGATCGGCGACACCAAGGAAGAATGATTCTCCCCGATGATTCTCTCGTGGGGTACATCTCATGCCGTCGTAAACCTCTCCGCGCACGCGCTATCGAGTTCCCTTCTGATGAGTGCCTAAATTTCAGTCCGACGCTGAGGCAAAATAAGCTAAGTATTTCAGTGTGTTATTCGATCACGCGCACTCACGGTGCCGTGATATTTGTGCAACATGCGTCCGAAAAGAAGCGAAGGCGCCTGCGGAGTCCTCTCTCTCTTGTTGCGCCTTAGGAGACCTTCGTTTCTTATGGAACAGCGACGGAGGGGGGCATCCCGAAGTCGTCCCGTTCTTGGTGGTTCGCTTAAGTCCCTCGCGTTTTCGCGGGAGTCCGAAAGCGCGAAGCGGCTTGACGGGTTTTGGGGGGACTAGGGAATCAGCTTCAGGGTGTTTACCCGGCGGATCCGCAGCTCTTCCTTATAGAGCAACTTGGAGGTTTAACATGAAGATGGTTAAGAGCCTTATCCTCGGCTCAGCGGCGGGTCTGCTCGCCATGGGCGGGGCACAGGCGGCCGATCTTCCCGTCAAGGCCAAAGCGGTCGAGTACGTGAGGATCTGTTCGCTTTACGGCGCCGGTTTCTGGTACATCCCTGGCACCGACACCTGCATGAAGATCGGTGGCTACCTGCGTGTCGACACCACGTTCAACGGCGGCATCTACAATGCGCCAGCCTGGAGCGGTGATGCGGGTCAAACCAACCGCTATCAAGACTACTTCTCCGCCCGCTCCCGCATGGCGCTGACGGTCGATACCCGCACAGCAACGGAATATGGCGTCGTCCGCACCTTCGGTCAGGCCGACTTCCAGTTCTCGACGCTCGGCAACAACACCTACAACCCGAACTCGATCAACCAGAGCCTGCCGGTCGCAAGCGCCAACCTGCTTGATACCCCCGGCGGCGGCTATGTCGCGGTCGAATTCGTGTTCATTCAGTTCGCGGGCTTCACCTTCGGTAAGTCGGCTTCGGCCTTCGCGACGCCATGGCATGGTTATCCGGGCAACAACTCGTCCTTCCTGCTCGGCGGTCATGACACCGTCACCGGCGTGAACAACATCCAGTACACTGCGCAGTTCGGCAACGGCATCTCGGGCACCATCGGCCTTGATGATCCGACCGTCTTCGACCGCACCGTCGTGGCCAACCTGACCGTGCCGCTCACGTCACAGGGCGCTGTCGCCAACGCCTATGCCGGTGTGCATGCGCCGGACGTCGTCGGTAACATCCGCATCGATCAGGCTTGGGGTCTGTTCCAGATTTCGGCTTCGGCACATGAAGTCAACGGCTCCTACAACGTCCTGAATACGGTCGGTGCTCCCGCTGGTGCAACCGGTCTGCCGGGTGCGGCGCCGACCAACCTGTCTGAACTCTCCGGTCACCCCGACACCAAGTGGGGTGGTGCGGTGATGGCTGCGTTGCAGATCAAGAACATCCCGACCGGCCCCGGCGACGACTTCAAGATCGATGCCACCTTTGCCAAAGGTAACACCAAGCAGGTGATCTCGACGTCGGCGACATCGCCTAACCCCTTCACGATCTTCGGTGGCGCCAATAATTTCGGCTCCTTCGGAAGCATCGGCTTCGGGGCGGTGACTGACGGAGTGTGGGCACCGGCCGGCCTTGCGGGCCCGTTGTTTGGTGCTGATGGGAAAATCCATCTGACGACAGCATGGGGCGTCCGTGGTGCGTATAACCACAACTGGGATCCTTACTGGTCGAGCAGCTTGTTCGGCAGCTACTCGGCGGTCAGCTACGATAACACGGCAAAATTCTTCGTCTGCTCCACCTTCACTGCTGCCCGCCTCTCGGCGGTCAGTGCCGACTTCAGCTGTAACCCCGACTTCAATGTCTCGCAGCTCGGTACGATCACCCGCTGGACCCCGGTCAAGAACCTGACGTTCTCGGCCGAATTCATGTGGTTCCATCTCGACCAGAAGTTCACTGGCTCCGCTATCCTTACCCCATCGGCGCCGATGCCGACCGCTCGGTACGACTTCAGGGACCAGGATACGTACAGCTTGAACGTCCGCGTTCAGCGCAACTTCTGATCCACTCGTCAAAGGAATCTTAATCAAGGCCCCCGGCAAGCGATTGCCGGGGGTTTCTGTTTGCGCGACAAGTTTTGCTATGCGGTGCAGTGAGGACGCGGCCTCGGATAGACTGCGCTACGAAGATAGCGGGGCCTTTTCGTCCGCGGCCTTTTCAAGCTGATGGTTCAAACTGGCGAGCCTGTCGATCACCCTGTCGAGTTCAGGGCGTCCAAACTCAGCCAGAATGAACTCATGCAGCGCATCTTGTTCAGACGACAGCATCGCCAGATGCGCGTAGGCAGCTTCTGTCAAAGAGAGAGTTGCTAGCTGAGTGTTCGAGGAGGGGGACTCACGTTGAAGCAGACCCGCTCTCTCCAACAGTTTCAATTGCCTCACGACAAAAGATGTATTCACCTGCAGCGTCTTCGCTATGGCCTCGACGGATACACCCTCGCGTCCGTCTAACTCGGCCAAGGCAACAATAATGATCCACTGAGCATCGGTTATGCCGAGATGCCGCGCCCAGTAGTGGCGAATGGCCTCCAGACGACTGACCATTGCGGTGACTTCCGAAATGAACCTGCGGCTCGCTTCGTAGTTTCTCATGGAAACCTGCCGACGTGAAATCTCCGCGTGTAGAGATACTGATCTCGCGCTCAGGTTTTGTAAAGGAGATTCGGCTTGGCTGCTGCGGCCTTTGTCCTGATCTCTTGGCTGTCACCGCGCGCCGGACATTGTCCCTAGGATCGCAGTCGCCGCCAGCCTATGACGATGCCACTCGTCGATATGATCATTCCAATGAGCGACAGCAGCAACACAGCGATGTCCCATGCTGGGCGATGGCGCAGCAGCGGCGGAAAATCGAGACTGTGCAGCGCATTGAACAGCCAGCGATACGCCCGGCGGCTGTTGTCGACGCGGCCGAGAATATCGCCATTGCGCGGATCAATGTAGAACCAGCTCTCAGCCGCGTCGTCGAAGCCCACGCGCAACACCGGCAGAAGCCGCTCATTGTGATGCGAATACCAATAATCATCGAACTGCTGGAGGCGGAGGCGCGCGGTCATCGCGGCGTTTGGCAACAAGCTATTCGCCGCTGAGAAAATCTCGTCGTCGGAAAGCACCTTCGTGGCGCCGCTTGCCGGATCGGCAACAGTCTGATCGCCGTCGCGGTCGGTGAGCACCATCAGCGGATGGCCGCCGAGCCAGACAAAGCGAGCTTCGACCGCTCCGAGCGGAGGCATCGATTGGAAGGCTGCGACAATCCGCGGCGCATCATGCCCAGCATATCGGACCGCCATCTCCCGGCTCGGGCCTCGGCCTGCAAAATACTCGCTCGGATTAAGCGACAGCCAACCGCTGAATGTCCATGTCAGGACGAAGATGCCGCCGATCAATCCGGCGATGTGATGCCAGGCCATCCATCCCCGATAAGGCGTGATGCTGCCCCGGGCATAACGCTGGCGCAATCGCAGCCGTAGAATGCCGATCCAGAAACCGGTAACCGCCACCACGAGGCAGATGCCTGATATCCAGAGCACCGCTTGCCGCCAAGTTGCGCCATCCTGGCGGAGGACCGTGGGATAGATCCAGTGTGGGATCGAGCCTAGCCAATTCCAGATCCGCTCACGTCGCGTGGTGTCGAGCGCCAGTTCACCGGTCTTCGCCGAGACATAGAGCTCGGTTCCGGCTTCATCTCCGAGCGACACCAGGAGGAGCGGCCGCAAGGGATCATAGCGCGCCGTGACACTCCATTGATCGCGTTCGATTGTGCCAATCAGCCTTGGATGCACGGCATTCGGATGATGGCGGGCGATCGCCAGCGCCTGCTCGGTCGTGATGTCCTCGATCGAATGACCGTCCGTTGCCGATATGGTCTTGCGTGCGCCATTCCAGTCCAGCAGCCGATAGACGGGGATATCGTTCAGCATGACGAGGCGAAGATCGCGCGGATAGTTCGCAACACCGGCGATGGCCATGGCCCGATCGGGCGCCACGAGCACGCGGTCCCAGGCGATCGGTGGCAGCGCCGCCCAGCGCTCGCGATCGGTCAACTGCGGGAACGCCACGTACATCATGACGATGCCCGAGACGAACCACATCGCAAACAGCAGGCAGGTCGCGATGCCGATCCAGCGATGGGTGATGTAAAGCCACCGCCGTCCTTTCCGGATCAACGCGCGGCGCATGATCAGAACTTCACGTTGACGGACACTTCTGCCGTGCGCGGCATGCCGAGCAGCCATTGCCCGGAAGGGGCGGACGTGGCGTAGACAGTGTCGAAGAGATTGTAGAGGCGAAGCGCCACCGTGGTTTGCCCGTCAGGCTTCCAGCGCAGTCCGCCGTTGACCACGGTGTAGGCGGGGCGAAGCTGGGTATTGGCGTTATCGGAGAATGTTTGCCCTACGATCTGCACGCCGCCGTAGACGGACCAGTTCGGCGCGAAGTCCCAGGTCAGCCACACGTTCGATACCTGCTGCGGCACATTCGTCGGAACGTTGCCGGCGTAGCTGACGAGTTTGCCGCCCACCACCTGGCTGAAGTTGTCGTACCGGGCCCGCAGCACCGCGAGATTGGCATCGACGCGCCAACCATCATTCAGTGCCAGGCCGATCGATGCTTCGATCCCGCGCGACGATTGCTGGCCGACTTGCAGCGCCAGGCCGGCGGGATTGTTGGGATCCGGGACCAGCAGGTTGTTCTTGACGATTTCGTAACCTGCCAGCGTCCATTCACCACGGCCGCCCCAGAATGATTGCTTGACCCCAACCTCGGTTTGCTTGCCCGTGGCAAGCTGGAAGGTTTTCTGCGTGGCCGACAGCGAGATGAGATTGGTGACGGGATCGACGGCTGTCGCATACTGTCCGTAAAAGGCGAGGTTCGAGACGGGCGTGTAGACCACGCCGGTTCGCCAGCTCGTGCCCGACAGCGAGATATCGAAATTATTCGTTGGTGTCCTGTAATCGGTGCGGTCGACATCCGGCCGGTCGAACCTGATACCGCTTACAACGGACAACTGATCGGTCAGCGACAGCCGGTCCTCGGCAAACAACGCATATTGATTGACGATCGCATTGTAGCCGGGCGTGGTTCGCGTCGTGGAGGTCGCAAAAGACCCCATGTCGCCGGCATAGGGATCAACCGAAGATGCGCCGCCATAGGGCGAATTGTTGGTGTGGGTAAAATCGATCCGGTTGACGTCGAAGCCCGCAACGAACTCGTTGGCGAAGCCCAGCAGATGACCACGAAACGTTGCGTCCATCCGGTTACCGACCTGAGCCTGGTCGTGGAATATCTCGATGTAGCTGGTTCGGTCGATCAACCGTGTTGCAGGATTCCAACTATAGTTCTCGACATCACGCCAATGCCGACGGCTGGTCAGATAGTAGAGTGTGTTCTGGACCTTGACTCCTTCCGTCACGTCCCACTCGGTCTTGAACTGGCTCCAGTTATCCTGATAGCGGATCGCGCTGTCGAGCACGTTGTAGTTCTTGAACCGCAACGTGTCGTCGATCCCGCCGTTGATCAGCGGTGTGCCGAAATAGCGCGAGGGGCTTCGATTGCTGTAGTCGTTCGAGAGTGTGAAAGCGAGGTTTTCGGCGGCCTGGACCCGCACCGCGGCGGAGACCGCAACATTCGACGTCTCGTCGCGATCAACCCAGCCGTTCGAGATGTTGCCGATGGCATTGACGCGATAGGATACGTTCGGATTGATCGGGCCGCCGCTATCCACCGCAATGCGTCGCGTCGTATTGGTGTCGAGCGATATCTCGGCATCGTTGTAGGGCGTCGTGACCGGTTTCTTGGGGATCACATTGATGATCCCACCAATTGCGCCTTCCCCGTACAGAACGGAGGCTGGCCCGCGCATGACCTCGATGCGATCCGCCGACCACGTATCGAATGGAAAGGTCACGGTTCCTGCGCCAACATAGAGGCGAGTGCCATCGTACAGCGTCATCACCGAATTGCTTCCGGTGAAGCCGCGCGTGCTGAACGAGAGGCCGCCATTGCCGGGCGCCGGGCTCGCGGTAAAGCCCACTGCGTTCTGGGTGACCGCGTCCGTGACATTATGCTGGCCGCGTTCTGCGATGGTCTGCGACGTAATCGTTTCGACGCTGGCGGGCGTCTGCAGCGGAGTGAGGTTGAGGCGGCTGCCACTCGCGTTCAGCTTGTTCAGGTTTAGCGTCGGAGATGGCCTGTCGGATGTTGCGGAGGGCGTGGTGCTTCGCGCCGCCGGGCTCCGGCTCGACTGAGATTGCGCAGGTCGCGCTGCGGAAGTTGAACGCTGATGATTGAGACGCTTTGCCGCAGGCTTTTGCGGCTGGATAACGCTCACCGGAGGCAAGACATGGGACGTCTCAGGCTGCTGGGCCTTTGCCGAAGAAGATTCGAGCAGGAGAACCGGCAGGAAGTATCTGAAAGCGAGCCGCGCAGCATCACGCTGCCTTACGATAGGAACGATAGAGAGCACGAGCAGACCTCGGTATGACGTCAGTGGCACGTCACCGCAAACGAGGTCTCGCTCGAACGTGCCTATGGCACGCCGGACGAAAACAATGTCTGTACTCCCCGACCGACATTTTTGCGTGTGACCACGGCTGACGGCAGGTCTCCTGGCTTGCGGGTCCCAACCCTTCGTCGCCTTCCCAGGACCGAGGCTCCCAGTGGCGCATGACGAAAGATTCGCCGCTCACAGTTGCGGGGGCAGCCGCGGCATAGAGGAGAAGTCCCCGCACCGCGTTCCCTTTTGATCCCCGTAAGGGGAACCGTCAGTCGTGATCTAGGAGGTTGTCTGAGCCGAAGTCAATCCTCTCATTGCAGGCTCTGGACGGAGCGGAGAAGCCACGTCGGGCCGGCCGGCCAAGCCGTCCTTGGTATCAAACATCTGCGAGTCCAGAGGGATCTTCCGCAAGCCGCTCTGCCCATCTCAGATCGTCCTTGTCTACAAGCTTCTCGTGCACGGCGAGGAACGCATTCGTCGCATCAGGGCCGCAATCGGCCAAAGCGGCCTCCAGGCGCGCGAATTGCCGGCGGAGCACTGTCTGAACAAGTTTGCGGCCTTTGGCCGTAGGGTAGAGTCGTTTCTGCCTTCGGTCCTCTTCGCCAATCTTCGCGATCAGCAGGCCGTCCTTGACGAGTTGCCGCATGGTCGGATTCAAATTCTGGTGCGACACACGCATCGCACGCAAGAGATCACTGACCGTCGCTCCCGGATTCATCGCGGTCAGAACCAACACACGATTGTGCAGGCGGGTGAGACCGTAGGGCTCCAGTGCGGCTTCGGCGTCTGCGGCAAGAATCACGTTGGCGAAGAAATGCAGCAAAAACGCCTTCAGAGTCTTTTTGCGAAGATCGGCTGGGACTTCTGACTGCGCCTTAGAGGCGTGAGAGGAATTCTGCTGCTTCACCAAACCGACCATCCCTGTGAATCCGCCACCTCCTTAACCGACAATCTAGGTCCCAGCCAGACGTCCCGCAACGCCAAATATCACAATAAACTTGTACTATATAAATTATTGGGGTATCTGTCGCCATCCGGTCGCAGGTTTCAGTGCCGTGACCGGCCTTAGGCTGGAGACAGTCGTTCTGTCGCCACTTGGGGCAGGAACGCACGACAGCTTCGAGCAAAAACAACAGAGCTGTTAGGATGGGAGGAAATTGTGAACTGGAAATTTTGGACGGCTTCGATTGCGGTTCTTGTTGCAGTGCTGGCGGCGCCGCCCGCAAATGCAGGGCCAAACGGCATCACCATAGGGGTGCTCAACGATCAGAGCGGACCCTACGCCGACGGCTCGGGAAAAGGTTCGGTCGTAGCAGCGCAGATGGCGATCGAAGATTTCGGCGGAAGCGTGCTCGGCAAACCGGTGAAATTGATCTCGGCCGATCACCTGCAAAAGGTCGACGTAGCGACATCCATTGCCCGCAAATGGCTCGACGTCGAGCAAGTCGACCTTATCCTCGACGTTCCGAACTCCGGAATCCTGCTCGCTATTCAGGACATCGTCAGAAACAAGTCCGGAATTCTGATCGCCGCCGGGGGCGGCACTTCAAAGTTCACCGCCGAGGCGTGCTCGCCGTACGGATTTATGTGGGTCTACGACAGCTACGCACTCGCCAACGCCATGGGCCGCGCAGTTACCGAAAGCGGGGGGAAGTCCTGGTTCTTCCTTCCGGTGGATTATGCCTGGGGCGAGGCGCTTTCAGCAGACCTGACGGCGGCGATCAAAGCCAGCGGCGGCACCGTGGTGGGATCCGTCAAGACGCCGCTGAACACGGCGGACTTCTCGTCCTTTCTATTGCAGGCGCAAGCTTCGAAGGCCGATGTGGTCGCCCTGTTGAACGCCGGTTCCGACACCATCAACTCTGTCAAACAGGCAAACGAGTTCGGAATCACGCAAAGCCAGAGATTGGCGACCGGACTGTTCTACCTCACCGACGCTCACGCCGTGGGTCTGAAAGAGGCGCAAGGGCTGATCGTTTCCGACGGCTACTATTGGGATCGCACGCCGGAAACCCGCGCCTGGGCGGAACGTTTCCAAAAGCGTCAAGGCCGCATGCCGACCTCGGTCCAAATGGGTGTCTATTCGGCCGCGCTGCATTATCTCAAGAGCGTCGCAGCGGCAGGCAGTGACGATCGCGAGGCGATCGCAAACAAGATTCGCGAACTTCCGGTCAGGGATCCGATGGTGCCCGATGGGCGCGTTCGTGCCGATGGCATCATGTTGCATGACATTCTGCTGCTCCAGGTCAAGAAGCCGCAAGAATCGAAGGGAGAGTGGGATCTCTTCAAGATACTCTCGGCTACTCCCGGCGACAAGGCATTCCGTCCCCTGGACCAAAGCACCTGCCCCCTGGTCGCGAAACGCGGCTAGTCGAATGCGCAGCGCGCCAGCACGCAGTGGCACGCGAACAACCTTCATCATGAGGAGCGATCGTTTGACCAACAATGTGTATGTTCTCGGGGCTTATGCGACCCCGTTTGGGCGATGGCCGGACAAGTCCTTCAAACAGCTCACGCGAGACGCCTATTTCGGGGCGCTGTCGGACGCGAAGCTTGAGGAATGCCCGCCCATCGAAGCCGCCTGGTTCGGCAATTGTCTCATGCATTACTGGGGACAAGCCTCTGCGCGCGGCAACGTGTGCTTCATTCCGCTCGTCCGCGAGGGCTGGTTTCCGGAACGGGCGCCGATCGTGAACGTGGAAGGCGGCTGTGCCACCGCCAGCCTGGCGTTAGCCGCAGCTTTTAAGGAGATTCGCGCCGGCGATGCCGATCTCACCCTCGCCCTTGGGGTTGAGAAACTCTACGATCCAGATAATCAGGCCGCCATGCTCGCGGAGTTCGAGCGCGGATTGGACAGTTTCGATCCGCAGGAGTGGGAGGAACATTACGCGCAGATCGGTCGCGAAGTGGGAAAGCCATTCCAGCGATCTCCTGACCGCACGGTAGCGATGGACACCTACGCGATGCAGGCCAGGCTGCATATGCAGCTCTACGGAACCACCGCCGAGCAGATCGCAATCGGTGCAGCAAAGAACCACTGCAACGGCGCGCTCAATCCAAATGCGCAATATCGCTTCGAAATGACTCCACAACAGGTCCTTGGCGACAGGATGGTCTCGGACCCGCTGACACGATCGATGTGTGCGCCGATCGGAGACGGTGCCGCTGCGGCTTTGCTTTGCTCGGAAACGTTCCTTCGCGCCCAGCCCGCGGAGGTGCAGCGCCGTGCCGTTCTGATCCGAGGGCTGGCCGTGACTGGCGGCAAGTATCGCCTCCCGGACGAACCAAGCCTTTCGCGAGCGGCGGCCGATCGCGCCTACGCGATGGCGGGCATCAAACCCAGCGACGTCGATGTTGCCGAGGTACATGATGCCACCTCCTTCTGCGAGATCTATCAGAGCGAGATGTTGCGCTTTTGCGACGTCGGCGAGGGAGGACAATTCGTAGCCAGCGGCGCGACGAAGATCGGCGGCGCGCTACCCATTAACACATCCGGCGGGTTGGTCTCCAAAGGTCATCCAATAGGCGCCACCGGCCTGTCCATGTGCTTCGAATTGGTGGCCCAGTTGCGTGGCGAGGCGGGGGCCCGACAAGTCCCGAATGCACGTATTGCCCTCCAGGAGAACGGTGGCGGCGTGATCGGACTCGAAGAGGCGCTCGCCGCCGTCATCGTCTACGAGCGAGCATCCTAGTCATGGCCCGGCAGATGGCGGAAAGGTAATCGATGGATCAACTTCACGCATCGTCCACGATGGGTGACATTCTCATCAGGGCGATCAGGCGCGGCGGCGATCGAACGGCGTTCATCTCCGATGGCAAGCGAACGACCTATCGTGACTTCGGAGCGCTGCTCTCGCGCATGTTGCAGGTCTTCGAACGGCACGGAGTCCGCCGCGGCGACGGTGTCGCCTGTCTGTCTCGCAATAGCATGGAAGCATTTCTGATCGGTGCGGCGTGTTATCTCTCGGGAGCACGTCTGACTAACCTCCATCCGCTTGCTTCCGCGGAAGATCAGATTTTCATGCTCGAGGACAGCGGCGCAAAGGCCTTCTTCTTCGACCCCGCGACATTCGCCGACCGTGCACGTGCGATCGTCTCGCGGGTTCGCTGCGTCGAGGCGATGGCACTGGGGCCCAGCGAAACCGCGGTCGACGTGCTTGCCGAAGCCGGATCGTTTCCCGCGCGCGACTTGGTCTCGAATGCGAGGCCGAGCGATCTCTGCTGGCTGATCTATACCGGCGGTACGACGGGGCGGCCGAAAGGAGTGATGCACAGTCATCGCACGCACGTCGCCATGACGATGGCGGAATTGGCGGAGTGGGAGTGGCCGCGAGCGCCGGTCTTCCTCGCGACGACGCCCATCAGTCATGGCGCGGGTGGCTGCCTGTTGCCCGTCCTGGTCTTGAGCGGCACCGTCGTGATGGCCAACGGTTTCTCGCCGGAAGGATTCTTCGAGGTCGTACGGTCGTATGGCGTTTCCGCCACCTTCCTCGTGCCGACCATGATTTACAAACTGCTGGACCACGCGGCGTCTCATGACGTCCGGGACATCGGCCTCGAACTTGTGATCTACGGGGCCGCACCGATGACACCCGTCCGCCTGCGCGAAGCGATTGAGCGTTTTGGCCCGATCTTCATGCAACTCTATGGGCAATCCGAGGCCCCCAATTCCGTGACAGTCTTGCGAAGAGATGATCATCTTTCCATCGACAATCGACGGCTGACCTCATGCGGGGTCCCAATCGGCAATAGCCAGGTCGCGCTTTTAAACGAGGAGGGAGGGCAGGTCGGTGCAGGAGAGTTGGGTGAGATCTGTGTCCGCGGACCGTTAGTGATGGAGGGCTATTGGAATCGGCCGGAGGAGACTGCCCATGCCTTTCGCGACGGCTGGCTGCATACCGGCGATTTGGCGCGCTGCGACGACGACGGCTTCTTCTACATCGTCGGTCGATCGAAGGACATGATCATCACCGGTGGCTTCAACGTTTATCCTTCGGAGGTCGAGGACGTCCTTACTGCACACGAGGCCGTTTCCGCTGCAGCCATCATTGGGCTACCCGACCCCGTGTGGGGTGAAGCCGTTACCGCCGTCGTGGTCTTGCGCGAAAATATGACCGCATCGGAGGCCGACCTGATCGCCTGGGTTCGGCAGGCGAAAGGACCGGTCTGTGCGCCGAAGGCGATTCACTTTCGTCAGGACATTCCGCTGACGTCACTCGGCAAGCCGGACAAGAAGGCGCTGCGGGAAAGTCTACAGCCAACGCCGGCGCCCTGACGACCTAGAGCATTTCGGTTCTGATTGGATCAGAACCGAAGCTCTAAATTCTTGTTTTGACGCGTTTTCTTCACGCGAACCGGTGTCCACTTCGCTCGAAAACGCTCTGAATCGATTACATCCTTCCCGATCGATTCCGTCGATGCGGTGTCTGATCGCGTTCGGCTGTATCCCTCAGAGGGTGGGCATCAGGACACCGCGCGGATCCACGTCGCGGCGGAGGTTGTGCAGCTCTTCGGCCGTCGGCGCCTCGGTTTCGGGCACCGATGAAAGGTCGCCGAGGTCGAATCCGGTGGCGTCCTGCAGCTCCTGCCGGCTGACGCCGCGGTGGATTGAGCGGACCTTCATGCGCCCGGCCTCGCGGTCGAAGTCGAACAGACATTTGGGGGTGACGACCATGCAGGGGCCGCCCCAGTCGAGGCCGAGCTTCCTGCGTCCTTCGATCCCTCCCGGATAGCCGACGCCGGAGACGTAATCGACCTTCTCGACGAAGTTGCGCCGGTCATGGTGCGGCATCATCACATATTCCCGCCGGAACAGCGTCATATGCTCGGGCTGCAGGATCGGGCCGACGAGGCGAACCTTGGGCCGGTCGTGCGGACCGACGCAAACACTGTTGATGTTGCCGACGCGGTCCACCTGTACCGCACTGCTGAATCCGAAGCTCACGTCGCCGCGTTTGAGCACGAACTGGCCGGGATAGTCGACCATCTGGGACTCGCAGGGCAGGTCGCGCAGCATCGCGCTGTGCTCGGAGTCGGGCAGCCGGTCGATCTCGCTGAAGTCCGGGTTATGATAGCAGCCAGCGAGCAGGATGGTCAGGTTCGGTGCGTGCATGCGCTTGGCGAGCTCCATGGCCGCAAGCGGGATGCCGGTCCCGAACAGGGCCGCCGCGGCCCCCGTGAGGAGACCGGTGAAGCCGACCTCGGCATCGGCAAAGCTGCGGGCCAGTGCGACGGCGAGCGTTTCGTTGAGGGTGGCGGGCGCGGTCATGCAAGGCTCCCGAGGTCGGCGAGGCGAGAAAGCTGGGCGGCGCCGAGCTTGTCCAGATAAGCGAAGTGGTCCACCGGCCGGCGGACCCAATCATCAAGGTAGGCGGCGAAGGTGCCGTCGTTTGCAGAGGCCGCCACATAGGCATCGAGATGGGTATCATCGGCCAGATATCGCCCCAGCGTCGGCGTCGGATGCGATCCCCACGGCACCTCGACCACGGCGCTGATCCGATAGGAGGGCAGCTCGACGAAACGGGCGTGCCGCTTGATGAAGGATTTTGCGACGATCTTTTCTGCGGTGACGATGACATGCTCGCACGAGCGGGCCATCAGCACGTCGCCGCTCTGCGGCAGCAGCCGCCGCGCCGGCGTTACGATGTTGCCCTGCTCGTCGGCCGCGATAGCGTGGATCACCACCACATCGGGATTTGCCGCCGGGAAAGCGTGCAGCCTGCGGCCGGTGATGGGGCAGGGGAATTCCTTGATCTCGTCGTTGTAGGTGACGACATCGTTGCCGCCCAGAAACTTGGCCGGCCAGAAGTCGAAGCCATCCTGGTTGGCGCGGAAGCGGTCCCAACACGCCATCTCGGGATAGTCGACGACCTTGAGGCGTCCGCCTTCCACGGCGCGCCGATAATTGCGTGCCAGGCCGTGCTTCTCCAGCCCCACATAGGATGTTTCGACCCTCTTCAAGCAGCCGGCGCCTGCCAGCATGTCGACATCGAAGGAGTGGGCAGATCCGATGATCGTCAGGTCGCGCCGGCCCTGGCGGACCAGCTCGCGCACGAAGGCCATTGGTTTCTGATAGACGGCGAAGCCGCCGAGAGCGAGCCGGCAACCGTCGACAACGCGTCCGGCGGCTTCCGGCAGGGTGATCAACTTCGAGGCAAGGGGAGCTTTGCTCATGCAAATCCGTCCGCACGTGTGCGCTGCCGGCGGAGCATGCTCCACCAGACGGCGAGGATGATGACGAGGCCCTGGGCGATCAGGAACACGATGGGGTCGATACCGGCGAGGACCATGCCATTGCGCAGCACGGCGACGAACATGACGCCGAGCACGGTGCCGACGAGGCGACCATATCCGCCGTTCAGGCTGGTTCCGCCGACGATGACCGCGGCGATCACGTCGAGTTCGATGTGCTCGCCGACGGTGGCGCTGCCCGAGTTCAGCCGCGACACGAGCATGATGCCGCCGATCGCCGCGAGCACCTGGACGATGATGAACACGGCAATGCGGATGGCGCGCACGGGCACGCCGTAGCGCGAGGCCGTGATCGGGTTGCCGCCGACGGCATAGAGGTGCCGCCCGAAGCGCAGTTGCGAGAGCAGCAGCCAGCCAAGTCCGATCGTGCCGGCCATGAGAACGACCGGTGTAGGCAGGCCGAGAACGGAGCCATACCATAGACCATCGAGCGCCTTCGGCATCGGCCCGATGGTGAGGCCGTCGCTAATGTAGAACGCGACGCCGCGCAGCGCCGACAGCAGCCCCAGCGTCGTGATGAAGGACGGGATCGCCCAGATCACGCGCAGCGCGCCGATGAAGGCGCCGATGAGGACCGCGATGCCGACTGCGAGCGCGCTTGCGGTGACGAGCGACCAGCCGAGCTTCACGACCAGGAGCGACATCACGGTTCCGGCAAGGCCAACGGTTGCTCCCACTGACAGGTCGATCTCACCTGCGATGATCACCATCGTCATCCCGACCGCGATCATCGCGACGACCGAAGTCTGCGTGAGGAGCGTTGCGAAGTTGGCGACGGTCAGGAAATTCGAAGCCGTCGCCGAGAAGTAGATGATGAGTGCCGCCAACGCGATGCCGACGCCGATCTCGGCGCGCCAGGAGGCCAGGGCCGCCTTTAGTCGCGCCGGACTGATGCCTTCGCGAGGTTGGGCGAGCGTGCTGTTCATGGACATGGGTTCTCGCAGGAAGATTGTGAGGGGCTTCTAAGGAGCTCCGTGCCTCGCCTCAGTTGGACAAGGAGCGCACGAGGTCCAGATATTCTTTCACGGGTTGCTGATCGCTCTTGGTGTAGAGCTTCACCGGCACGTTGACGTAGCGCGGCTGATTTTCGCCGCGCTTGGCCTTCACCGCGGTTTCGACGGTCAGATAGCCGATGCGGTAAGGCTGCTGGTCGGCGATCGCCTCCACCGCGCTCGACGGATCGAGCAGCATCTGGGCGAGATCCTGGCTCATGTCGATACCGTACAGCTTGGTCTGCGTGTTGGCCCGGCGCGCTGCGGCTGCCGCTCCGGCGAGCGTGCCGGCGTTGGAGGCCCAGATGGCCGTGGTGTCGGGCTTGCGACGCAGGATGTTCTCCAGGCCGTTGGCGCCCTCCTCGGGGGTGGCGCCGCTGACCTCGGCGACAGTCTCGTACTTCAAGCCTTCGAGAGCGGACAGGAAGCCCTGGCGCCGGGGCTGCATGTTGGCGTTGATCGGCGGCAGTGTGATGATGCCGATCGAGGGCTGGCCGCCCTTGCTCTCCAGATATTTGCGCAGCTCCTTGCCGACCGCGGCGGCCAGTTCGTGGCTGTCGACGCCGATCGAGTGGCTGGCGATCGAGGAATCCTCGAGCCGGGTGTCGTATTCGACGACCATGATGTTGCGGTCCTTGGCCCGGCGGGCGGATGCGACCGAACCCTGCTTGTCGAGCGGCGGCATGATCAGCACGTCGACCCCGCGGGTGACGAAGTCCTCGATCACCTGGCCCTCGGTCGGCAGCTTGCGCTGGTTGAGGCCGAACGTGATCGTCGCGCCGTATTTCGCAGCCGCGTCGCGCATGCCGCGCTCGATCTGCTGCCAGTACTGCGAGTCGCGCGCGTAGATGATGGCGCCGATCGTAATCTTGTCCTGAGCCTGTGCAGGCATCGCTCCCGCAAGCCCGACGGCCGTAACGAGCGCGAGCATGGCGGCCTTGAGCCAACGCATGGTGAACATGGATTCCCTCCCGATAAGGGCCGGCCCTTGGCGGGGGCATCGGCCCTTAACGTTTCCGCCGTAGGGCTGCTACTCCGAAAACGATTTCCGAAAAACGTTTCTGTATCCTACTTGATCAGGCCCTCTCGCAAACGTCAACCGCTAAGACCGCTGTTCCGGCTGCAGGGTCGGCCAGCGCGGCGGGGCGTCGCGGGGCGAACGTCTGATCGGCATCCGAGGTCCAAGGTCGGCGTCGCGAGTCCCTCATCCGATCACGCGCTTTCCGATCAATTCATCGCAGCGTTCGCGGGACCAGCCGAGCCACTCGGCGGCCACCTCGCTTGTGTGTTCGCCGACCAGCGGAGAAGGTCGGCGCACGGCGCCCGGTGTCTCGCGCAGCGTGACCGTGATGCCGTGGGTCGGATATGCGCCGGCGCGCGGATGATCGACCGTCAGGATCTGGTTGCGGGCCTTGAGCTGAGGGTTCTCGACCACGTCAGTCATCGTGGAGACCTTGGCGCAGGGCACCCCGGCGCGGTCCATGGCCTCGACCACGGCGTCGGCAGTGTGTCTGAAAACCCAGGCCTGGACTTCGGTCTCGATCGCGGATGCGTTCGCCACGCGCGCCTTGACGGTGGCGAAGCGCGGATCCTGCAGCAGGTCCTCGCGTCCCATTGCGTTGACCAGACGCTGGAACAGCGGATCGGTGCCCGAGGCGATATGCACCCAGGCGCCGTCCGATCCCTTGAAGGTGTTGACCGGCGACGTGTAGCGGTCCCGGTTGCCCTGGCGGCTCATGCTGCGGCCGAAGACGGCCTGCTCGGGGATCGCCGTCATCAACAGGCTGGCTGCGCTTTCGAGCAACGTGGCTTCGACGAGCTGGCCCTTGCCGGTCTGCTCGCGGGCGGCAAGCGCGGTGAGCGCCCCGATGGTGGCGTAGAGCGCGGTCGTGTAATCCACCACGAAAGTGCCGGCCATGGTCGGCGGGCCGTTCGGGTCGCCGGTGAGCTCCATCAATCCGCTCGTCGCCTGCGCGATCACGTCGAAGCAGGGGCGCTGCGAGAGAGGCCCGGTCTGTCCGAAGCCCGAGATGCGCACCATGATGAGCCGCGGGTTCAGCGCATGCAGCGCCTCCCAGCCGCAGCCCATCTGCTCCATCGTTCCCGGACGGAAGTTTTCGATCAGGATGTCGGCCTTGCCGGCGAGCTCGCGCAGCACCTGCTGGGCCTCAGGTTTGCGGAAATCGAGCGCGAAGCTGCGCTTGTTGCGGTTATAGGTCATGAAATAGACGCTCTCGCCGCCAAGCTTCGGCTCGTTCTCGCGGGTGTCCTCGCCCGAGTCGATGCGCTCCACCTTGACGACATCAGCACCGTGATCGGCAAGCTGCATCGCGCAGAACGGGCCGGCGATGAAGCGCGACACGTCGAGGACCTTCAATCCCTGTAGCGCACTGAACATGTCAAAGATCTCCTGCTTCCTGAACCGGAAGTCTGTCGAGGTGTTGGCGGTAGGCGAGATACTGCTTCTTGAGATGAGCGTAGGCGGCGATCGCATCGGGCGCCGGTTCGATCTTCTCGCGGATTCGGACCATCGCGGCGCTAGCCGCCCGAAGGTCGGCATGAAGTCCGACGCCGACGGCTGCCAGCATGGCGGCGCCGAGCGCCGAAGCCTCGGCGATTTCAGGTACGATGAGCGGCTTGCCGAGCAGGGCGGCGCGAATTTCGAGCCACAGCGACGACTCGGCCCCACCGCCGACGGCGCGGATCTCGCGCACCGGCATGCCCGCGGTCGCGAGCGCATCGAAGACCTCTGCGACCTCAATCGCTACGCCTTCGAGCGCGGCGCGGAACAGATGCCCGCGTCCGTGCTCGAAACTTAGTCGCATCAAGCCGCCACGTTCGGTGACATCCCATCGCGGCGTCCGCGAGCCCGCCAGCATCGGTGAGAAGATCAGGCCGTCGCTGCCGGCGGCGATCGCGGCGGCTTCGGCCGTCAACGTCGGCAAGTCGGCGCCGAGCACGCCAGCAAGCCACGCGACCGCGCCGCCGGTAGCGGCCATAGGACCGCCGATGCACCAGGCCTCTCCGACAGGAAAGCGATTGAGGACCAGGCGGCGATCCGGATCGAAGCATGGCTGATCGGCGCAGGCAAAGATGACGTCCGTGGTGCCCATGACGTTGACGGCAATGCCGGGCTCGACCATGCCGCCTCCCATTCCGCCGACGGTGCCGTCAGGGCCGCCGACCACCACCGGTGTTCCATCCAGCAGCCCCAGCGCATTCGCCGCGCCCCGGGTCAGCCGGCCGGCGATCGCGGTGCCGTCGCGTATCTCGGGGAAAAGGTGGCGCGGCAGTTCCAGCGCTGCGATCAAGTCCTCGCTCCAGGCGCACCGCCCGACATCGAACAGCAGCGAATAGGAAGCGCCCGCGGGATCGCAGACGGGTTCGCCGCAAAGCCGCATGAGCAGCCAGTCCTTCATGGTCAGCATGAGGCGCGCTTTGGCGAAGACGTCGGCCTGATGATCGCGGAACCAGAGCAGCAGCGGCCCGGTCAGCTCGGGGGCGATCCGGCGACCGGAGATGCCATAGACCGTTGCGGCGCCAAGTCGACGTTCGATGAGGACAGCTTCACGCGTCGCGCGCCGGTCCTGCCAGGTGCAGATGGGAGCAAGCGGCAGCCCGTGCGCGTCCGTGAGCACCATGCCAATCGCGGCGGTGACGCCGATCGCGGCGATGCGCTCCCGATCGACGCCGAGATCACGGACCGTTTCGACGACCGCTGCCCACAGCGATGCAGGATCGGCCTCGGCGAACGAGGCCTGAAGCGCAACGCTGAAGGGGCGGCTGGCATGTGCGAGCCGCACGCCGGTCGCGTCGAACAGCGTGGCCCGCGTGCTGCTGGTGCCGGCGTCGATGGCGAGGATCAGGTCACCTCGCATTATGACTCGATCCTGTGAAGGAGATGGCGGCGGGAGAGGCGGGCAGATTCATGGGTCCCGTACGTCGGTTTTGGCGTGCTGGCATAAAGACATAAAAAACGATTTCCGAAAACGTTTTTTTCTGCTACGCGTCGCTGCCATGGCCAAGACGGCCGCGGATCTCAAAGACAGTCAGGAGTGCAGCAGATGACGACTTCACAGCCCGCGCGAGCCAAGATCGGAGCCGCACGTGCGGTCGTCCAATGCCTCAAGCTCGAAGGTGTGGAGTTCATCTTCGGCGTACCTGGCGGCCAAACGCTCTCGATCATGGACGCGCTCTATGACGAGCCCGGCATCCGTTTCATCACGACGCGCGATGAGCGCGCTGCCGCACATATGGCCGACGCCTACGGCCGTCTCACCGGCAAGCCCGGCGTCTGCCTCGCGACCACCGGCCCCGGGGCTACCAACCTGATCACCGCCGTAGGCGGTGCGCACCGCGATTCAAGTCCGGTTGTGGTGATCACCTGCAACAATCGGCGCCGGCACATCGGCCAGGACGATAACCAGGATGCCGATCACATCACACTGTTTCGGCAGTTCACCAAGCTGAGCCGTTTCGTGCCGGACAGCGAGGGGATTCCGCAGGCGGTGCGCGAGGCCTTCCGTGTGGCGACGACCGGCAATCCCGGCCCCGTTCTGCTCGATTTCGCCCGCGATGCGGTCGAGGGCGGCGAGATCGCGTTCGAGCCGATCGACCCGCAGAATTACCGGTTCAACGAGCGCCCGGTCGCGCCTGATGCCTCCATCGCGGCGGCTGCCCAGGCGCTGGCCGTCGCCAGGAAACCGGTGCTGTGGCTTGGTCGCGGCGCGATCATCGCGCGGGCCGGCGAGGCCGCGCTGAAGCTGGCCGAACTGCTCGGTGCGCCGATCGTGACGAGCTTCAACGGCATCTCTGCCGTGCCCGGCGACCACGATCTATGCTTTGGCCCGCGCAGCCGCTTCGGTACCAAGGTTTCCAAACACCTGCTGCAGGACTCGGATTGCATCCTTGTCGTCGGCAACAGCATGAATGCAGCGTCGACCTCGCGCTGGACGCTGCCGCTGACGCGGAACATCGTGCAGGTGGATCTCGATCCGGCGATCGTCGGCCGCAATTACCCGGTCGCCGTGGGCGTGATCGGCGACGCAACGGATGCGCTGCGGCGGCTCGCAGGGGCGCTGCAGGGCAAGGTATCGGCCAATGCCGCCGCGCGCGCAGACTGGCTCGCTCAGGCCAGGCGGCTGCGGGAGGATTGGCGCAAGGACGTCTTCGCCCCGGCCTACGCGACGTCGCGGCCGATCAAGCCGCAATGGGTCATGCAGACGCTCGGCGCAGCGATTGATGCGAACACGGTGATTGTTGCCGATGCAGGCAACCCCGGCGTCTGGACGCATATGCTGCCGATCAAGACGCCCGGCGCCTACATGAAGCCGGTCGGCTACGGAAACATGGCCTTCGGCCTGCCGGCCGCGATCGCCGCCAAGCTTGCGGGACCGGGCAAGGACGTCATCGCCGTCGTCGGCGACGGCTCGCTCGGCATGAGCATGGGCGACATGGAGACTGCCGTGCGCGAAAAGGCGCCGTTCACGCTGATCGTGATGAACGACATGGCGTACGGCAACATCAAGCAGGAAGAGCTGCACTTCCACGGCCAGCGCTACATCGGCGTGGATTTCGGCGACGTGGACTATGCAGGCATCGCCAAGTGCATGGGCGGCGACGGTGAGAAGGTTGCCAATCCCGCCGATCTGGCTGCCGCGATTGCCCGAGGCAAGGCCTCGGGCCGCTTCTACCTGATCGACATCCGCATCGACGGAAGCGAGAACGTCTGGAAGGATCCGATCTGATGTCTTAGCCGACCGCCGTGTTGTCGGGGATCAGACCCGCAACACCCGGTTGGTCGTGATGCCGAGCAGCCGTCGCGAACCGACGGCATCGATGGCCGCCCAGTGATCGCCCGGCTTGAAGACATGCGTATCGAGCCAGACCCGTAGGGCCTGGTCCGACCGCGTCGCTTCGGCGATCTCGCCAACCGCTGCGTGGTCCGCTTCGTAGCGGGTGTCGCAGGCGGCGGGATACGCGCCGTAAGGCGCTTCGACGATGCAGGCGACGGCTTCGCCGGACAGAAAGGGATCGGTCGGGCGCCGGGCGATAGCTTGGCGACTGACGACCTGCTCGACGGACACGATCACCTTTGTCGCGGTCTTCGCGAGCAGCAGGTCCGGGAGTTCGGGCTCCCATTGATCCAGCGCGAAGCGAACGTTGCCGTCCGCATCGGCCCACTGCGCATGCAGGAGCACGAAATCCGGCCGCAATGTGCGGAAATGGGAGTCCCACGTGCCCGATGTGAAGGGCAACCCGAGCGCGATGGCGCGGATGCGATCCCGAGTCTCCATGTCATTGGCCGCGATACTCGCGCCGCAACTTGCAGCAACGAGGAGTTCGAGCGCCAGGCTCTTGTCCCAGGACACTAAACGAAGGTCCTTGCGGCCCTGCCGGATGATCTCGCACACCAGCGCCATCGGCGGCCTGCGCCCTGCGTGGCCGCCAAGGGCAACACAGTCGGCGTCGCGAATGAGGCCGATTGCATCGGCGAGCGAAACGACTTTGTGTCCTGCGGACATTGGCGGGAATCCTCGGATGGGCTCAGCGCTCGTCGCGACCGACATAGACCCCGTCGGGGTCGATGACCTCGCGCAATAGGCGGAGCAAATGAGTGTCGGGCTTCGGTTCGGTTTCGAGCGTTGGAGCCGCATCGATCGCAAAAGCGATGTGCTCCTGTACCTCGCCCAGAGTTACCCCGGGATAGAGCCGTTCCACGCGCATGCGCTTTGAGGCCGGATCGAAACCAAGGACCGCGCGATCGCTGATCACCCTGACCGGGCCGGCCCCCGGCAAGCCCGCAGCTTCGCGTGCGCCAGGACCGGTGAGGAAACCCGGTGTCGTCAGGTACTGCACCTTCTCGACGAAGCGCTTGCGATCGAGGCGCGCGATCACCACGAAGCGCTTCGCCATGCTGGCGATGTCGTTGGCGCCGCCGCTGCCCGGCAGCCGGACCCGCGGCCGGTCGTAGGGGCCGATCACCGTGGAGTTGAGGTTGCCGTAAGGATCGATCTCGGCCGTGCCGAGAAAGCCGATGTCGACCTTCGCCTGCTGCAGCAGACTGAGGGCATAGAACGTGCCCGCGACCTTGGTAGAGCCGTGCACAAGCCGATAGTCGCCCACGCCGGTGGCGAGATCGACAGGCTGGGGATCGATGATGCCGGACTCGAACACGAGGTTGACGCGCGGCGCGTGCGTCGCCTTGGCGAGATAGGCGGCCACCATGGGCAGGCCTGTCCCGATGAAGGCGGTGTCGCCGTCGCGAATCTCGCGCGAGGCAGCGACGGCCATGTATTCGTCGCGGCTGACGTCAGTCATGGCAGACCTCACGCAGGTAACCCAACGCGGGGTCGACGCGCAGGCGGAGCAGCCGGGACATCGTCAGGGCGTCCAGATAGGCATAATGATCGGGGAGGCCATGCACCCAGCGGTCAAGCCAGGCCGCCGTATCAGTTTCCGAGCGCGACGCCGCGTAGTAGTCGGCAAGATGAGGGGCGTCATGGTCGTAGTAGCCGTAGACTCCCGTCGGATGCGCGCCGTACGGCACATGGACGATCATGTCGACCATCAGCGCCGGCAGCAGCGTGAGTTCCGGTTGGCGACGGATGACGTCGGTATCCACGATCTCTTCGACGGTGACGATCACCTGTCGCGCAGCGCGCGCCTGCTCCTCGATCACCGACGTTGTCCCGAATAGCTGCGCATTGCCGAGCCGGTCGGCGCGGGCGGCATGGATGATGGCTACGTCGGGCTTGAGCGGAGAGACGGCGGTGACGATGCCGTTGCCGAAGGGTGACTCCAGGCGCTTGGCCTTGTGCGCCGCCGGCTCGAAACCGGAGACCGCAAGGATATCCGTCCCCGCCATCGCCTTCATCGGCATGAACGGCAAGCCGAGCCCCGCCGCCATCAGGCGCGACACCATGCCGAAATGGCTATGGTCTTCGACCGCGATGGTGCCGGCCTCCACCGCCTTGGAGAAACGCTGGCAGCGGCCGTAGCCCTCGAACATGAAGTTCGAGAAATACACCTTCTCGAGCATGCCCGCGGCGGCCAAGAATTCTGCGACCCAGCATTCTGCCACGCTCATCAGCGTGAGCCGCGAGTGCCCTTGCCGGATGAGCTCGCGCGTGAAGGCGAGCGGCTGGTGGGAATGCGCGAAGCCGCCGGCGGTCAGCGATGCGCCGCTCACGACGGATTGCGCGGCCTCGGCCAGCGAGACGAGTTTCGACGGCGTTTGCACCATGCTGGGGGTCTTGTCCGTAAGGCGCTCAGGCCGCCTCGATCCAGGTCTGGCGGGCGCCGGTGATCAGCGACACGATATCGTCGCCATTGACGGAGGCGGTCGGCACGTCGCCCACCTTGGTCCCATGCCGCAGAACCACCACACGGTGGCTCATCTCCATCACCAGCGGCATGTTGTGGCTGATGAGCACGATGGAGATGCCTTGTTCCTGCAGCTTCCGCACGGCGTCCATCGCTCGCTTGGTCTCCTGCACGCCGAGCGCGGCAGTCGGCTCGTCGAGCAGCACGAGCGAGGATTTCCATAGTTTGGTGCGGGCCAGCGCAACGGCCTGGCGCTGGCCGCCGCTGAGACCGGAAACGTTGGCGTCGGCGCGCGGCACGTTGACAGAAAGGCCCTTCAGCGCATGGTCAGCCGCCGCGCGCATGCTGCGCTTGTCCAGGAAACGCAGCGGAGCGATCCCCCAGGTCCTTTCCCGGCCCAGAAATATGTTGTCGGCGACGCTCAAATTGTCGCAGAGGCCGAGGTCCTGGTACACGGTTTCGATTCCCAGATTCCTCGCCACCTCCGTGGAGGAGATCGCGATAGGGCGGCCGTCGAACAGGATTTCTCCTCCGGTCGGCTGAATGGCGCCGGACAGTATCTTGACGAAGGTGCTCTTGCCCGCGCCATTGTCGCCGACGAGCGCGATGGTCTCGCCTTTACGGATGCGGAAGTCGACGCCCCGCAAGGCATGGACCGGGCCGTAGGATTTCCTGACGCCACGCGCTTCAAGAAGGGCCGCGCCGCTCATGCCTGGGGTCATTCGCATCCTCCGTGTCGGCCTGACAAGCCACGAAACGATTTCCGAAAACGTTTCTTGGTTTTGCAAGCTACACGTGCTATGACGCCGGGGTCAACTGCGGACTTAATCTGCTTGCGATGTGCGTTCTCTCAGGGTCTGAATCTGGACGAAGCCCGGCCGGCCGCTATTGCTGCCGAACGGTGCATGGGTGTCGGAGAGCCTGAGACATGAAAGACAAGAAGCGCGTAACGATCAAGGATGTCGCCAACGAGTGCGGCATCGCCCTCTCGACCGTCTCCAACGCGCTGGTTGGCAAACAGCATGTGAGCGAGGAGACCCGGCGGCTGGTGAAGGAGACGGCCGAGCGTCTCGGCTATCGTGCGTCTGCCGTGGCCAGGGCGCTCCGGATGCAGCGCAGCTTCACCATCGGCGTCCTGATCGCGGACGTCGCCAACCCGGCCTTTCCGGATTTCGTCCGTGGCGTGGAGGACGTGGCGATCCGCGAAAAGTGCAGCCTGCTTCTCTGCAACACGGATGGCGATGAGGAGAAGCAGATCTGGCATATGCGCGCGCTGCTCGACAGCCAGGTCGATGGCATGGTGCTGATCTCCCAATACACGGATACGCCGCGCGTTCGCGAGCTGCTCGATTCGGGGACGCCGTTTGTGCTGGTCCAGCGGCGCAGTCCGCGCCACGAGGATGACTATGTCGGTTCCGACAATGTCGGCGGAATCACCCAGGCGGTCGATCATCTCGCCAGTCTCGGCCATACCCGCATCGGCTTCGTGCGTGGTCCCATGGACTCCTCGACCGCCGCCGAACGGCTCGAGGCCTACAAGGCCGCGGTCCGCCGCCTGAAGCTGGACCGGGATGCCGAACTCATCTTCAACGGCGACTACAATTTGCCGACCGGCTATGACGCCGGCCTGCGCTTGTTGTCTCTGCCCAATTGCCCCACCGCGATCATGGCCAGCAACGACCTGAACGCCATGGGCGTGATCGAGGCGGCCATGGAGCTCGGCATCAAGGTGCCGAGCGATCTCTCGGTTGTCGGTCTCGACGACATCCAGCTCGCTTCCTTCCGTCGTATCGATCTCACCACCATCCATCTGCAGAAGCGCACCATGGGCGCGGCCGCGGCGGAGATGCTGATGAAGCGGATCCGCAATCAGCGTCCGTCGCCGGCACGCGAGCAGATTTTCCCGACGGGCCTCGTGGTCCGCGGGTCCACCGCGCGCGCCCCCCAGGCGGCGGGCAGGAAGCGCAAGAAAGAAGCCGTATAATTCCAGTCAAGGAGAGGAAATGGCCGGTTCGCTTGAGGGGATCAAGGTCCTCGATTTGTCGCGCTTCATTGCGGGACCTGTTTGCGGAATGCTGCTGGGCGACATGGGCGCCGACGTCGTCAAGGTGGAGCGGGCCGGCAAAGGTGAGGATGCCCGGGCGATTGCGCCAAAGATCGGAGGCGAGAGTCTCTATGTCATGATGTTCAATCGCAACAAGCGCAGCCTTGCGCTCGACTATCGCAGCGCCGAGGGCCAGCAGCTCCTGCGCGACCTCGCCGCCAAAGCGGACATCCTGATCGAGAATTTCCGGCCGGGCACCCTCGAGAAGATGGGATGCAGCTACGAGGAGCTTTCCGCCATCAATCCGCGTCTGATCATGGTGCGCATCTCCGGCTTCGGACAGACCGGACCGCATGCGCAGCGCCCCTGCTTCGACGTCATCGCGCAGGCCATGAGCGGCCTGATGGAGATCACGGGCGAGGCCGGCGGTAAGCCGGTCCCTTCAGGCGCCTTCGTCGTCGATCAGGTGACCGGCCTCTACGCGACCGTCGGTGCGCTCGGAGCCTTGCAGGCGCGCGAGCGGACAGGACGAGGGCAGGTGGTTGACGCTGCGCTATTGGACAGCGCGGTGACCCTGCTGCTGACCGCCATTCCCGAATACGCGCTGTTCGGAACGGAGGCCACGCGCAAGGGCGCGCGCGACCGCTATTCTGCGCCCGCCAACAACTATCGTTGCAAGGACGAGCGCTGGATTCACTTCAATGCCGGCAATGATGCGCTGTTTCCCCGCTTGTGCAAGGCGGCCGGTCTCGAGCACCTGCTCTCGGATGATCGGTTCGCCACGCACGCTGCACGTATGGCCAACGCTGACGCGATCGAAACCACCATCGCCGGCTGGATCGCCCAGCACCACTCCGACGACGTGGTCGAGACGCTGGCGCGTGCCGAGGTGCCGTGCGGGAAGGTCGCCACCATTGCCGAAGTGGTCACAAATCCGCAGCTCAAGCATCGCGAGCAGATCGTCGATATCGCTTATCCCGACGGCAATGTGCCGATGCACGGGGTCACCGTGAAGCTCTCGGAGACCGCGAACAGCATCCGCCGGCGGGCGCCGTCGATCGGAGAGCACACCAGCGAGGTGGTGGCGGACTGGCTCGGCTGAAGTGAGCGCCGAACGCGCACGGGGCGACGGCGCCGCCCCGCGGCACGTTCGTGCCACATTATTCGGGGGCGCTCAAACCCGCATCAATACGCCGCGTGGATCAATCACCCCGCGCAGCAGGCGCAACTCCTCGGGCAACGGTTGCTCCGTCACGGGGATCTTTCCGGGAATGGTCGGCGCGAAGCCCATGCGTGAGCGCACGTCATCGAGCGTCACGCCCGGATGCAGCGAACGCAGGCGCATGGCGCCGTCGGTCCCGAAGTCGAAGATGGCCTTGTCGGTGACGACGAGCGCCGGGCCCGGCCCTGGCAGGCCAAATTCCCGACGCGGAGTGCCCCGCACCCGGTGGCCGACGCTGGTCACGAAATCGACCTGCTCCACGAACGTACGCTTGTCGAGGTCCACCACGATGATGGGACGGCGTACAAAGGCCAGATGCTCGGGCTGGGCGAGGCAGCCGACCAGCCGTACATCCGGCTTTGCATAATCGCCGATCGCGGTGATGTTGAGATTGCCGTGGCGATCGACCTGCGCCGCGGACTCGAACGAGACGTCGAAGCGGCCGCGGCCAAGCATGTCGCATTTGAAGCCCGTGTCGGCCGGGCAGGCCGCGGCATGCCAGCGCGTCAGGCTGTCCTGGCGGAGATTGTCGGGCATGCTGGAGAGGTCCGGATCCAACAGGTTGCCCCAGTAGACCGTCGCGCCGGGCGCGTGGCGTAGTTGCGCGAGCCGACACGCGGTGAGCGGGATGCCGACGGCGAGCGTGAAGGCGCGTCCGTTGGTGCCGACGCCGACAAAGATCAGGTCGTCATCCCTGATTTCGCGCGCAATGATACAGGCTGCGAGTTCGTTGACGGTGAAGCCGGTGGCGGTAAGCGTGTTCATGCGTCAGCCCTGCTGAACGGAAAGGGACGGGAGGCGGGCGGAAGCGCCGCTGGCGTGAAGGTACTCGTCGTGAGTCCGTGGTGTGCGGACGAAGCGGTCGAGGTAGCTCGTCATGCCTTCGGGGGTCTTGGCGTGCTCGAGGTAAAGCCGCAGGTGCTCTTCGTCTTCGTCGTAGATGGAGTCGCAGGCCGCCGGATGCGCGCCTTGCGGGACCTCGACGATGGCCTCGACCCACTGTCCCGGAATATAGGTGAGGGTCGGCTGCGCCTTGACGTGCTCGTGCGGAATGATCTTCTCGACGGTGACGATGAGCCGTTTGGCGGCGCTCGCCATGAGCTGGTCGATGTCGTCGCTGTCGCGCACGACGGGCCACTGCACGTTGCCGTAGCAGTCGCCGGCGTAACCGTGAATGATGGTGAAATCGGCGTCGGCTGCGGCGACTGCATGAAGCTTGTCCCCGCTGAAGGGGCAGGTCATCGGCCGGATTTGCTCCGGATTGCGCGCCGCCATGTCGGAGCCGAGCAGCGAGCGAACGGGCATGAAGGCAAGCCCCGCTGCGGCCGCGCGGAAACGCGCCACGATCGCGCATTCGGAGAAGTCGCGCGCCGTGATGGTCCCGCTCTGGACGCCGCGCCTGAAATTGGGCGCGAGGCCGTGGCTGAACATCCCCGCATAGATGCCCTCCCAGCGCCGGATCGCGCACGCCGCCGCCAGCATGTCGGTCGCGGTGGTGGTCGCCCATGTGATCAAGGTGAGGTCCTTGATCTCGCGGCGGATCAATTCGCGGACGGCCGCATTGGGCTGGCGGCGCAGCAGACTCCCGCCGATCGCCAGCGTCACGCCGGACGGGATCGGGGCCAGCGCGGCCTCGAGTGAAACGAGCTTGTTCTTCATGGCGGCTCCCGGCACCGTGAGGCGGACCCCACAAAATTTCACAACGTGATCGGCCGCCAGATCGCATTTTCAGCTTGCGCGTCCGATATAAAAACGTTTTTATATCGATCATACACCGCGCGACAAGTCTCAAAACTGTGGAGACGCGGGTGAGATGGAGGAAATACTTGGCGCCGGTCCCGGCTTTTCTTGATGTTCGCGGTATTTCGAAGTCGTTTCCCGGCGTGGTGGCGCTTGATCAGGTGTCATTGCTGGTCGAGCGCGGTGAAATACATGCGCTTATTGGAGAAAACGGCGCCGGAAAATCGACCCTGATGAAGGTCCTGGACGGAATCTACACGCCGGATGGCGGCGAAATCTTGCTGGATGGCCGTCCGGTGCGGATTCCGGATCCCTTCGCGGCGCTCGAGCTCGGGATCAGCATGGTGCATCAGGAGCCAAAGCTTTGCAGTCCTTTGTCCATTTCGGAAAACGTTTTTATGGGACGCCTGCCGCTGGCGGCCTGGGGACGGGTGGATTGGGCCGAAGCCGATCGCAGGACCGCCGAATTACTGGAGCGTGTCGGCCTCGATCTCGATCCGCGTACCCTGGTCGAGGCATTGTCGATCGCGCAGCGGCAGCTCATCCAACTCGCCAAGGCGCTCGCATTCAAGGCGCGTCTGATCATTCTCGATGAGCCGACCGCGAGTCTCACGCCGGTGGAGGTCGATCGCCTCTTCACCATCGTGCGGGGGCTGCAGGCCGATGGCGTCAGCTTTCTTTATATCTCGCATCATCTGGACGAGATTTTCCGGATCGCCTCGCGCGTCACCGTCCTGAAGGATGGCCGCAGGGTGACGACCCTGGACGTGGCGTCGACCAGCAAGGATGTGCTGATCGGCCTCATGGTCGGGCGTGATCTTGGCGAGCGCTTCCCCGCCAAGGGGAGGGTGCCCGGCAAGCCGGTGCTGGAGGCGCGGGAGATTTCAGGTCACGGCTTCAGGGACGCAAGCCTGACGTTGTGCGCCGGCGAGATTCTCGGCCTCTCCGGCCTGGTCGGCGCAGGCCGAACGGAGCTGGCGCGCGCCCTGTTCGGTGCAGCCCCGATCTCGGCGGGGCGCATCCTGATCGACGGAGAACCGGTCGTCCTGCGCAGCCCGGCGGACGCGATCAGAAAGGGCGTGTCCTACATCGCCGAGGATCGCCGCGACGGCCTCTTCATGCCGCTTTCGGTTCGCGAGAACATCGCGTTCGCGGCTCCGGAGAAGCACAGCCGCTTCGGCGTGCTCAACAGCCGCAAGCAGGCCGAGCAGGCGCGGGCGTTTATCGGCCGCCTCAACGTGCGGACCCCTCATGCCGAGCAGCCGGTCGCCGTGCTGAGCGGCGGCAACCAGCAGAAATGCATCCTTGCGCGATGGCTCCTCAAGGGCGTGCGCGTGCTCATCCTTGACGAGCCCACCCGCGGTATCGATGTGGGCGCCAAGCGTGAGATCTACGCGCTCGTCGATCAACTCGCCCGCGAGGGAATTGCGGTCCTGCTCATCTCCTCCGAACTGCCCGAGATCCTGGGCATGGCCGATCGCGTGCTCGTCATGAGCGACGGGCGGATCACCGGCGAAGTCGAGGGCGACCGTGCGACGGAAGAAAGCCTGCTCGCTCTCGCCCTCCCCGCTCAATCCATCAAGCAAGAGCTTCACGCATGACCGACACCGCCATCACGGAAGGCGCGGCCTCTCCCAAATCCGCCAACTCCGGTTACAACCGGGCCCTGGGCTTGCTGGTGCGTTACAGCAACGTGCTCGCACTCGTGCTGCTGCTCGTCGTGGCGAGCCTGCTGTCGCCGTACTTCCTGTCCTCGCGCAATATCCTGAATGTGTTGCGCGGGGCGACCATGATCGGCCTCGTCAGCATCGGGATGACCTACGTCATCTTGAACCGGGGAATCGACCTCTCGGCCGGCTCCATCGTCGGCATTTCGGCCGCCTTGACCGCCGGCTTCGCGCACTACGGCGTGGGCGCCGCGGTGCTGGTCGGGGTCGCGGCGGGGGTCGCGGTCGGCATCGTCAACGGGCTGCTGATCACGCGCCTGCGCCTGCAGCCTTTCATCGCGACGTTGAGCACGATGATCTTCGTGCGTGGCCTCGTCTACATCTATACGGAAGGCAGCAACGTCATCGTGCGCGATGCGTCGGCGGCCTTCACTTTTCTCGGGTCCGGCTTCATCGGGCCTGTTCCGGCGCCGGTGGTGCTGTTCGCGTTCGTATGGCTGATCGCGGCTGTGACGCTCCGCTATACCGTGTTCGGCCGCGCCGTCTACGCCGTCGGTGCCAATGAGGAGGCGGCTCGCCTCTCGGGCATCGCAGTCGAGCGCAACAAGGTGCTCGTCTACACGGTGAGCGGGCTGCTGGCGGGTCTTGCGGGCGTGGTCCTGGCGAGCCGCCTCACTGTCGGCGAGCCCAATGCCGGCACGCTCTATGAGCTCGACGCCATCGCAGCCACGCTGATCGGCGGCACCACCTTCGATGGCGGCGTCGGCGGTGTCGGCGGCACGGTGCTCGGCGTGCTGATCATGGCGTTCCTATCGAACGTCCTCAACCTGCTCAACGTGTCACCTTATTCTCAGATGCTGCTCAAGGGCGTGATCATCGTTCTGGCGGTCGTCATGAGCGAATGGAGAAAGCGGCGCTGAAGCCCGCAATTGGAGGAGAAATCATGACCCACGACGGAACGCGGCGGGCGAACCGCCGCGACATCCTCAAGCTCGGCGCCGGCGCTGCGGCGCTCGCGTCCGGCGCCATCTGGGGACAAGACTCGTTTGCGCAGGCCGTGCAGGGAAAGACCGTCGGCTTCACGATGTCCTTCTCCAACACCGAGTGGATCAAGCAGCAACAGGCAGGCATCGAGGAGACCGCCAAGAAGTACGGTCTCAAGACCGTCGTCTATGATGCCAACGACCAGCCGGCCAAGCAGGTCCGCGACATCGAGGATCTGCTCGTCCGCAACGTCGACATCATCATCATCTCGACTTACTACGCCGAGGCGATCACGCCCGCGGTCAGGCAGATCAATGAAGCCAAGATTCCGATCGTGGTACTCAGCTCGCCGCTGGCCGGCGGCGTTGATTTCGCGTGTCACCTCGCGACCGACACCATGGCGACCTCGCGTTCGGCCGGCGAGTACTACGTCAAGAAGCTCGGCGGCAAAGGTCTGATTGCGCAGATCGAGGGCAAGCCTGGATCGGTAATCAACCAGCAGCGCGGGAAAGGCTGGCGTGAAGTCATCGAGAAGCATCCGGACATCAAGATCATTGGCCACATCGTCGCCAACTACGACCGCACCCAGGCCATCAAGGGCATGGAGGATCTGCTCCAGGCCAACAAGCAGATCGACGCGGTCTACTGCCATAATGACGACATGGCTCTCGGCGCTGTGCGCGCCGCCAAAGAGGCGGGGCGCAAGGACCAGATGTGGTTCACCGGCTATGACGGTCTCACGGTCGAGGCACTGGAAGGTATCTACAAGGGCGATCTCGACGGCGTGTGGGAGTATCTTCCGTTCGGCTCGGAGGGGATCGAGGCCGCGGTGCAGATCCTGCGCGGCAAGCCGATCAAGAAGACGATCGCCTTCGATTCCCCGCTGATCACCAAGTCGAATGTGACCGAGTGGTATGACCCGGAGAGCCGCAAGCGGAAGGTCCTGCCTTCACGCCTGACCTTCTGATGCTCCGATCCCCGACTCCGGCCGGGGGCCGTTGTTTCCTTGCATTCGGCCGAAGCCGCAGCCGGCCGCCGTTCGCGCAGCAATCGAAGAGCGCTTCCAGGACGTGACCATGACCCAATCGACCGCCGCACCGAACCCCTGGCGCGATCTGACCGACCCTCGCCGGGCCGTGACCGTAGATGACCTCGAAGCCGGCCTGAAGGAGCCGGTGTTCGAGAACCTGCGGATCCCGGAGGAACTGGGGCCGGTGACGATCACCATCGACGATCACAAGATCAAGCGCTTCGCTTTCACCCAGGACGACTATGGTGCCTGGTACCTGCGGGGCGAGAGCCCGTTCGACGGTGCGCGCATCGGTCATCCGGCGCTGCTGGGCAATGATCTCGTCCAGCTCTTCACCACGCGTTATCGTGCCAGCAAGACGGTGGGTTTCCACACCGAGGAGCAGATCTGGTTCGATAGTCCGGTGAAGCTGGGCGAACGCGTGACGCTCTCCGGCCAGTATGTCGAGGCCTATGAGCGGCGCGGCCAAGGCTATGTGGTCATGGAAGCCCAGGCGACCGCCGAGGACGGGCGCAGCATCGTCAGACACCGCGGCGTCGAGATCCTGCGCACGGTGCCGGGTCTCATCGCCGGCCGCGGCAGCAGCAAGACGACCGAACGCAGCGTGACGGGAGAGGTTGCGGACTGTGCGCGGCGGATCGAGAAGGCCGGTAGCGATGTGGCTGTGGGCGACGTGTTGACGCCGCTCGCCAAGGTCTTCACGGCCGAGCAGACCGCTGTCTTCTCGCGCATCGGCGAATACGTGCGCAATACGCACAACGATCTGCAGATTGCCAAGAAAGGCAAGCTGCCGACCCTGATCGTGCAGGGCCAGCAGGAATACGGCGCCGCAGCGGAGCTGATGGCGCGGGTGTTCGGCGCAGCCTGGTTTACCAAAGGCTGGCTGAAGATGAAATTCATCAACACGCTGCAGGTGTTCGATCCGGTGTCGTTCTCGGGCGTGGTGACGGCTGTGGGCACGCTGGCCGATGGCGTGCGTGTCGTCGAGCTCGAGGTCTGGGCGCGCCGCGCATCGGATGCCAAGCTCACCGCGGTCGGCTGGGCGTCGTGCAGGTTGCCAGCCTGACGGTTTTCTTCACGCGAACCGCTGTCTACCCTCGGATCAAGTCCGAGCGCATGCTTCGCTCGAAAGGCGCTAGCTGGCCACGCCGCGGATGCGGTAGCCAAGCTGAATGGAGAGCGCGTCGGCGTGCTGGACCACAAGCGGGGCAATGTTCTTGACGCGGCTATCGGGCAGGCGTTTGGACGTGCCTGTGACGCTGATGGCGGCGATCACTTTTCCGCTGGCATTGCGGATCGGGGCGCCAATGCAACGCGTATGCGGTTCAAACTCGCCATTGTTGAGAGCATAGCCGCGCTCGCGGATGATCCGCAGCTCCTCGCGAAGCTTGTCGGGATCGGTGATCGTGTTGCGCGTGTAGGCCACCAGGCCCATGTCGATGATACGCTGGACGACCGGGGCAGGTTGGAAGGCCAGCGCGGCCTTGCCGACGCTCGTGCAATAACAAGGTGATGACTCGACGAGCGTGGTGGAGTTGTTGCGGACCAGTGGTCCACCCGGAGTATGCGACACGAACACCATGCTGATGCCGTCGAATACACCCAGATGCACACCTTCCTGCGAAGCCTGGGTCAGCGATTCGACGATCGGCCGCTGCTGCTTCTGCAGATCCATGCTCGACAGCACGGTGTTGCCGAGCTGAAGCAGGCTCAGGCCCAACCGGTACTCGTCCCTGGTATGATCCTGATCGAGGAAGCCGATCTCGCGTAGCGAGACGCACCATCTGTGCGCGGTGCTGCGCGGCATGCCGGTTCGTTCGGCGATCTCGGAAACACTGAGGCTGCGCTCCAGGACTGAGAAGCACTGAAGCACCTTCTGCATCTTCTGCGCGGAGGTTTCGGCGCCGCTGTCTTTGTCCGCCTCGCTGTTCACGGCGTCCATGTTTTCCCGTCCTGAATATGACCTCTGGACGTCCGAATATATGGGATACTCGTTCTACGAGCAAACGGATGAAATTCGTATTTTATCCCGACTATCGGGATATTGTTTCGACGAAAACGCAATTAGCTACGTAATTTCAATTCGTTGACGATTTTTGACAAGGAAAAGGTGCGCCGTTATCGGTGCCATTTATCAGGATCAACTAGAGCTGCGGAGTCATCGTAAATCATGAGCACCACCTTGAAGGGAATCATCCCGGCGCTCGTCACCCCGTTCGATCAGGACGGCAACATCGAGGAGGCCAAGTTCAGGTCTCATGTCCGCTATATTCTCAGCAAGAAGGTGCATGGCGTGTGCTTCGGCGGTTCGACCGGCGAGGGGTTCACGCTCGAGACCGCCGAACTGCGTCAGCTCGCTGCGGCTGCTGTCGAAGAGGTCAACGGCAAGGTGCCGGTCGTAGCCGGCATCATTTCCAACAGCACGCGCGATGTGGTTGCCAAGGCCAAGGCGCTTAACGGTCTTAACATCACCGCGCTGCAGGTCACCCCGACATTCTACGTGTTCGACTACGGCGAACAGGCGATGTTCGACTATTTCAAGCGCATCTGGGAAACAGTCGGCATTCCTCTTGTCATCTACAACGTCATTCCCTGGAATCTGCTCAGCACCGAGCTCGTCCTGCGCATTCTGGAGGAGATCCCGGGCGTCATCGGCATCAAGCAGAGCCAGGGCAACATCAAGCGCGCCGCCGAGCTGGTAATCCGCGCGCCGAAGGGCAAGGCGATCCTCGCCGCCATCGATGACCTTCTGTATCCGTGCTTCATGATGGGTGCGCAAGGCACTCTGGCTGCTTCGCCGACGGCCGCGCCGGGTCCCTGCGTCGCGCTGTGGGATGCGGTCGAGCGCGGCGATCATGAGCTCGCACTGAAGATCCATAACAAGCTCGTCCCATTCTGGAACCTGATGGGCCACGAGAATCTTCCGGCTCTCGTCAAGTATTGCCTCGAACTTCAGGGCGATCACGTCGGCCTGGCGCCGCGGCATCCCATGCCGCCGGCAAGTGAAGAGCAGAAGAAGGTCATCCGTCCGGCGCTCGAAGCCCTGCTCGCGTTCGATCCGGGACGCTGATCGTCTCTCATATCCACAAAATCGGCGCGCAAAGTGCCTAGCGCGGAGGAAGAACATGTCCAGGAGTCCCGAAGCGGCGAATCCCGAAGCGGCTGATGCTGCTCTCCCGGCGGCCGGCGCCATCAATCGCCGGGACGTCTTGAGGACGATGGCTGCGCTGACGGCCGGCGCCGCCGTCGGCCTGCGCTCTCCCGCAGTGCTGGCCCAGGCGAAGCGGTTCGATGGCGTCACGCTTCGCGGCGCCTGCTTCCAGCACGTCTTCCATGAGAATGTGAAGGCCTATCTGCCGGAGTTCGAGAAGGCGACAGGGATGAAGGTCGAGATCGATCTCCAGGCTTTCCCCGTCTACAACCAGCGCATGGATCTCGAGCTTTCCACGCAGGGATCGAGCTACGACTTCATCAACATCACGTTCCCTTATTCGGGGCGCTGGGTTGGTGCGGGCTGGCTCGCGCCGCTGGACTCGTTCGTCAGTGATCGCAACCAGACTCCCGCGGAGTGGAATCCCGACGACTTCGTCAGCGGCACCCAGACCCCGTTCCGCGGCAAGGACGGCAAGACCTACGGCTTCGCCTGGGAGGCCGGCGCGATGATGATGGGGATCGCGCGTTACGACCTGATCGAGAAGGCCGGTCTCAAGATCCCAGAGACGCTCGAAGAGCTCGCTGCGGTCTGCGCGGCCGTCCATGGCAAGGATGGCGTTGCGGCCTACGTGAACGACAAGCTGCATCACTGGAATTTCCCGCCCTACCTCATGAACATGGGTGGCAAGGTGTTTCGCAAGGCGCCGGACGATCTGATGCCGACGCTCGATACGCCGGAAGCGGCGCGCGCCGCGCAATATTATGGGGATCTCCTCAGCAAATACGGCCCGCAGGGCGTGTTGTCGTTCACGGACGATCAGGCGCTGCGCAGCCAGACGGAGGGGCGCGCCAACATTCGCACCAACGCGATGGCCTGGGTGCTGCCGCTCGCCAAGCGCGCCGATTCCAAGGTCAAGGAGACGACACGCTTCGGCATGATCCCGAAGGGCGCCGGCGGCAGGTTCCCGGGCTCCAATGCCAACGGCTACGGCATTCCGGTCGGCGCGCGGCAGAAGGAAGCCGCGTGGGCCTTCATTCAGTGGGCAACCTCGAAGGAGACGTTCCGGCGTATCGCGTTCGAGCGCGGCGGCCTCGCCGTTCCGCGCCGGTCCATCATCGACGATCCGGAATACCGCAAGGTGCTCAACATCAACGGTCAGGATGTCGCCGCGCTCTATCTTCAAATTTTGGAGCGGGCCGGCGAGGGCAACTACATGAGCTACCGTACCGTCCCGGTCTTTCCGCAAGTGGGCGACAAGATCAACAAGGCGATCGAGCGCATCGCCTCGCGTCAGCAGAGCGCGGAGGCTTCCATGGCGACGGCACAGGCCGAAGCCGTTGCCGATCTGCGCAAGGCCGGTGTTGCGCTTTAATGTCGATCTCCACCAAGGTGTCGGATTACGCCGCGGCCAGCGATGGCCGTGGCGCAGCTATCGGCGCGCTTCCCCATTTCGAACGACAGCGGATCCGCTTTTTCTGGATGCTGCTGACGCCGGTGCTCGTGATCCTCGCCATCGTCACGCTGCTGCCGACGATCTATCTTCTGGTCACCAGCTTTACGCCGCTGAGCCTGGCGACGCCGGGAACCGCCTGGAATTTCTCGGACCCGCTGGCCAACTACAAGGTTCTGTTCGGCGACAGCAGGCTGCACAACAGCCTGTGGGTGCAGCTCAAGCTGTCGTTCTTCACCGTGGTGCTGCAGCTCCTGCTCGGCCTCGTCGTGGCCTTGCTGCTGAACATGCGCACCGCGCTGATGGAGGCCTTGCGCTCGACGTTTCTCGTGCCGATGGTGTTGCCACCCATCGTCGTGGCGATCATCTGGAAGGTGCTTTACTCGCCCGACATCAGCCCGGCGTGGTGGATATTCAAAGCGCTTGGCTGGTCCGTCGCGACGCCGATCACCGATGCCAATTGGGCGCTGACCGCGATCATCATCGCCGATACCTGGGAATGGTTTCCCTTCACGATGCTGATCATCCTGGCGGCGCTCTCGATGATGCCCGAGGAGCTGCGCGAGGCCGCCCGCATTGACGGCGCGACAAGCTGGCAGCTCACCTGGTTCGTGACGCTGCCTTATCTGCGGAACACGCTCCTGGTTGCCGGCCTGTTCCGATTGATCGACAGCATCAAGACCTTCCCGCTGATCTATATCCTTACCGATGGCGGGCCGGGCACCGTGACCGAAGTCTCCAACTATTACGTCTTCTCGCAGTCCTTCAACTACAGCTATATCGGCTACTCGTCGGCAGTCACCATGGTGCTGCTTGCGATCACGCTGTTGCTGAGCTGGATCATCATCCGCGTCGTTGCAGGAGAGTCCCGTGTCGACTAACGCTCCCTCCTATCTGCCACGTCGCGAACGCATTCTTGCCAACACGCTCGTCATCGTGCTCGCGATCCTGACGCTGTTGCCCTTCCTGTGGTTTGTGGTGATGAGCTTCAAGCCGTCGGACGAGTTCTTCACCGGAATAGATGGCTTGTTCTTCAAGCCGACGCTGAAGAACTACGAAGGGTTGTGGACTGGCCGGTTCTCGGTGTCGATCTGGAACAGCATCGTCACCAGCACGGTTTCGACCGCGTTGGCGCTGATGATCGGAACGCCCGGCGCCTACGCGCTGTCGCGCGCCACCATGCGTCGCGAGCGCACGTTCTCGCTGCTTATCCTGGCCTCGCGAATGGCGCCGCCGGTCGCCTTCGCCATTCCCTACTTCCTCGTTTACCGCAATCTTGGACTACTGGACACGAAGACCGGCCTCATCATCGTCTACCTGACTTTCAATCTCGCGCTGGTCGTGTGGCTGATGCGCAATTTCTTCGATGGGACGCCGCGCGCGCTGGAAGAGGCCGCCTGGATAGATGGTGCCAGCCTCTGGAAGACATTCGTGCTGATCGTTCTTCCGATGTCCACTCCGGCGATCGCCACCACGGCAATGTTGTGCTTCCTCTATTCCTGGAACGACTTCTTCTTCGCCCTGACGTTGACCCGCAACAGCGCCATGACCGCTCCCGTCGAGGTCGTGAACTTCATGAACTACGAAGGTTGGGAGTGGGGCAAGATCGCCGCCGGCGGCACGCTGATCATGATGCCTGTGCTGCTCTTCTCGGTGCTGATGCGCAAGTACCTCGTCGCGGGCATGACCGCGGGCGCGGTCAAGGGCTGACGCGGGCTCGCCCTTCGCGAAGGAAGAAACATGCAATGAGTACTGTAACGATCAAGGACGTGCGCAAGCGCTACGGCTCTCTTGAGGTGATCCACGGGATTTCGGTCGACATCGAAGACGGCGAGTTCGTCACGCTCGTCGGGCCGTCGGACTGTGGCAAGTCCACGCTGCTGCGCATGATCGCCGGGCTGGAGGTCATCAGTTCCGGCGCGATCAGCATCGGCAGCCGCGTTGTCAACGACGTCGCGCCGAAAGACCGTGACATTGCGATGGTGTTTCAGAACTACGCCCTCTACCCGCAGATGACGGTCGCTCAAAACATGGGTTTCGCGCTGCGGCTGCAGAAGCGTCCGAAGGCAGAGATCGAAAAGCTGGTGCGTCGGGCGGCGTCCATTCTCGACCTTGACAATTATCTGGAACGCTATCCGCGCCAGCTCTCCGGCGGCCAGCGGCAGCGCGTGGCCATGGGCCGCGCCATCGTGCGCAACCCGCAAGTGTTCCTGTTCGATGAGCCGTTGTCGAACCTCGACGCCAAACTGCGCGTGCAGATGCGCTCCGAAATCAAGAACATGCACCAGCGGCTCAAGACCACGACGGTCTATGTCACGCACGATCAGATCGAGGCGATGACCATGGCCGACAAGATCGTCGTGCTGCGCGGCGGCACGGTCGAGCAGGTCGGACGACCGCTGGATCTTTACGACAAGCCGGTCAACAAGTTCGTGGCCGGGTTCATCGGCTCGCCGGCGATGAACTTCATTCCGGCGATCGCGAGCGGCGGGCGCATCATCGCCGATGGCGGCGTAGATCTCTGTTCGGCGCCGGGCATGCAGGACGGACGGAAGGTGATCTTCGGCATCCGGCCGGAGCACATCCACGTCGGCAAAGCGGGCGTGGACGGGACCATATTGCTGATAGAGCCGACCGGTGCCGAGACCGTGCTGCAGCTTCGTGTCGGCACGACGCCAGTCACGGCCGTTGTCCGGGAGCGCATCACGGCTGCTGTAGGGGACGTCATCAAGCTGGCGTTCGACCCCGTCATTCATCTGTTCGATCCCGGGACCGAAGCGCGTATCGGCAACTGACCTTGTGCCATTCAGGAGGGCTTCTCATGAAGAAAATCATCAACTCACCCTCGGACTATGTTGACGAGATGCTTGCCGGCCTCGTGGCGGCCAATCCCTCGCTTGCTCTGGGCGGAGAGGCAAAGCGCGTGGTGCGCAGGGCGGAAGGCGCGCGTCAGGGGAAGGTCGGCATCGTCTCGGGCGGAGGCTCGGGGCATCTGCCGCTCTTCACCGGTTATGTCGGCAAGGGGCTGCTCGACACCTGCTCCATCGGCAACGTCTTCGAGGGACCGAATGTGGCCTCCTGCACCGAGGCCATCAAGCTTGCTGATGGTGGCGCCGGCGTGCTGCTGCTCTATGGCAATTATGGCGGCGACCGCATGAATTTCGACATGGCCGCCGAGATGCTTGAGCTTGATGGCGTCGAAACGCGCACCGTGCTTGGCTGCGACGACATCGCCAGCGCCTCGCCTCAGGAGGCGCGCAAGCGGCGTGGTGTCGCCGGCATCGTCTACGCCTACAAGATCGCCGGCGCACGCGCAGAGGAGGGGGCCAGCCTGTCCGATGTCGCCGAGATCGCGCAGAAAGCTGTCGATGCGACCCGTACCATCGGCATGGCGACCGCGCCCTGCCGCGTGCCCGGCGCGGACAGATCGACCTTCACCGTCGGTGAGGATGAGATGGAGATGGGCATCGGCATTCACGGCGAGCCCGGCATCTGGCGCGACAAGCTGAGATCCGCTGACGAGATCGCGACCGAAATGATCGAGCGCCTTCTGGCGGAGCAGCCGCGGGGCTGCGGCAATCGGGTCTCCATCCTCGTCAACAGCCTGGGTGCGACGCCGCTGGAAGAGCTGTTCATCCTCTACAGGAAAGCGGCCCAACTCCTGGCGGCACGCGGGCTACACATCGTGATGCCGCTTGTTGGTCCCTATGTGACGTCGATGGAGATGGCCGGCGCCTCGATCAGCCTTTGCTTCCTCGACCAGGAACTGGAACGCCTTCTCGCTGCTCCCGCATACTGCCCATTCTGGACGGTCGGCTGATGCTGTCGGCAAAGTCCCTCATTTCGGCAGCGTCGCGCGCTCATGCCGCCATGCCGCAGCTCGAACAAGAACTCAATGCTGCCGACGCGAAGTTGGGCGATGGCGACACGGGCGGTATGCTTGCCAGGGTGATTGAGCGGCTGGCGTCGGTGGATGCGAAGGACGGCGACGATCTCGGCCGTGTCTGCGGCGCTCTTGCACAGGCGGCCGCGGCTGCCACCGGCTCCAGCCTTGGCACGCTATTTGCGACCGGACTTCTCGCGTTCGCTCGCGCCACGAAAGGCCGCACCGAGCTTGCCGCCTCGGAGCTGGGTCCGATCCTTGCTGATGTGCGTGACGCGATGCTGAAGCGCGGCCAATCGGCGCTCGGTGACAAGACGGTCATCGACGCGATCGATGCCGTTGCCAAGGCGGTTACGGGCAAGTCGGACTGGACAGCGGTGGTCAGCGCCGCGCGGCAGGGTGCCGCCGCTGTGTTGGCCGGTTTCAACGACAAACCCTGCAGGATCGGCCGTGCGCGGATGTTCGGCGACAAGAGCCGCGGCCTCGACGATCCCGGAATGCTGGCATTTGTCAGGCTGGTGACCGCCGTTACGGAGGGCAATCATGCCTCATAAGGCCTTGCGCGCGGAGCAAACGAAGCGATCCGCGCGCTCTTGGCGAACAGGAGTAATTACAGCAGGACGCCGAGATCGGTTGAGAACGGGATTATACATCGCGACAGCGCTTCAAACACAAGCATTTGTAGAAAGCGCCGCAGGTGAACATCCGGAAGAACAGTTCGCCGAAGAAGCCGACCGCGCCGGCACTTTTGCTCGGAGAACCGCATTGCGGCTTCGGTCAGCGCGACGCTCCTCGGCGAACCGAGCCGATTCACCATCACGGCGATCGAGGACAGCACGGTGCTGGAATATGATGTCGCCGCGTTCAGGAAGCTCGTTTCCAAATTTTCCGATATCGCCGCCTTCTACATCAGCTACATGGAGCAGCATTGGATCATCGAGAAAGAGCCGGACGAGATATCGTTCCGCCACGACGATGCGATGAAGCGCTATCGGAACTTCATCGACAAGATGCCGGACCTGCACAGGCGCTTGAAGCAGCATCACATCGCGGCATGGCTCGGCATCACTCCGGAGAGTCTCAGTCGCCTGAGACGGGCCATTGCCTATGGCGGGCCGGATTCGCGCTGAGGCGATTTCTTACCAAAGATCAATGCGGTCAGCGGCGACGCCGCTACGTTCCGAGCCGTCGTCGCGAACAGCGCGATGACGTCTCGTCATGCTACTGCCCGCACATGATTACTGGAGAACTTGAATGACCAAGATGATCTTTCTCAACCTGCCGGTAAAGGATCTTGCTGCAGCGACTCGCTTCTATGAGGCGATTGGTTGCAAGAAGAACGAGCAGTTCAGCACCGACCAGGCAGCCATGATGGCATGGTCGGACACGATTACATTCCACCTTCTGACGCATGATTATTTTGCAAGCTTCTCGGCAAAGCCGATCGCCGCCGCGAATGTGAGCGAAGTGCTGATCGCCCTGTCGCGCGCATCGCGCCAGGAGGTGGACGCGATCTGCGAAGCCGCCGCGATCACCGGCGGCAAGGCCGATGTCCGGCCGCCCCAGGACATGGGTTTCATGTATCTCCGCTCGTTCGAGGATCCGGATGGCCATGTCTTCGAACCGATGTGGATGGACCCTACCGCCATCGCAAATCAATCGGATTGACACTTTTCAAACGGGAACGCGGTGGTCGGTTCAGGCATCGCGTTCCCGCTCCGCGCTATGTGCGAATATTGCCGCGGATAGAGCGACGCGCTCCACTCTATCCCCCTGAGAAGCCTGCGAAGCAGAGGCCATCGGCGGGCCTCCTCGGCAAGCAAGGCTCGGCCGAAGTTGGTGTGGAGAGCGGTCCCCGTCCGGAGCCCGGCGCACAAGCTCGCGGGCTCCTACTGGCGTCAGCGACACCGACGCACTAAATACTCCCGGCCATGCAAGACGATGCGCTCGAGGACTTCATCAACCGCCACTCACGTCTGTTCGTCCTGACGGGAGCAGGCTGCAGCACAAATTCCGGCATTCCGGATTATCGCGATAGCGACGGCAAGTGGAAGCGAACGCCGCCGGTCACCTACCAGGCCTTCATTCGTGAGCACGCGACCCAGCAGCGCTATTGGGCGCGGAGTCTGATCGGGTGGCGGAGGTTTGGCCGTGCATTGCCCAACGATGCCCACCATGCGCTGGCCAAGCTGGAAGCGAAGGGACGAAGCAAGGTTCTCCTGACGCAAAATGTGGATGGGCTGCATCAGGCTGCGGGCAGCAGGCAGGTCATCGACCTGCATGGACGACTTGATATGGTTCGGTGCCTGGGATGCGCATCGACGATGCCGAGGTCGACTTTTCAGGATGAGCTGGCTCGCTTGAACGGCGCGTGGCTCGGTTTGGACGCCGCGGACGCTCCGGACGGGGACGCTGACGTCGAGAACGAGGATTTCTCAAGCTTTGTCGTACCGGCTTGCCGCGTGTGCGGGGGCGTTCTCAAGCCGGATGTCGTCTTCTTCGGCGAAAATGTTTCGCGCGAGATCGTTGCCACCGCTAAGAGCCATTTGAACGAAGCCGACGGCATGTTGATCGTCGGTTCCTCGCTCATGGTCTATTCCGGCTTTCGGTTCGCGCAGATGGCCGCTCAAAATGGTCTGCCGATCGCGGCCGTCAATCTCGGTCGGACCCGTGCCGATCACCTGCTCACGCTGAAGATAGAAGATCGCTGCGAGGCGGCGCTTGCCTTCTTGCTATGAGAAACTCGGCGAGTGTCAGGAACAACAAAGCTACAGTGACCTTCCGAGGTTGGCCTCCCGGAAAGGCAAACCGCTACTCGATTGCGGCCTTGATGAGGTTCAGCAGTTCCTGATACGGCTCACGGCTCGGCGGGTCCGACGGCGCTTGCCGCATCAGATCGTAGATCTTCGGAACGAGTTGGACGGCTTGATCGAGTTCGCCGTCGCGACCCGGCTGATAGCCGCCCATCAAGCGCAGATCGCGCGTGTCCTCGAAGCGCGCGATCATGGCGCGCAATTTTCGCAGCAGATTGCGCTCGTCCGCGGTCCAGACCTGTTGGGCCAGGCGCGATACCGATGAGAGTACATTGACGGCGGGATAGCGCCCTTGATCTGCGACCTCCCGGTCAAGCACGATGTGCCCATCGAGAGTGCCGCGCACCGTATCCGCTATCGGCTCATTGTGATCATCGCCATCGACGAGCACGGAGTAAATGCCGGTGATTGAGCCCTGTCCGTCGATGCCGGGTCCGGACCGTTCGAGAAGGCGCGGCAACTCGCTGAAGACGCTTGGGGCATAGCCGCGCGCAACCGCCGGCTCGCCGGTGGCCAGTGCTATTTCGCGGGCCGCGTGAGCGAAGCGTGTGACCGAATCGACGATCAGCAGCACCGATTCGCCGCGATCCCGAAAATATTCGGCGATCGTGGTGGCGGTCTTTGCCGCCAGGCGGCGCATCATCGGGCTCTCGTCGCTCGTGGACACCACCGTGATCGCGCGCGATTGATGGTGAACCAGTGCCTCCTCGAGGAATTCGCGTACCTCGCGGCCGCGTTCGCCGACCAAGGCCGTGACGACGGTGTCGAAACCCTGGCTTTGCGCGATCATGGACAGCAACGTCGTCTTGCCGACGCCTGACCCGGCGAAAATACCAATACGTTGCCCGACGCAGAGCGGCGTAAACAGGTCCAGCACCCGCACTCCCGTCCGCAACGGTGCGCGCACCCGGGCGCGGCTGATGGCGGGCGGCGGGCTTGCATCCGTTGACATCACCCGGTCCCCGACGTGCAACGTGCCAGCGTCGTCGAGCGGCTCGGCAAGGGCGTTCAGCACCCGGCCCTTCCAACTTGGATGCGGCGAGATCGTCTTTGGTGGATGACGATAGGCAACGAGGCCCAGGCCTGCCCCGATGTGGGAATCGAATGGCTTGGCAGTGACGCCGTTGCCGTCGATACGAACGACCTCGCCGAGTTGTACCTGGCCATCGATTTCGAGCCCGATCAACTCTCCCAGTCTTACGAATCGCGAGAGGCCCGAGACGCGGTAATGCGTTGGCGCGACCTCTGAAACGGTGCCGCCTACCCGGACCGTCGGCACGTCCTTGCGGAGCGACGAAAGCGTCGATTCCAGCCGCTCCAGCGCATTCATTCGGTCACCAGGCTCCTGTGTTGCTGGCTGCTATGCCTTGGGCGGTTCGCCAAGCGAGCGAATCGCATTCTGCATCGTGCCCTCGGAGCCCTCGACAAGCGAGGTGACGCTCTGGAACGCGCGCGAGGCGGTGATCAACTGTGTCAGCTCCGATAGCGGATCGACGTTGGACTCCTCGACATAGCCCTGCTGGAAGCCGGTGTACATGAAATCGACGACGGGCGTCGCGGCACGGTCCGGAATGACCCCCGAATTGCCGTAGCGCTCCAGCTTTGCGCCGGCAGGAATGTCGAACAGGCCGAGCACTCCGACCTGGTTTATGCCTTGTGTAATGGTCCCGTCTCGCGAGATCGTCAGCGGTCCGCCCTCGGGATCGACGATGATCGGCGTGCCGCCTGCATCGAGCACGGGGAACCCTGAAACGGTCTGCAATTCGCCAGTGCGGTTGATCTGCATCCGGCCGTCCCGCGTGTAAGCCGTGCCGGTGGGACCGGTAAAGCCCATCCATGTGTTGCCGATGACGGCGACGTCGAGCGTATTCTCGGTCCGCGTCACGCTTCCGGGCCTTCGGGAGATGAAGTTTTCTCCGGGGGTCGAGAAGGCGACGGGCTGGGATGCGGCGCGCGACATTGCCGTTTCGAACTTCACCGCGTCGGCGCGGAAAGCGGTCGTCTTCATGTTCGCCAGATTGTTGGCGATGGTCTCAAGCCTCTTTTCGACGGCGACCTGAGCGGAAAGGCTGACATAGAGCGCTGATTGCATACCGGCTATCGTCCGATCTTCAGGTTGCTGCGCGCCGTCCGCTCGGAGATCGAGCCGGATTGCCGGAGATCTCCGATAATTTGCGATCGTGGGACACCATCGCGAAAGCGGCTCCTGCGCGCACACAGGGATTAAGACTGCCTGAAAAATCGACCGGCAAGCTTGTGTGAGGCTGTTCGCGCCGGTCCAGTGACAGCTTCGTGCAAGGATCGCTGCCTAAACGAATGTGTCCCAATTCGGAGCGGTGGGCTTGAGCATTCTTTTTGGCGTCATCGTCACGATCGCGAGCCTGCTGGGCGGCTTCGTGGCGATGGGTGGGCATGTCAGCGTGATCTGGCAGCCGTGGGAGTTCGTCATCATCGCCGGCATGGCGATCGGCACCTATATTGTCGCGAACCCCTGGAAAGTCGTCATCGACACGGGGGTCGGGATCGTGCAGGCGCTTACCGTGGCGGTGCCGAAGCAGCGCCACTATCTCGACCTGCTCGGACTTCTGCACGCGCTCATGCGCGAGGTGCGCAACAAGGGGCGCAATGAAGTCGAGGCGCATATTGACGACCCGTCATCGTCGGAGATCTTCCAGAACTTCCCGACCGTACTTGCCAACGATTCTCTCGTGCATTTCATCTGCGACTATTTTCGCCTGATCGTCATGGGAAGCGCGCGACCGCATGAGATCGAGGCGCTGATGGACGAAGAGATCGAAACGATAGTTCGTAGCAAGCTCAAGCCGTACCATTCTCTGATGATGGTTGCGGAAGGCCTGCCGGCGCTTGGGATCGTGGCCGCGGTCCTGGGTGTCATCAAGGCGATGGGGGCGCTTGATCAGTCGCCCAAGCTTCTCGGTGGCCTGATCGGTTCGGCGCTGGTTGGAACATTTGCCGGAATTTTTCTCTCGTACGGCCTTGTTGCGCCTTTGGCCCACAAGGTCAAAATGGTGCGTGAGCAGCAATGCCGGATGTACATCATCGTCAAGCAGACGCTACTTGCCTTCATGAACGGCGCGCTGCCGCAGATCGCAATCGAGCATGGCCGCAAGATGATCGGACCTGGCGATCGTCCCTCGATCGACGTGGTGGAAAACGAGACCATTGCCGGCGCGGCCAAGGGCGGCGGCGGTGAGCAGGTGGCGAAAGTGGCGGGAGCGAAGGCCTGATGTCGGAAAGCAAGCCGCTGCGGCACGAGCCGGCTCCGGATCAACTGCTCGGAGCTGCCGGAATCTCGGTCGATCGCATGCCGATGCTGCATGTGATCTTCGATCAGATGACCAACCTCTGCGCCGAGAGTCTCCGGTCGATGTCGCCGTCGCAGTCGTATTTTTCGCTGACCGGTGTCGGTAGCGACCGTCTTTCCGAGATTCTCGACGGCCGCGAATCAGAGGCGATCGTGGCGGTGTTCTACGCGCAGGCGTGGGACGGCCGAATCCTCATCGGCTTCGATCGCGACTTCGTATACACGATGGTAGAGTTGTTGTTCGGCTCCGACGGGGCGGAACCACCGCTGGACATGCCGCGCGTTTTCTCGAACGTGGAGCTGCATGTTGCAGAAGCGCTGTTCGAACGCTTCGGCAAGGCATTGCAATCGTCGTTCTCGCGCGCTTCGGAGGTCCAGTTCAATCTGGAACGCGTCGAGACGCGGATGGATTATCTGGCTATCGGCCGGCTCAACAACATGGCCGTATATGCCAAGATTCTGGTCCAGGGATTGGACCGCGGTGGCGAGATGTTCATCGTCATTCCGCACGCGGTTCTCAATCCTATCCGCCAGGCGCTTTCGCAGATCGTGTCCGGAGAGTCCGTATCCACGGACCCGAACTGGAGCAAGCAGCTCCACAACGAGATCCAGCGCACCGAGGTGGTGCTGAAAGCGGTGCTCGAGGAGCGCTCGCTCACTCTCGGCGAAGTCGCGGGATTTCAGGTAGGTCAGGTGATCGAGCTGAATGCCACGCCGAGCACTCTCGTGAGGCTCGAGTGCAACAATCAGCGGCTGTTCTGGTGCCAAATGGGGCAGCTCAACGGGGTCTATTCGCTGCAAGTCAAGGAATCGGCGGATCAAAAGCGGGAGTTCATCGATGGCATCCTATCTCGTTGACCTTATTCTCCTGGCGGCGCTGCTTGTCACCACCATCCGTGTGACGAGGATGCACCGGGAGCTCGTTCACCTGCGCGCCAGCCAGGGCGATTTCGCTTTCATTCTCGGCAAGACCACCGAAACCATGGATGACATGGTGCTCATGGTGCGGGAGTTCAGTGCCGACGGAAAGCAGCTCGTCAATATCCTCGGAAGCAAGATCGAAGAGGCGCGCAAGGCAATCACCGATATCGAAACTCGCGCCGATGTGTCCCGCAGGTAGATATAATTGGCATGATCGCCGGAATATGAAATTGCCGAGAAAGCAAGTGAAATGAAGCAGCCATTCGAAACCGAATCAGCCGCCTCCCCGACAGCGAATCCGTCGGAGGCGGCCAAGCTGGGAGGAGCCGCGTTCGGAAAACTCGCGGATCTTGCTGCGCGCGCGGCGGAGGAAACCAGCCGGCTTACAAACCTCGAGCCGATCCTGCGCATTCCGGTCACTGTCCAGGTTCTGCTTGGCTCGGCGACGATGCCGGTCGCCGATCTGATGAAGCTGGGGCGAGGCGCCGTCATTCCGCTGGATCATCGCGTCGGCGAGCCGGTGGAGGTGGTTGTCAACGGCCGAATCGTGGCGCGCGGCGCGGTTGTCGTCGTGGAGGACGAGAACTCGCGATTCGGCGTGTCGCTCACCGAAATCGTCGGAGGATCCCCAGGCGATGTAGAGGCGTAAGGGATCTGCCCGAATGGCGTTCAATGCACCTGCAAAGCGTAGCTCCGAAGCCAGGCCGCTGAGCGGCACTGAGAAGGTTGCCGCGCTCCTTCTGGCCATGGGTCGGGAGCTCTCCGGCGGCGTCCTAAAGGAATTCGATCCGGACGAGATCAGGATCGTCACGCGCGCAGCGGCGGAATTGAAGCCTATTTCAGGTCCCGAGCTCGAGGCGATCATCGAGGAGTTCGCCCAGCACTTCACGACCGGGCCAAACATCTTCGGAACGGTTGGCGAGCTGGAGAAACTGCTGACCGGCGTTCTTCCTCCCGAGCAGGTCACGGACATCATATCGGAGGTGCTCGGCAACAAGACCAAGTCGGTGTGGGAACGGGTCTCTTCCGTGTCCGAAAGCCTGCTGGCCAACTATCTGCTCAAGGAGCATCCGCAGACGGCCGCCTTGATCCTTTCCAGGGTAAAGCCCGCATGCGCCGCGCGCGTGATGAGCCTGCTGCCGGCGGATTTGCGGCACAATCTGATGCGCCGCATGCTGAGCCTGAAACCCGTTGTCGAGGAGGCGATGGGGGTCATCGAGAAGACCATGCACGAAGACTTCATGATCAACTTCGGGCGCAACCTCGCATCCGACACCTATCCTCGCATGGCCGACATCATCAACAAGATGGAGCGGACGCAGATGGAGGAATCGCTGAAGAATCTCTCCGAATCGCGACCGAAGTCGGCGGAGATACTGAAGGGGATGCTGTTCACGTTTGACGATATCGTCAATCTCGCCGCCAAGGCGCGCATGCTGATCTTCGACCAGGTCCCGACCGATCGCACGGTGATAGCGCTGAAGGGAACGGATACGAGCTTTCGCGAGCTCATTCTGTCGTCGCTGGCGTCGCGGACGCGCCGGATGGTCGAGGGCGAGCTTGCCAGCAGTGTCCCTTCGAACCAGCGCGAAATCCTGGAGGCGCGCCGCGCGATCACGGACCTTGCGCTCGACATGGCCGGGCGAGGAGAGATCGAGCTCAATCCGGATCAGGAAGATGGGCCGGTATTCACGTAAAGACTGACGGTTATGGCCGAGGGACCCGACAAGGAGAGCAAGACCGAAGAGCCGACGGAAAACAAGATAAGAGACTCCGTCGAGAAGGGCAAAATTCCGGTCTCGCGTGAGGCGTCGATCTTCTCGTCCATGATCGCGTTCCTCATCATCCTGAGCTTCCTTACGGTCGACAGTGTCCGGAAACTGGCATCGACGCTGAGCCGGTTGATCGATGATCCCTCCGGGATTCGCATCCGTAACGGTGCGGATGCGTTGGAATTCATGGTGGTTATTGGAAGCAGTTCGGCCGCCCTGCTGCTTCCAATCGTGGTTGTCCTTGCAATAGCCGGACTGGCGGCTTCGTTCCTGCAGAACGCTCCGCGTCTGGTGTTTGAAAGGATAAAGCCCGAGGCCTCACGTATTTCGATTTCTCAGGGATGGGGAAGATTATTCGGCAGTCAGGGGCGCATCGAGTTCCTGAAGGCCGCTTTTAAGTTTTTTGCGATAGGCCTTGTGGTGGCCATCGTATTGCGGGCCGAGGAGGCTGTGGCCGTGAATTCTTTGTTTAGCGACCCGACCGGCGTTCCGGAACTTATCTTGACGACTGCGATGCGGCTCGTATCGGCAATCAGCATTGCCACGATCGTGCTGGTGGCACTCGATCTCGTCTGGGCACGATTCCACTGGCGGCGCGACCTGCGCATGACGCGGCAGGAACTCAAGGACGAATTCAAGCAGGCGGAAGGCGATCCGCTGGTCAAGTCGCGGCTGCGGTCATTGGCCCGCGATCGGGCGCGAAAGTCGATGCTGGCTGCGGTTCCCCGCGCGACGTTGGTCGTGGCCAATCCCACTCACTATGCGATCGCCCTGAAATATCGACATGGCGAAGATGCAGCTCCCACCGTGCTTGCGAAGGGGCAGGATCTCATCGCGCTCAAGATCAGGGAAATTGCCGAGCAGAACAACGTGCCGGTCGTGGAGGACAAGATGCTTGCGAGATCCATGTACGGTGCCGCTCAGGTCGACCGGGTGATTCCGCAAGAGTTCTTTCGTCCGGTCGCCGAGATCATCTATTTCCTGCATTCACGCAAGCAGAAGGCGGGTGTGTGAGAAACGCTTCGCATCAATGGCGGAGATTTCACCAGCCTCGGACAAGTTTGGGTTCGTATACGATCGTCATAGGACCACTGTGACGAGGACGTTGTGGGACCCGTTTATCTCTTCGATCTTGCCTCATCTCACGCGCGCTGGCTGTCGCTTCGACAGTCCACGATTTCGTCGAACGTAGCCAATGCAAATACGCCGGGCTACCGAGCGCAGGATATCGAGCCGTTCGACAAGATACTCGATACCAAAGTCGTGCCGCTCGCAGTCACATCTCCGAAACATATGACCACCGGCTCGCTTGTACGTCCGCAGGGCACGCGCAAGGAGAATAGCTGGGAAGTCGTTCACTCCGGAAACTCGGTGAGTCTCGAGCAGGAAATGCTCAAGGCGGGCGATATCAACAAGGACTATTCGTTGAACGTCGCAATCGTCAAATCGTTTCACCGCATGTTCATGACCGGTGCGAAGAGCTAACGCGAGGCTTGATGATCGATCCGCTGCAGGCATCAGTTCAAATCGCCAGTTCGGGACTTGAGGCGCAGTCGACCAGGATGCGCGTCGTATCCGAGAACATGGCAAACGCCAACTCCACTGGCCGTACGCCCGGTGCCGAGCCCTACCGACGCAAGACCACAACGTTCTCGGCGGAGGTCGATCGCGCGGCGGGCGTGCGGGTCGTGAAGATCAAGGACATCGGTGTCGACCGCGCTCCGTTTCGGGTCGACTACGAGCCAACTCATCCGGCGGCCGGCCAGGACGGCTATGTCAAGCTGCCGAACGTGAACATGCTGATCGAAATGGCGGACATGCGGGAAACCAACCGCTCGTATGAGGCCAATCTGCAGGTGATCAAGCAGGCGAGGTCGATGGTTGCCATGACGATCGATCTGTTGAAGGGGGCATAGTCCATGATGTTGGAAGCGGTTTCGGTTCTAAAAGACATTGCCGGCGTCGTTCGCTCAAGCAGTGTTGCGACGTCCGCACCGGTGGCGCCGCAGGCGGCTCAATCCTCGGTCGGTTTCGGCGGGGTCCTTGAGCAGGTTGCCGCCGACGCCATCGGCACCCTTAAGAACGGGGAGGCTGCGTCGGTGTCGTATATCCAGGGCAAGGTGTCGGCCCAGAGCGTGGTGGAGGCCGTGATGTCCGCCGAGCAGACGCTGCAGATGGCGGTCGCCGTGCGCGACAAGGTCGTGCAGGCGTACCAAGAAGTCAGCCGAATGGCGATCTGAGGATAGCAAATGAGAGCGCTTGCCATCGCGGCGACCGGAATGAGCGCGCAGCAGCTCAATGTCGAGGTCATCGCCAACAATATCGCGAACATCAACACGACATCGTACAAGCGTTCGCGAGCCGAATTCACCGACCTGTTCTACCAGGTCGATCGCATGCAGGGCGTTCCGAACCGCAGCGGCGAAGCTGCGGTCCCCGAAGGGGCCAAGCTGGGGCTGGGCGTTCGCTCGGTGGCCGTGCGAAAGCTGCACTTGCAGGGTGCGTTGGCGCAAACCGGCAATACCTACGATCTCGCCGTCAACGGCAGAGGATGGTTCCAGGTCGTGGGGCCGAATGGCGAGACGCTCTACACCCGCGCCGGGGCCTTCAATACCAACGCCGACAGACAGTTGGTGACGGCGGATGGCTACACCGTCGATCCCGCGATCATCGTCCCGCAAGGGACGGTCGATGTCACGGTCAATGAATCCGGCCAGGTGTACGCCAAGCTCGACAACGAGGTTAATCCGCGCCTGCTCGGCCAGCTAAATCTCGCGAATTTCGCCAACGAGGCGGGCCTCGATCCGCTTGGCGGCAATCTCTACAGGGAGACGTTGGCGTCCGGCGTTCCGGTCGTTGGCGTTCCCGGCGATATCGGCTTCGGCAAGATCCATCAACACTACCTGGAAAGTTCGAACGTCGATCCGGTGAAAGAGATCACTGAACTGATCTCGGCGCAGCGGTCTTACGAAATGAACTCGAAGGTGATCCAGGCGGCGGACGAGATGGCGTCGACGGTCTCCAAGGGCCTTCGATAGGATTGCAAGCGGAGAAGCGTCTTGAAGCTCGTCAAGTTCGCGCTGATTTCCATGATCGCGGCGCTCATGCTCGTTGCGAGCGGCGCAGGTGGCGGCGCGATCGCGGAAGATTCCGTGCGCTTGCTCGTGCCGGCAACGGTGATCTATCCGGGCGATGTGATCAAGGACGAGTTGATCATCGATCGCGCCTTCGGGCCGAATATGCCCGGTGCAGCGGCCTTTGCCGCAGACCGGGCATCGCTTGTTGGCCGCGTCGCGCGAAGGACGCTGGTGGCGGGCCAGCCGATCCCGATCAACGCCCTCGAAGAGCAGAAACTCGTGGCGCGAGGCAATGTCGTCAAGGTGATCGTCGAAGATGGATCTCTTTCCATCGTCACCTACGCCTCATCGCTGCAGTCCGGCAGTCCGGGCACCATGATCCAGCTTCGGAACCTCGATACGGGCGTGATCATCAGGGGTATCATCCAGTCGGACGGATCGGTGCGGATTCAAAACGGATGATATTGCGACCTTTATCATTCATCGTCCTGCTCCTTTCCTGCACCGTCGCCGATGCGGCGGTGCGGATCAAGGATATCGCCAACCTGAAGGGTGTGCGGGAAAACCAGCTTATCGGCTACGGTCTGGTGATCGGTCTTAAAGGGACCGGTGATACGTTGCGCAATGCCCCTTTCACCGAGCAGTCGCTCCAGTCGATGCTCGACAATATGGGGATCAACATCCGCGGAACGTTGCTGCGGACGCGAAACGTCGCCGCTGTCGTGGTGACAGCCGATCTGCCACCATACGCTACTGGTGGTTCGCGCATGGATGTCGCGCTCTCCTCGCTCGGCGATGCCTCTTCGCTATTGGGCGGCACTCTCCTCATGACCCAACTCCGCGGCGCGGACGGTGAGGTCTATGCCGTGGCCCAGGGAGCTATTGCGGTTGGCGGATATTCGGTCGAAGGTGCCGCGCAGACCGTCAGCCAGGGCGTTCCGACGTCGGGCCGCATTCCAAACGGCGCGCTGATCGAACGCGAGGTGCAGGGCAAATTCTACCAGATGGAATCGCTCATTCTCGAGCTGAAAAATCCGGATTTTGTCACCGCGACGCGAATCATCGACGCCATCAACCACTATGGCCAGGGGCGATATCACGCCAGCATGGCCTTCGAGCGTGACTACCGGTCGATCATATTGTCGCGGCCACGCTCGGTCGCGCCGGTTCGTTTCATCGCCGAGATCGGCGAATTGCTGGTCGAGCCTGACACGCCGGCGCGTGTCGTCATCGACGAACGGACCGGCACCGTTGTGATCGGCCGCAACGTCCAGGTCTCGACCGTCGCCGTCACCCACGGCAATCTCTCGGTTCGGATCACCGAGATGCCGGTCGTTTCCCAGCCTGGGCCATTCGCGCGCCGCGGCGAAACGGTCGTGGTGCCGCAAACGTTCATCGAAGCCGGCGAGAATGGCGCGCAAGTGGCGATCTTGCGTGGAACGGACTTGGAGCGTCTCGTGCGCGGCTTGAACCAGATCGGATTGAAGCCACAGGGCATCATCGCGATCCTGCAGGCGATCAAGGCGGCGGGCGCACTCCAAGCCGATCTTGTCATCCAGTAGAGTCAGCGTCGCACAAGCTTGAACGTGCAACGCTTCGAACAGATGCTGTACGGAGAGCGGATGGTGAGGCTCGCGACGTTGCTGGGAAGAAGCATGCTGCTTGCGGGGTGTCTTGCGCTCTCCGCGCAGGCGTCGGCATGGGCGCAGCCTGAGCAGAAATTGTCGAAGCCGCTGAACCTGGCCAACTTCGCCAAGACATCGCGCGCGGTGCCGTCCCGCCCTGTTGCCAAGCCGGAGGCGCCGTCCGGCAATTCCCAGCCCGAACTGCCGCTGACGACCGCAACCGTTGCGAAAAATGCAGCGCCTCCAGCGGCACCTGGAGAGCCGGCGACAACCGATCAGCGCGGATCTGACGCCACCGAATTTTGCAAGAACATCACAGATTCGGCGCTGGATGCGCGCGTGGCGTGGCAGCAAAAGCAGCTGGAAGCCTCCGAGGCCAAGCTTCGGGAGCGGATCGCCGAGCTGGAGGCGAAGCGCGCCGAGTACGAGAAATGGCTGAAGCTGCGCGAGGACTTCCTGAAGAAGGCGGAAGACAGCGTCGTCGAGATCTACTCCGGCATGGACCCGGATGCCGCCGCGCGGCAGATCGCCAGCATGGCGGATGAAACCGCGGCGGCCGTGCTCGCCAAGCTTCGGGTGCGGACCGCAAGCGCGATCCTGAACGAGATGGAGACCGGGCGCGCGGCCCACCTCGCCGACACCCTGGCGGGCATGCGACGCCCCGACGACGGGAAGACGAACAAATGAAGGTTCTTCGCTTACTTTCTCTGTTTCCGGTTCTCGCTCTGGGCGGATGCATGAACAGCCTCGCCGAGATCAACCAAGCGCCCTATTTGTCGCCGATCGGCCAGGGTCTGCACGCAGAAGCGCGCGCGGTTCCCGTCGAGCCGCGCAGCCGATACACCGCTGGCTATCACTCGCTGTGGGACGAGCGGAGGGATCTTTACCGCGATCCGCGCGCGGCGCGCATCGGTGATCTCATCACCGTCAACATCTCCATGAACGACAAGGCGACCCTCGACAACAAGACCGACCGGTCACGGGATTCGAAGACAAAGTTCAGCGCCGACTACCTCGTCGACATGTTCGGCTGGAAGCCCCAGGGGCTGGCTAATGGCAACGTCGACTCGCAAACGTCGACCAAGGGAGCGGGCAAGATCGATCGCACCGATGAGGTGAAGTTCTCGGTCGGAGCGGTCGTGGTGGACGTGTTGCCGAACGGCAACCTGCTGATCAGCGGATCGCAGGAAATGCGCGTCAATTACGAACTGCGCATTCTGAACGTCGCCGGTATCGTCCGGCCGCGGGACATCGGCCGCAACAACACCATTGCCTACGACAAGATCGGAGAAGCGCGAATGTCCTACGGCGGCCGTGGCCGTCTGATGGAGGTGCAGCAGCCGGCGTGGGGGCAGCAGATCTACGACCAGGTCGGGCCGTTCTAGCCGATGGTGCGGCCAGAAGTGGCGAAGCTCGTCAGGCGGCGGAGCGGAGCATGGGAAACGTGATGCAATGGTTGGCCGCATTGTTGCTGATTACGGTGCTGTCGGCTGGGGCGGGCGGTCTTGCCAGTCTGTATCTCCTATCCGCCGGGCAGCGGATGGCGGATAGCCAGAAGGAGCCCGCGGAGCGGCCGGTCGCCACCGCATTCAGTCCGACGGCGCGCCTGCGGAAGATCTCGCCGGTAGTGACCAACCTGGCGGCACCGACCGGCACGTGGGTCCGCATGGAGGGATCAGTCATCACCGATCAGATGAACGAGGAGGAAGCGAGCCTTCTCGCGGCCCGGCTGGGCGAAGACATCGTGTCCTACCTGCGAACGGTGTCGGCGGCGCAAATCGAGGGCGCGCGCGGGCTGCAGTATCTTCGCGAGGATCTCAACGAGCGGGCGGCGGTCCGTTCGGGCGGAAAGGTGCGCGAACTGATCATCGAAACACTGGTCATCCAATGAAGCGCTTCTGCCTCGTCCTGCTCCTGGCTCTTCTCCCCACCGCGGCAGCGGCGCAGATTCCCGATCTGTCCTCGCTGATCCCGCAAGGCGGTGGAAGCGCCAGCGGCCGGATCATCCAGCTCGTGGCGCTGCTCACAGTCCTGTCGCTGGCTCCCGGGCTTCTGATCATGGTGACGAGTTTCACCAGGTTCGTCGTCGCGCTTTCGTTTCTGCGGCAGGGACTCGGATTGCAGACGACGCCGGCAAATATCGTCATGATCAGCCTCGCGCTCTTCATGACTTTCTATGTCATGGCACCGACATTTGACCGCGCCTGGAAGGACGGCGTTCAGCCCTTGATGCAGAACGAAATTTCCGAGCAGGAAGCGTATACCCGTGTGACCGATCCGTTCCGCGATTTCATGCTGGCGCATGTCCGCGAGAAGGATTTGCAAAGCTTTGAAAGCCTGGCGGCCGAAGGCTTCAAGACGCGGCCCGACGGCCAACGGATCGATCTGCGCGTGATCATACCCGCGTTCATGATCTCCGAGCTGCGAAGGGCCTTCGAGATCGGCTTCCTGGTCATCATGCCGTTTCTCGTGATCGACATGGTTGTCGCCACGCTAACCATGTCCATGGGCATGATGATGATGCCGCCGACTGTGTTCGCGCTTCCCTTCAAGGTGCTGTTTTTCGTGCTGATCGATGGATGGAATCTTCTCGCCGTTGGCCTGGTACGATCGTTTCAGTAGAGCATGAACCGGCTTTCCCTCGCCACAAACGCAGCGTTTGCGTGGGAAGATCATGCTTAACAAAAAGATGAGATCGTGATCCGATTTCGTCCAATCGGAACATGATCTGGAGCGTTTTCGAGCGAAGCATCAAGTTTACGCAGATTGCGTAGACTTATCTGCGCAGAAAACGCGTCGAAACTAGAATATAGAGCTTCGGTTCTGATGGAATCAGAACCGAAAATGCTCTGGCATGGGAGCTAGCAGGCAACCGGACCGCAAATCTTCGAGCTGCTGTTCAGCTCTAGGTAAGGTTCGGATGCTAGGACGAATGAACGGCAGGTTGGGTGTTCCTTCAACCCCAAAGGCATGATGCCGCCCTGCCGTACCGGTGAAAACCCGGTATGTCCCCCAGATAAACACCTCACACTAAGGGACATAATCAATGTCAAGCTTGATGACCAACTCCTCCGCCATGACCGCGCTGCAGACCCTGCGGACGGTCAGCGCGGGTCTTGCGACCACCCAGAACCGCATCTCCACCGGCTACCGGGTGTCGACGGCTTCCGACAACGCCGCTTATTGGTCGATCGCCACCACCATGCGTTCGGACAATCTGGCTCTGAGCGCCGTGCAGGACGCCCTCGGCCTCGGCGCCGCGACCATCGACACGATGTACACCGGCCTGAACGGCACCGTCAGCGTCGTCTCGCAGATCAACTCGAAGCTGGTCGCCGCCCGTACCCCCGGCGTTGATCGCGCCAAGATCCAGAGCGAAATCACCGAACTGCAGAAGCAGTTGAAGAACACCGCCGACAGCGCGGTTTTCAACGGTGAAAACTGGATCTCGGTCGACTCGACCTCCGCGAGCTACAACGCCTCGAAATCCGTCGTGTCGTCGTTCTCGCGTGCCGGCGGCACGGTCAAGATCGACACGCTGTCGGTCAATCTGGATTCGATCAAGCTCTATGATGCGAACCTGGACACCGCCTACGCGGGGCAGACCTTCCCGACGGTCGACACGGCTGCCTACAATGCCACCAACGACGTCGGCGGCAACATCGTGGTGACCGTCGGCGGCACGGCCACCAACATCGCCGTGGCGAAGAACACCTCCCTGTCGGACATCGCGACGGCGATCAACAAGCTCGGCATCGACGGCCTGTCGGTCGGCATCTCGGCGGCTGGCGACAAGCTGTCGTTCAAGAGCCGCAACGACGCGGACGTCTCGATCGACGCCAGTGTCGCCGGTCTCGGTCCCCAGGTCGACATGACCGCGATCACCCCGCCGGTTGCCACCAAGAAGGGCATCCTCGACCAGACCTACGACGCCTACACCGGCACGGCCTGGGAAACCTTCAGCGTCGCGACGCTGGACATCTCGAAGCTCACCGACAGCGCTGCTGACCTCAAGAAGCTCGAGACCTACATCCAGGGTACCCAGGATGCCTTCGCCAAGATCACCGACGCGGCGACCAACCTCGGTGCCATCAAGAACCGCATCGGCCTGCAGCAGGACTTCGTGAAGACCCTGACTGACTCGCTCGATCGCGGTATCGGCCAGCTCGTCGACGCCGACATGAACGCTGAATCGACCCGTCTGCAGGCTCTCCAGACCCAGCAGCAGCTCGGCATTCAGGCTCTGTCGATCGCGAACTCGGGCAGCCAGAGCATCCTGTCGCTGTTCCGCGGCTAGTAGCCTCGACCTCGTGACTACGACGGCCGCGACCGACCTGGTCGCGGCCGTTTTGCATGGTTCGCGCCGCGCAACCCTCGGACAAGCTTCACGATCGAGAATCGATTCGGAAGTATGGCAGAGGGTTTGATGGTTAACCGCGAACATGCGCAACGGCTGTGGAACAATCTGCTCGAGCTTGGCCCCAGGCGCCTCACGGTGCTCGCGCTTGTCGGCCTTGCCGTTTTTTTGGGTGTCGGCGGCGGCGCCTATTACCTGAGCCGGCCGGAATTCGATGTGCTTTACACCGGTCTTTCCCGGGAGGACGTCTCGCGCGTCGGCGCGGTGCTGCGCGACTCGAACATCGCTTTCGACGTGAATGCCACGGGCGACACCATCTTCGTGCGACCGGGGCAGACCGCCCAGGCAAGAACGTTGCTGGCGGAGAAGGGTCTGCCGAACAGCAGCAGCGGGGGCTATGAGCTCTTCGACAAGATCGGCTCCCTTGGTCTCACGTCGTTCATGCAGGAAGTCACCCGCGTCCGCGCACTCGAAGGCGAGATCGCCCGTACGATCCAGGTCCTCAAGGGCGTGAAGGCCGCGCGCGTCCACATTGTCATGCCGGCGCGTGGATCGTTCCGGCGCGAGCAGCAGCCGCCTTCGGCATCCGTTGTGATCCGGACCGACGGGGCTGCCGATGCCAAAACGGCTCGATCGGTTCGTCACCTCGTCGCCGCGGCTGTCCCCGGTATGGCGGCCGACAAGGTGACTGTCCTGGACAGCGATGGATCGCTGCTTGCATCCGACGACGAGAGCGCGGCGCCGACGAGCATGGCGAACCTGCAGCGCGTCGTCAGTCGGCTGATCCAGGAGAATGTCAGCAAGGCGCTCGCGCCCTATCTGGGGCTCGACAATTTTGAAGTCAGCGTCGCCACCCAGCTCAGCACGGACAAGCGACAGACCAACGAGACCGTCTACGATCCGGAGTTTCGCGTCCAGAGATCGGTTCGCGCCGTCCGTGAGAAGGAATCGTCGCAGAGCCTGGATCGGCAGACGCCGACGACGGTGCAGCAGAACCTGCCGGATCAGCAGATCAATGCGTCCGGCAACAAGAATACCAACGACGAGAAGCAGCGGCGCGAGGACGTTACCAACTTTGAGGTGTCGTCGAAAACGACGACGACCGTGAGCGATGGCTACGTCGTCAACAAGCTGTTCCTGGCGGTGCTGGTCAATCGTCCGCGCCTCCTGGCCAGTCTTGGCGATAAGGCCAGCGATGCGACCGTGGAAGCAAAGGTCGCCGAGATCAGCCAGCTCGTCGCAACCGCAGCAGGTATTGACCGTCAGCGTGGAGACCAGATCCAGGTATCGGCGGTCGAGTTCATGGAAGGCGCGCGCGATTTCCCGCCGGTTCCTGCGGTCACCTTTACCGAAGTGCTGATGCGCCAGTCGGGTGCCTTCGTCAGCGCCGTCGCAATCGTCGCCGTCGCGGCAATGCTGATCTGGTTCGGCCTGCGGCCCGCGATCAACGCGATCCTCGACTCCCGCTCGACCGAGACCGCCCAGCTCGAGACGGGCGAGACCGCGGCGCTGCTCGGCGGCGAGGGCGGCTCGATGGAGCGGTTCGCGGAAGAGCCGCCGAATCTTGTCCAGGACATATCGAAAAGAGTTCTGCACGCTCCACAGAGGCGGTTGGAGCAAATCATTCAGCTCGATGAGAAGCAGGCGGCGGCGATTCTCAAGCAATGGATTAGGCAGGAGGAGTCGGCAGCATGAGTTCGGAGAAGGTAGCGCGTTTGCTGGCAAGCTTCGATCAGCCGGAGCCGCAGAAGGCTCGTAGCCGCGTCATTCCGTTTGATTACACCCAGCATTCCAGTCCCAAGGCGCAGCCTAGGCCGGCGGCCCCGCCGCCTCCGTCCGCCGAGGACGAGGCGTATGAGCGTGGAAGGTCCGGCGGCTATGCGGCGGCCTTGGCCGAGTTCGAGCAGAAGCTTGCCGACGAGAGGCAGAGGCTGAGCATGCAGCTCGCCGAGGAAAAGCACAATCTGCTGGATGAAATGGCCGCCAAGATTGCCGGCGATATCGCCGAAGCCGGCGCGCAGCTTGAAGCCAAGATCGCCGGGGTGACGGCGCGCATACTTGAGCCGTTCATTTCGAACGCGGTGCAGAAGCAGGCGGTTAACACCTTCGTCGAGCAGCTCGCGTCGGTCGCCTCCGACGTTCGCCGGCCGGCTTTGCGGGTCACATGCCCGTCTGAACTGGTCGAGGTGCTGCGCGGCAAGCTTGCGGCGCGCGCGATTGCGGTGGAGCTTCGGGCCGCTCCGGTGGCGGAGGCTTCCGTCACCGTCGATCAGATCTTCCTTGAAACCCAGATCAAGCTCTGGGCGGAGCGATTGAAGTTCGCGATCCTGAACTGACATGGCCGATCAAGAGAGGGCAGAGCTGATCATCGTTCGACGCCGGGGCAGTCTCGACGGCGAAGAATCACACAGCAGTGTCTGGAAAATCGCCTATGCCGATTTCATGACGGCGATGATGGCGTTCTTCCTGGTGATGTGGCTCATCAGCGCCACCAACCAGGAAACGCGCGAAAGCGTCGCCAACTACTTCAATCCGATCAAGCTGACGGACTCGACCCCTGACCGCAAGGGTATCAACGATGCCCGGCGCGTCGATCCCGGCAAGGCCGAGGAGGAAGACAGCCTGCGGCCGAAACCCGAACCGGGTAAGTCGACGCAATATTCGCAGCGCCAGGAGCAGGCGCAGCAGGCGTCGTCGCCGCGTTCTGGTGAAGCGGCGCTGTTCCGCGATCCTTACGCGGTGCTGTCGGAAATTGCCGGCGGTCCGCCGCGGATCGCGGAACTGGGCACTGCGCTGGATTCGACCCGCAAAGAGGGCTGGAAGGGCGGCGAGGCGTTCAAAGACCCGTTTGATCCTGTCTACTGGCCCATGGGGTCGTCGGCGCCGCTGGAAAAGAAGGCGTCAGGCAGCAAGGAGCTTGGCAATCTGCCGTTCGACAGTGACGCTATGGCGCTCAGTGAAGGAAAAGGTCCGCGCCCGTCCGAAGGAAAACCGGACGCCACAGCGGCTCCCATTCAGGGATCGGATTCGGCCAAGGGGTCCCCGGCGCCGACCGAAAAGCAGGAGATGGCAAAGGCGATTGGCCTGTTCGCCGACGATGACTCCATGAACGATCCGGCCGCCAATCGCTCATCGCGGGCGCAAGGAGAGAAGGGCTCGACTTCGCCCGCAGGAGACAAGGGCGCGACCGCTCCTCCAGGAGATAAAGGCTCAGCCACTCCGCAAGCCGAAAGCAAGTCTGTGCAGAGCGAGGCGGCCAAATTGCAGGCTGCCATCTCCGCCGCTCTTGCGCCGCTCGGATCGGCGCGTCCTGTTGCCGAGGTCCGCGAGAGCAATGAGGGCCTCCTCATCAGCCTCACCGACGATGTCAATTACGGCATGTTCGCCACCGGCTCGGCCGAACCAACCGCCGGCCTCGTGCGGGCCCTCGACAAGATCACGCCCTTGATATCGCAAAGCCAGGGTCCGGTGATTGTGCGCGGCCATACCGATAACCGCCCCTATCGATCGTCCGAATACGATAATTGGAGATTGTCGACAGCGCGCGCTCACATGGCTTATCACATGCTGATACGCGGAGGACTCGATGCTCGGCGCGTCGACCATATCGAAGGTTTTGCCGATCGCCGGCCGAAAAATCTGAACGATCCGTCGGCCGCCGAGAACCGGCGCATCGAGCTCTTGATCCGCGCTCCTTTGCCATGAACCGCGTGGGAACCATCGCCGTCGCGCTGGTCGTTCTGGTTGGCGCAGCCCGAGCGGAGGAGGCTGAAGCGCCGCCGCGCGAACCCTATCAGATGATCCGGACGCTCCACGCTTTGCAGGATGACATCGCGCGCGGAAGCCTGGAGGCGCATAATGCGCAGCCGGCCCTGCTCAAGCGACTGGGCGAGGAGTTTCAGAAAGTTGATCCGTCCGTCTGGAAGGAGCCGAGAAACTCGCGCGCCGTGGTGACCTTCCTGCTGAGCGGAGGATCGCCACAGGTGGTCGATGGGCTGCGTTCCCGGAAACTGCTCGTTCTGGATGAGGCGATCCTGGATGGCGCGATCGCCTATGTGGAAGGCCGGGCGGAGGACGCCAAGGCACGGCTTGGGAACATACATGCGCGCGACTTGCCGCCGACCATCGCGGCCGAAATTGCGTTGGTGCAGTCCGCGCTCGTCGCGCAGGCCGACCCGAAAGCCGCGATCGAACGGCTCGATGACGCCAGACTGCTGATGCCTGGTACGCTGGTCGAGGAGGCCGCGCTGCGCCGCGAGATCTTCGTCGCCGGCCAAGTTGACGATTTCGACAAGTTCGAAGCGCTGGCTCAGAGATATTTCCGACGTTTCCGGCATTCGATCTATGCGGGGAATTTTCGACAACGCCTCGCAGTGGCCGTCGCGCGCTTCAGCTTCGTGCAGCAATCGGATCGGTTTCCCCGGCTCGTCGCCTTGCTCGATCAACTCGACGACGCCGGCCAGCGCGCCCTGTATCTGCTGATCGCGCGCACCGCGCTGGTGCGTGGCAAAATCGAAATGGCGGATTTGGCGGCAGAGCGCGTGCTGGGGCTTACGGACGAGGGGAGTTCCGAGCGCGAGCGTGCGCGCTTTTATCGCGCGGCCGCGCGCGTGGTGACAAACGCGCATGACCAAGCGCTTTTGGATCTGCAGAAGATCGAGGTTGGCCGGCTTCCCGAACGAGATGCCGAGTTGCTGAAGGCAGTGCTCGCGGTTGGACGCAATGTCAAAAAGGCGCTCCCCGCAGCGCCGGCACAACAGGACCAGCCAGGCGAGGCGCAGACGTCGATGCGCCCGCGGATCGACTTCGGCCGCTCGCTTGCGGCCGTCAATCGGGCGCAAGTCCTGCTCGACGAATCGAAAGAGCAATTGAAGGAGCGAGCTCGATGAACAAGACCGACCCTTTGATGGCAATGATCCGCCAGCTCACCGGTGGCAAGGCGGCTTCGCGCCTCGCTCCCCAGAACGCGATGCTCGCCAAGGACCACAAGGGGAAGGCCGAGGACAGCAAGGGTGACGCCGGGCATTTCCGTGAGCAGCTCCGAGTGATCGCGCAGGGAGCGAAGCAAAAGCCGCTCGATATCAAGCCGCAGCTCGACGCCAAGAGTGTCGATATGGAGCCGGCGCAGGATCCCGAGCCGTCCAATCCCCTCGCTGAAGTGCTGGACCATGTTGCCGGTCGGCCCAAGGATCGGACCCGCCAGCAGCCGCGTGAGACGTCCTCGCACCAACCGGGCGGAGAAATCACCGCGCCTGCTCCGGAATGGCGTACGGCCGAGGCTGCACTCAGCTCCATGATTTCCAGGCTCGATCAGCCACTCTCTCCGCGGGATGATGGCGATGCTGCGCTCCCAGCCCGCTCGCAAGCCCGGGTCGAGCACCAAGCGGACCTGCTCAGGCCGGGTGAGCCAAAATCTCCGAAGGTCGATGTCCCCGAGCAGCGCTTTGCATCATCGGTCAGTGCAATTGAGACGCGGACCCTGCCGACAGTGAAGGTCGCGGTGCGCGAACAGGAGACGCATTTCCAGCCCGTCGGCCAGCCGACGCTACTGCAGAAGATCGTCGATCGCATCGCTCCTGATCTGGCAACGGCGCAGGCCCCAGCCGCCACGACTGCGCCCGATTTCACACCTCCGGACATGCGTCGGGGGCCGGATGCGCCGATCAGGATGCTGACGCTGCAGCTCGATCCGCCCAGCATGGGTACGGTGACGGTGAGGATGCGCCTGGCCGGCGATGCCGTCGAGGTCAGGCTGCTGGCGGATCAGCCAGAGACAACGGAGCTGCTGCGCAAGGATCGCGGCGTTCTGACGGATGCGATGCGGTCCGCCGGCTATACGTTCGAAATTGCCTCGATTGACCATAGCAGTGCGCGCCATCCGACGTCGAGCGGCGGCCAATCGCACGCGCAATCGGACCAGCAATCGTCGCAGCAGCAGCCCCAGGGCGGATCGCAGTTCAACAACGGCGCCTCGGAGCGTCAGTCGAGCGATGCGCAAGCCGGGACGCGTCACAACAGGCAGCAGGGCCATGACCAGTTCATCACGCCAACCGAGCGTCGTCAGGATGAAGAGGTTGCGGTCGATCGCAATGGCGGTGCTGTCTATCTGTAGCCTGTCCACCGTCGCACGTGCCGACGGGCTCTGCGAGCGTGAGATGGCGCGTGCGGCACGTGCTCACGGCGTGCCGCTCGGGGTATTGTATGCAGTGGGCCTGAGCGAGACGGGACGCAAAGGCGTCCTGCACCCTTACGCGCTCAATATCGACGGCAGGACAGCCATGGCCAGCGATCTCCGGGATGCCGTTGCCCAGTTCCGCGAGGCCAAGAGCAAGGGCGCCAAGCTGGTCGATCTCGGTTGCATGCAGATCAACCATCACTATCACGGGCGCGAGTTCGCCAGCGTCGAGGCGATGTTCGATCCGGTGAAGAACGTCGACTATGCGGCGCGCTTTCTCAAGGAATTGCGCGCGCGGGAGGGGAGCTGGACCATGGCGGTCGCCCGCTACAACGCAGGTCCAAACAATACGGTCGCGCAACGGCGCTACATTTGCAGCGTGATCGGAAGCCTGGTGGCGAGCGGCTTTGGAGCGTGGACGACCGGCGCGCGCGCATACTGCGGCGAGCGCACGACCTGAGCTAGAGGAATGCGCTGCAGACAGCCTCACACAAGCAAGACCGCCTTTAATGTCATTCACTCAGAATGGAGATGATTGATGAGTCTGTATGGTGTTATGCGCACCGGTGGCTCCGGCATGAATGCGCAGTCCAACAAGCTGTCGACGGTTGCCGACAACATCGCGAACGTCAACACCACAGGCTACAAGCGTGCCGCCACCGAATTCTCTTCGCTCATTCTGAGGAGCGGGTCCGGCAACTACAATTCCGGCAGCGTCGAGACGAATGTCCGCTATGCCATCTCCGATCCGGGAGCTCCGCAGTACACGACATCGGCCACGGATATGATGATCCAGGGCAACGGATTCTTTGTCGTGACCGACGCCGGGGGCACGCCGTTCCTGACCCGCGCTGGTTCCTTCGTGCCGGATGGCGAAGGCAATCTGGTCAACGCGGCGGGCTTCTATTTGATGGGCTATAACGTCAAGAACGGTCCGCCCAACGTTGTCGCCAATGGTCTGACCGGCCTGGACGTCGTCAACATCGCGCAAAGGTCGCTTCAGGGTAATCCTTCGACGAGGGCGACACTGGAGAGTGCCAATCTCGACGCCAACGCAGCCACTACCGCGGGTCCGCCCGCCTATACGTCCAAGACCTCGATCGTCACCTACGACAATATCGGGAACAAGGTGACCCTCGACGTCTACATGTTCAAGACGGCGGCCAACACCTGGGATGTGCAGGTGTATGACAATGCTGCATCGACGGCCGGCGGTTTCCCCTATTCAAGCGGGCCGCTGGATTCCGATACGTTTACCTTCGACGTCAGCGCGACCGGAAAAGGCAAGCTGGATGCGGCCAGCCCCACCACTCTCACGTTTACAATCCCGGGCGGCTCGCCGTTCACGCTCGATCTTTCGGCGATGACGCAGGTCGCCAAGGAGTTCGCCTTCAAGCCGAGCGTCAACGGCAACGCTCCGAGCTCGATCGACAAGGTGGAAGTCGATACCGACGGCACACTGTATTCGATCTATACCGACGGGACGCGGCTCGCCACCTATAAGATTCCGCTTGCGACGGTGCCGAGCCCGGACAATCTCATGCCGGAGGCCGGCAACGTCTACTCGGTCGGGATCGACTCCGGCAACGTGCAACTCGACTTCGCCGGGCGGAGCGGCCTGGGCACCGTTAAGTCGGAGGCGCTCGAGCAGTCCAACGTCGATCTTGCGGCCGAGCTGACTTCGATGATCGAGTCGCAGCGCGGCTATACCGCCAACTCAAAGGTCTTCCAGACCGGTGCCGATCTGCTCGACGTGCTGGTCAATCTGAAGCGCTAAGCGGCGTTAGCGTATCATCGGGACGGGGGGTCTCATGTCACTCACGGTCGCACTCAGCTCGGCGCGCACGTCGCTCATGACGACCAGCGCGCAGGCTTCCGTGATATCGCGCAATATCGCCGGTTCCATGCAGGACGGCTATTCGCGAAAGAATGTGCTGGTCGCGTCGCTGCCGGGAAACGGGGTCTATGTTGCCGGCATCCAGCGCGCCACCAGTCAGGGGCTGTTCTACAATGTGCTGAAGGCGGCCTCTTCCACCGCCAAGCAGGATTCGATCTATAACGGCCTGCAGAAGATCGCGGCGACAACCGTTGACGACCCGCAGCAGGACCAGTCGCCGGCCGCGCAACTTGCCAAGCTGAAGAGCGCCCTGCAGCAATATGCGACGGCGCCGGACAATATCACGCTCGCGCAAGCGGCGGTAACGGCGGCCAAGGGCGTCGCCTCGGCACTCAATGACGCGACGAAGACGGTCCAGTCGGTGCGCGCCGATGCCGATGCCGACATGGTGACATCGGTCTCGACCATCAACCAGCTGCTGGCACAGTTCGAGACGGTCAATACATCGATCGTCAAGGGGACCATCACCGGAAGCGATGTCACAGACTACCTCGATATGCGGGACAACATCCTGTCCAAGCTCTCGCAAGAGGTCGGCATAACGGTCGCGACCCGTGCCAACAACGATATGGTCATCTACACGGATTCGGGCGTTACGCTGTTCGAGACCAAGGCGCGATCGGTCACGCTTGCCCCGACCAATGCTTACACCGCCGGCACCACCGGAAACGCGGTCTATATTGACGGCGTGCCCGTCACCGGCGCGTCTGCCGTGATGCCGATCCATGGCGGAAAGCTAGCGGGCCTTGCCGCGCTCCGCGACGATTCCACGGTCACCTATCAAAACCAGCTCGACGAAATCGCGCGCGGCCTGATCGAGACGTTCAGGGAGAGCGACCAGACCGCGGCGGCGCTGCCCGACGTGCCCGGCCTTTTCACCTATCCGGGCGCGCCGGCCATGCCGCCGGCGGGTGTGATATCCTCGGGGCTTGCCGGCACCATCTTCGTCAACCCGTCGGTCGATCAGGGCGCCGGCGGCAATCCGCTGCTGCTGAGAGACGGTGCGATCTCCGGCAACGTGGCTTATCGCTACAACACGAGCGGCGCCGCCGGTTTCTCGACTCGGGTGCAGCAGCTTGTGGACGGGATGGCGGCAAACCGTCCGTTTAATCCGGCGGCTCTCGGGAAGCCGAATGCGAGCTTGATCGACTTCGCCGGCTCGTCGGTAAGTTGGCTGGAAGCCCAGCGCAAGAGCACGAACGATGAAGCGACCTACAGTCAAACGCTGCTTGAGCGCAGCGCGGAAGCGCTGTCCAACGTCAGCGGCGTCAATATGGACGACGAAATGTCGTTCATGTTGCAGGTCGAGCGGACATTTTCTGCGTCGTCGAAGCTGATCGCGACGATCGACGAGATGTTGAAAGACCTTCTCGCGGCGGTGAGGTAACGGTATGGCTACGACGTTCATTTCCTCCAACTCGATCTCGACCACGTTGCGCATCGCGGCCATGAAGAGCCAGACCGCAATCGCACAAGCGACAAAAGAGGCGACGACCGGTCGATTCGCCGATGTCGGCCGCGAGCTCGGCGCTCTCACCGGTCGTGATGTGACGCTCAGGGCCGAGCTGCTCGATCTCGACAAGCTGGTGGACACCAACGCCCTTGTCGCCGGACGGCTCGACATATCGCAGCAGCGAGTGGGCGAGTTGATCAGTACCGCGCAGTCCTTCCAGAAGGACCTGTTTGCAGCGCGCAATTCTGCCAATGGCGGCAACGTCATCCTGACGCCGTCGCGCGCCAACCTCGACGCCCTGATAGGGGCGCTGAATGTCACAACGGATGGCCAATATCTGTTCGGCGGCATCAATACCGGCGTGCAACCGATCACCGGCTACGCGGCCGGCTCGACCAACAAGAATGCCGTCGATGCCGCGTTCCTGGCAAATTTCGGTTTCACGCAAAGTGATCCGGCGGTCTCGAGCATCAGCGCCGCAGCGATGCAGAACTTCCTGGATACCACGTTCAAGGCGCAGTTCGACGATCCGGCCTGGGGGGCAAACTGGTCGTCCGCTTCCGATCAGGTGATGCGGAGCCGCATCTCGACGACCGAAACCATCGACTCGTCAGCCAGCGCCAACGAGCCCGGATTTCGCAAGCTGGCGATGGCCTACACGATGCTGAGCGACCTCGGCACGCAGAACCTCAACCAGAACGCGTTCCAGGTGGTGATCGACAGGGCGACCGAAATTATCGGTGCTGCGATCAACGACCTGGCCGGTGTCGGCGCCAAACTGGGAACTGCCCAGGAGCAGACGACCAACGCCACGAGCCGGCTGAAGATCCAGACCGATCTGATCACCAAGCAGGTCACGGCGATGGAGGAGGTCGATACGGCTGAGGCATCTGTTCGCGTCACGAACCTGAAAAACCAGTTGGACATGTCGCTGGCGCTCACGTCTCGCATTCAGCAGCTCAGCATCCTCAACTATCTCTGATCTGCGATCCCGTCAGTAACCAGCCGGCTGCGAGTTAGATGACATTATCCAGTTACGACGCGGTAATCGAGGACTCTGGGCGGGAGGCGCGCTCCCGCGAACAACGGGCCCTGAGCCACGGGATCGATCTGCTGAGGCGTCTGCAAGGCGGCGATCTTGCACCCCCGGAGGATGCCGAGGCGCTGTTGTTCATTCGAAGGCTCTGGGCGTTCTTCGTGGAGGACCTTTCGAGCGCCCGCAATGGGCTTCCGGAAAAGTTGCGCGCCGAGCTTATCTCGATCGGCCTGTGGATCATCAGGGAAGCAGATAGAATTCGGCAGGAAGAATCCTGCGACGTCGCGGAGCTTGTCGAGATCAACGTCATTATTCGAGACGCGCTCGCATGAAGAAGCCGATCTGTATTTCGCTGCGCGGCGGCGAGCGGATCTATATCAATGGCGCGGTGTTGAGGGTCGATCGCAAGGTGACCCTTGAGCTGATCAATGACGTGACTTTTCTGCTCGAGAGCCAGGTCATGCAGGTCACGGACGCGACGACACCGTTGCGCCAGCTCTATTTCGTCGTCCAGCTCATGCTCATGAGCCCGCACGACGTCGAAGAGGCGAAAGCGGTCTATCGGCTGCAGCGGTCCGGGCTGCTCGCAGCCACCGAAAACACAGAGATCCTGGACGGCCTGGAGCAGATCGAGAAGCTGGTCGAATCGAAACGATACTATGAGGCTTTGCGCAGGATTCGCGCTCTGTTCGAGATCGAACAGCTGATCCTGGCTGGCGGCGACCTGCCACGGCCCGTCGAAGTCGCGTAAGACATCAGGAGGACGACATGAACGTTGACGGCGTGGGTTCTGCAAACTCGGCGGCGAACAAGAAATCGGAATCTTCGTCCGCGCCGGCGACGGTGGATTACAATCAGTTCTTGCAGCTACTGGTCGCGCAGTTGAAGAACCAGGACCCGACCAGTCCGACGGACACGTCGCAGTACGTGGGTCAGTTGGCGCAGCTATCCGCCACCGAACAGGCGATACAGACGAATGCCAAGCTCGACACGCTGCTTTCCTCCAGCGCATTGGCCCAGGCCGAAAGCCTGGTCGGGCGCACGGTGTCATTCACCAGCTCCGAAGGCGAGGCTATCAAAGGCAAGATCATGTCTGTGCGAATCATCCAGGGCGGAGCCGTTGCGACACTCGAGAACGGTGTCGACGTGCAGCTTGGGCCGGGCCTGACGATCAGCTAAACGATGAACGAACGCGACGCTCTCGACATCGTCCAGCAGGCGATCTGGACCATCATCGTGGTCTCTGGCCCCGCGGTCGGGGCCGCGATGATCGTCGGTATCCTGATTGCTCTGCTGCAGGCACTGACCCAAGTGCAAGAGATGACGTTGACCTTTATCCCCAAGATGGTGGTCATGCTGATCGTGGTCGCCGTCTCCGGCTCGTTCATCGGCGCGCACATTTACGCCTTTACCGAACTGCTCTACTCGCGGATCGAGCACGGATTCTGAAGCGGGACGCTGCGGCCAACACCTTCGCGCAAGCTAGGCGCTGCAAGGTGCCGATATGATGGTGTCCCAGGAATCTCCATGGCCCAAGCACTAAGCCCAGCTCTGCCGAGCGAGCGTCGGATGGGTGCCGACGTTGCTTTTGCGGTCGGCATCGTCGCCATCCTGACGATGCTGGTCCTGCCGGTTCCATCGGTCCTGATCGATGTCGGTCTCGCCTTCTCGATCGCGCTTTCGGCGCTGATCCTGATGGTGGCGCTGTGGATTCAGCGCCCGCTGGATTTTTCGGCCTTCCCGACGGTGCTCCTGATTGCGACCATTCTTCGCCTCGCGCTGAACGTAGCGACGACCCGGGTGATCCTGTCGCGCGGGGCCGAGGGAGAGCACGCGGCCGGCTATGTGGTGGCCGGTTTCTCGAAGTTCGTGATGGGCGGCGACTTTGTCATCGGGCTGATCATTTTCGCTATTCTTGTCACGGTCAATTTCGTCGTCATCACCAAGGGCGCCACGCGTATCGCGGAGGTCGGCGCGCGCTTCACGCTCGATGCGATCCCGGGCAAGCAAATGGCGATCGATGCGGATCTGTCCGCGGGGCTGATCGACGACAAGGAGGCGCAGCGTCGGCGCAGGGAGCTGGAGGAGGAAAGCGCCTTCTTCGGCGCAATGGACGGCGCTTCGAAATTCGTGCGCGGGGATGCCATCGCCGGGCTGATCATCACCGCGATCAACATATTCGGCGGCATCGTCATCGGCGTGGTCCATCACGGCCTCCCGCTGGCGCGGGCAGCAGATATCTTCACCAAGCTTTCCGTCGGTGACGGTCTGGTCTCGCAGGTCCCGGCACTGATCGTCTCCCTTTCGGCTGGCCTGCTCGTTTCAAAGGGCGGCACAAGGGGATCGGCGGAACAGACGGTGCTCAGGCAGCTCGGCGGCTATCCGCGCGCGCAGTCGGTGGCCGCGCTGATGATGTTCGTTCTGGGAATGCTGCCGGGCCTGCCACTGCTGCCCTTTGCTTTCCTGGGCGGCGTGATGGCATTCATGAGTTACGCGCTTCCCCGCCGGCAGGCGGCGAGACGGCAGCAGGAGGAGGTGCTTGCAGCGCAGGAGCGCGAACGATCGCAGGCCGACTCGAAAGAATCGATCAAGGAATATCTGAAGACAGCGGACGTCGAGCTCTGCGTAGGCAGCCAGCTTGCGGTTCAAATGCTGCATGCGCACGGGGAACTTTCGCATCGCGTCAGCAAGATACGGCGCCGCTTTGCGACCCAATACGGGTTTGTGATTCCCGAAATCAAATTGACGGACGACATGTCCGTCGGGCCGAAGAGCTACCGCATCAAGATACACGGCACTATCGTGGCGCAGCATGAGCTTCGCATCGGCGAGGTTCTGGTGCTCTTCGATGGTGTTCGCAAGCCGGACGTGCCGGGCGACGAGACGGTGGAGCCGGCCTTCGGCATGAAGGCGATGTGGATACCCGAGACGTTCCTCGAAGAGGTCAGACGGGATGGCTTCAAGGTTGCGGACAACATTTCCGTCCTTCTCACCCATTTGAGCGAAATCATCCGTGGCAATCTGGCGCAGCTTCTTTCCTACAAGGACATGCGGGCCCTGCTGGATCGGCTCGACCCCGAGTACAAGCGGCTCATTGAGGATATCTGCCCGTCGCAAATCTCCTATTCGGGCCTGCAGGCGGTCCTCAAGCTGCTGCTTGCTGAGCGCATCTCGATCAGGAACCTGCATCTGATTCTCGAAGCCGTTGCGGAAATCGCGCCTTTCATCCGCCGCGCCGAACCTATCGCGGAGCACGTTCGCATGCGCATCGCGCAGCAGATCTGCGGTGACTTCGCCGACAACGGGGTGCTCAAAGTGCTGCGGCTCGGAAATCGCTGGGATCTCGCATTCCATCAAAGCCTCAAACGCGATGCCAAGGGCGAGATCGTGGAATTCGACGCCGATCCTCGCCTGGTCGAGCAGTTCGCGGCGGACGTTACGACGGCGGTTCGAAAGGCAATGGGGCAGGGCGAAAGCGTCGTGCTCGTCGCGCCCCCGGAAGTTCGTCCATATGTTCGCATGATCACGGAGCGGGTGTTCCCGACCCTGCCGGTGTTGTCGCACGTCGAGATCGCGCGCGGTGTCGAGGTGAAGTCGCTCGGAGCAATTTCTTGATCGCGAGCGCATCAGGCTCCGTGCTGGCCACATTTCTGATCTTCTGCCGGGTCGGCACATGCTTGATGATCGCGCCGGGATTTTCGCGTTCCAACATTCCGGTGCAGGTCCGGCTGTTCATGGCCATCAACGTCACGCTGATGTTGGCGCCCTTGCTGGAGGCGAGCGTACGCCCTGTCGTGGAGACAGCCGCGATGGCGGCCATCGTCCGTGCGATCATGTCGGAGTTGGTGATCGGCCTCCTGATCGGCCTGACCGCCGCGGTGTTCTTTTTCGCCCTGGAAACAATGGTGACGATGGCCGCATCCGCGATTGGGCTCAGCGGAATACCCGGAACGTTGGAAGACGGTCAACAGATGCCGGCCCTCGTGCCATTCATCACATTGCCGGCGATCGTCCTGTTCTTCATGACCGGTCAACATTGGGAGCTGCTCCGCGGTCTCATTAACTCCTATCGAATCTGGACGCCGGCGGTCGGCATCAGCGGCGAGACCGGGCTCTCCGAGCTCACCGATCATCTTTCACAAGCGTTCGTCCTGGCACTCAGGGTGGCCAGCCCGTTCATCGTTTACGGCGTCATTGTCAACCTCGCGCTCGGGCTCGCCAACAAGCTGACGCCAAGCATTCCCGTCTATTTTATTTCGCTGCCTTTCGTGGTCTTCGGCGGCCTCATGCTGGTCTATCTGACCAGTCGTGAACTCGTGCTGCAGTTCACAATCGCATTTTCATCGTGGCTGGCCGGTTGATCGACGCATGAAATCAAGAGATCGGAAAATCCGTCGCATCGCCGCCGTCCAGGCGAAGATGCACCGTCTTGCGCAATGGGAACTCATAGAGTGCCAGGCGAAGGAGCAGGAACTGCAGGAGCGGCAGCGTCGGATCATCGAGGGGTTCAACGAGGCGATCGGAGTGACGCCGTTGGCGGCGCAAAACGCGGGTCAGAATCTGAGGACCGCGAGCGTTGAACAAGGAGTGGTGGCTAAGGCGAAGGAGCGTATCACCTCGCACGCGATGACCGAGGCCCGCAAACTGAAGCAGGTGCTCCGAATGGCTGAAACGGTCGCGCGGCAGGCATTTCGACAGCGGGAGCAGCGCGTCCTTGAGGAAGTAACTGAAACAGCGGCGAAACGGCCGGCCGAGAAAATGCAGGCCAATGAAACCAGTTTGGATCGCTAGAGCATGATCCGGAAAAGTGGAAACCGGTTTTCCCTCGCGACAAACGCGAAGCGTTTGCGTGGGAGGATCATGCTCAAACAAAGAGATGAGGTCATGATCCGATTCCCTTTAATCGGATCATGATCAAGGAGAGGCACAGCATGACGGTCAGCCCCGTACCGGATCTTATCCTGGATGTGATGGAGGCCGCAGATCCGGTCTCCCAGCGCATGGCCACTGGCAAGCTTGAGCGCGCCTCGTCCGCAGGCGAAGACTTCGCCGCGGCGATGGACCGGAAGATCGAGACAGGTGCGCTGGAACGACCCACGGTGTCTGAGCAAGGCACGAGCGCTTTGCGCGGCGCCGCGGTCGACGGCAGCGGGCACGCCACGATCATCAGGAAGGCAGATACCGATCGCGGCGTCTTTCGGAAGTTCGAAGCGTTCGTCCTGCAAACGTTCGTCGAGTCGATGCTGCCGCAGAACGCGAGCGAGATTTTCGGCAAAGGAACTGCCGGCACGATCTGGCGGTCGATGCTGGCTGAACAGATCAGCAATGAGATGGCCAAGGGTGAAGGAATCGGAATTGCCAAGCAGCTCGCGAAATCGCGCTCCGTTGCCAATTCCGCGACTGGTAACGGCTAATTTGCAGCAAGATGAGCGCAACGATGGATCAGAATGACGAGCAGCAACAAACGCTTGAAATCCTCGAGGCACAGGCGACGATTGTTTCCGAGGGAGGCGGTCTGCCGGCGCTGTCACAACAAGCCTTGCCCGAGCTGACGGATGCGCAGGATATCGCGGCTCAATGGCTGGGAACCAACTCGAACGCGTTGAATGCGATCGAGCGGCTCACGGCGACCATTGACGAGGAAACGGACAAACTCGAGAACCGGGCGCAAGTCGATTTTGATTCCTTTAGTCAGCGCAAGAATCGTGGCCTGCTTGAACTGACGAGGGCCATGCGCGTGACACAGGGGATCGAGTTCGACCCTCGTGTGGTCGCGCACCTGACGCGCCTGCGGGCGAGCCTCGTCAGAAATCAGGCCGCACTACAAATGCATCTCGATGCCGTTCGCGAAGTCTCAGCGATCATCGCGAAGTCGATCCAGGAAGTTGAATCGGATGGCACATACTCATTGATGGGGCCGGGCGGATGCAAATAGTCAGGCTGCTCGTGGCCGGCGTCTGGGCCTGCATCGTCACCGTCGGCGCAAGCCTGGCTCTGTCTTACTGGAAGGAAGGACATGCCGCGCCTGCGGCCAAGCAGGACTACGCGGGCGGCCTCGTCTACGAGAAGACGAGGGTGATCAACGTGCCGATGATCGCTGATGGCAGCGTCCAGGGCTACATCGTTGCACAGTTCGTCTTCACGGCGGATTCAACAGTGCTTCGTCAGCTTCCGGTGCCGCCGGAAGCTTTCGTCGTGGACGAGGCATTTCGGAAAATCTATTCCGATGAGAATCTCGACTTCAAGAACCTTTCTCGATTCGATCTCGCCCACTTTTCACGTACGGTCAGAGAGCACGTCAACAAGCGCCTTCAGGCTGACGTCTTGCAGGACGTGCTCGTTCAGGACTTCAATTATGTTCCGAAGGATCAAATTCGTCGTTAGACCGCTTTCGCAAGTCGTCGAGCCGATATCCCATATAGCGCTTTGACTCGATCGGATCGTAGCCGAGGTGGTTGCGGAGCTTCTTGCGAAGCTTGCTCACGTGCCCCTCGATCACGTTTTCGTCGAAGCTCGAGTCGAAAAGACCGTAGGTCGCATTGAAGAGCTGGGTCTTTGTCAGCCACTTTCCCTGGTGCGCGACCAGATGCTCGAGAATGCGCAGCTCGCGACGCGGCAGGGCCAGCGTTCTGCCGCCGATTTCCGGATCCCGGCCGTCAAGAAAAACGCGGATCAGGCTGGTTGGCGTTTCGGCTGATTGACCGACGGTTCGTCGGCGGATGACGGCCGTGCGAACCAGGATCTCGCGAACATGGATCGGAATATGGACGACGTCGTCGACGCCGGCTTCGAACAGCTCGATCGTGTCCCGGAGCTGCTTCAGGTTGTTCAGGGCGATGATCGGCGCGTGAGACTTGTTGCGGATGCTCTTGGGAATGCTCGTTCGATCCGAGCAGTCCCCCAGGATAAACGCCCCGATTGCCATTACGTCATTGCCTACGGCGGATTGTAGCCATTCGCGAAAATCTTTCGATGAGAAGCCGATCGAAACGACGCCTTCGCGATCGAATCCAGCCGCATAGCCCCGTGTAACGGTCTCCCGATCATCGATGACGATGAACATGTGGATGCCCCTGTTTGCCCTAGATAGTTGTTGTGGAGTCGAGCAGGCGTGCTCGCTCCGCTTGGTTACGCAACACCACAGGTACTGACCCGATACAAGTTACTGAGACCGAAGCACGCGCGTCTGGTTTGCTCGAAAGCTTGATCAGGCGCGGGTGATGCCGCCGTTTGAGGCGACGAGGAACGTTGCCGTGGTGGTGATGCTGCCCGGCAATCTTTTTGGGTTCCTCAGCACTGTTCGTGCAATTGCAGTCTGGTCTCGATACAACCGATCGAAATTGCGGCGAGAAGCGAACAGCGTCTTGTTGTTGAAGGTCACATCAAGAATGAACATCAGCTCGCGCACTGTCGAATCGGATCACGTCCATTACGTCGAAGTGGAGTATGATCGTCAAGCAATTGAACTAGGCATTTACTGCGAGACAACTCGTCAGCGAGTAGATGTTGCTTTATTGAAACGCTTACTCAACCCATTTGCTCGGACTACTTGGCAATGTGCTCCTCTAAGTTGAAACAAAGGAGGAGAATTTTTCTGCCAAGAGCGACGATCGTCGTCATGAAACCGTCGTGCAACATATTTGTGTTTCGATGAGGTTATTTTTTCCGCGCGCGCTAGGCGGACTTTTCATCAATTGACATCTCCGCCGTCGTCAAAACGCTGCGAAAACGCTTCGATAAGCATCGATCACTCGTAGCCGTGGAGTTGAAGTGGTGTCGCCAACACGAGATCATCGTGTGGCGCGACGCGAGATCATCGCTCGATGTGATGAACCCTTGATTTTGGTGAGCGTCAAAACGTCGCATAGGTTCGATAGAGGCGCTGCTATTCGTCGTGCGTCGCATCAACAGGCGCGTATCTGACGATCGACATGCAGATCGAGGCGCGAGTGCAGTCCGCGGAAAGTGAAACATGTGGTGCTCGCGTTGCTGTGCGTGGCATGCCCACAATGCGCGCTAGCGGTCACATGGAACTCAATGCGCGCCAGCGGTCATAGGGGCGCCGCGGTGCATGCTATCGGGTCATATGGAACAATGCACGCTTGCGTGCATATCTGGCGAATTGACCGCATCACACGATCAGTCGTGCAGTGGCAACATCAACGCGCGGAAGCAACAATGCCCTTGCTGGTCAATACTTGCCAGCCACCGTTCTCGTTTTTGATTTCCTCGATGCGACCCAGGCTCGGCACCTCCTGGCCCCGAGTAACCTCGATCACACCTGCTGGTCCTTCAAGTATGGCAACGCCCTCATAAGCGCGCCGCACGCGCCAACCCGGGATGATCTCTCGTCGCGCCGTGGTTTGCCGCGGCTGCGCCTGAATGGTGCCAGTGACGTCGGAGGATGAAGCTGCCGCTACGGTTCGTGCAACCTGCGGCTTTGCTTCGACCATGCGTTCGACCTTGGTGGCCGATATCGATTGATCTCTTTCGACGCGCTCGACGCTTTGGACCAGTCGGCCATACCGGTCGCTCGCGGCTCGGTTTGCGGCGTCGAATGCGGTGCGGTTCGCCGCGACATCGCTTGATAGGCTCGCAACGTTGCGGCGCAGTTGCGACATCGCCTCACGGAGGTTGCGAAGCTCGGCATCCGATGCTGCGGTAATCGCAATGGGCCGCAGGACCAGGTAGGCGACGCCGCCTATCGAGATGAGAGAGGAGATCGCGACGATCACTGCAAGAGTGACGAACGGCGCCATCCATGTCCGTGGCTGCGGCTTCTTGACGACGAGCGTGGCGGCCGGGATCGGCGTACGCGCCTTGGGCCTGACAGGCTCAGGCCGCGGCATTGTGCGGGTGCGCTTCATGGTGGCGAGCGCCTCCTGGGCGAGCAGCTCGTCAACCGTAGCTGCGGCCGGACGAGAGGCGGTGGCCTTCGCCTTATTGCCGGGTCGCGGCGGCGATGCGCCGCTCTTGCCGGCATCAGTGGCGGTTGGCTGCGGGGCAGTCGGCGTCGCTTCGGCTGCGGTCTCGTTGGTTGCTGGTTCGGCCATGATTTTGTCGGCGGACAAATCCTGATTTGCTGGATATCAAGCGAACCTTGCGTGAAACCTACGATCCCTCGGGCCAGCGGGAGGCGATGTTGGCGTTGGCAGCGGATCTTCCGCGATCGCAGCGGTCCGCATCCGGAATGCAGCTCCCATGTTGCCGGGAGCTGCGGCTGTTCAACGCTGCTTGCCGAGCAGCGCGATAGACAGCAGCGTGTCCTGATTGATGCCAGTGCCAGACCCTTGCAGGATGGCGAGCGCAGGTGACGTAACCTGGCTGCTGTTGTTCATCACATCGTACATCGCGGTAAACCGCTTCAGCAGCGCTGCAAGTTTCTCCGGATCGGCGAGATCCTTCAGGTTGAGGTGCTTTTCGACGATCTTTGCTTGCTGATCGATGTCCATGCTCCCCATCGCATCCGGCAGATTGTAGGTGGTTCGAAACACCTGCGCGAGAGCCCGGTCGGCGAGGATATCGTATGCGGACGTGATCTGTGCGGACTTTCGTTCGAAATACAGCGCCAGGCGAACACCGGCATTCGCCTCTCCCTGCTGCGCCTCCAACGTTTGCTGGAGATAGTTGTTCTGCGTCTCCAGGAGCTGGTCCCGCCGATGCGGTCCTATGGTCGCGATCCGGGCGATGTTGCCTTCGTTGTCGAAATTGAACGATGCCGCGATCTCGGCAAAGCGGGAGTCGCTGGCGGTGTTTGCGAAGCTCGTGGGATCGCTCAGATCGGAATTGAAGATCTTCTTGAGATAGTCGTCGGTGACCTTCGCAGGATCCAGGCCGTTTGCAACAAGAACGATATCGACCAACTTTCTGTCCGAAAGCAACTCGGAAACGCTCTCGATGCCTGCGATCGTGGTCTGGTAATACTTGGCGTCCTTCTCGGCCTTCTGGCGAAGGCTGTCTTTTTCCGTATCGCTCGCAAATCGCGTTTTTGCGATGATGTAGTCCTTGACGATCTGCGTGACTTCAACCGAGTTCTGCGCCACCAGGGGCGTTGTCAGGTTGCCCTTGCTGTCAAAGTTGAAAGCGTGCGCGAGCTGTATGTATCGGTCGTCTCGGAGGGTATAGGCATAGCTCGTCGGGTCGCTCAGATCGCTGGTGAGCACGGCCTTGATCGTGACCGGCGAGACTTTTTCCGGGTCGAGGCCAACCGCCTTGAGTGCGAAGTTATAGATGTTCGGCGCGGACATGAACTGTTGAACTGACTTTATATTAGAAATATTGGCCTTGAACTGCTTGATCGCGAGGGTTTCATTTTCTTCCTCCGCGTCGAGATATTCGGCCCCCTTGGTGAGGACAAATTTATCGTTGGTGCTCTTCCGGTTCGCGTCGGTCTGAGCGGACCCGCCGGAAGCAAGCGTTCCATCTGCCGAAAACTCGAACGCGCCAGCGAGATCGAAATAGTGGCCGATTGTGGTGAGAGAGTCCTGGTAGCTCGATATGTCTGCCCTGCTTTGCGCCAACCGGTTTGTTTCGGTCGTAATCTTCGCTCTCAAGCCTGGTACATCGGCGCCAGGCTGCGATAGCTGCGACATATACTGCGCAATTTTCGCATTGGCATCGGCGGCAACCGCCTGCGCCTGACCGAGCTTGGCATTGATCGCATCCTTCTGGGGACCCCAAACGGTGTTAACATAACTGTTCGGATCGGATGGATCGCTGCTCAAGACCTTTCGTATCGTGTCGCGCGACCAATTGCTGTCGTCGATGCCGAACGCCTCGAACACATATGTGCGAAGGCGGTCGTCATTCAGCAGCTCATCGACGTTTTTGACGCGGCCGATCACGATGTTGTAGTAGTTCGTGTCTTCGTCGATTGCGTCGACCCGCTTTTGGACCGATGCCGTGTACAAGCCGATCATCTCGTCAGTCTGGTTTGACGATTGCGCAGCGGGCGTATCGGAGCCTGTGAAGGAAAATGCTGACGCAAAATCACGAAAACGCTTGTCGGTCAGTTTGTTGGCGAAGCTGTTCGCGTCGAGGAGATTGCTCTCCAGCACCTTTATCATGAAGGCTTTTGCATAGATCATATCCTCCAGCCCATATGCCTCCATCGCATACCGGTAGAGCCGGTCGTTCTTCAGAAACTCATCGACGGTTTTGATCTTGCCTATGTTTTCTTTGTAGTAGGCGGCGCTTCGTGTCACGTCAGCCTGCTGCGCGACCCGCGTCAGGGATTGCTGGAGGTTGCGCACGACGGAATTGTAGCTGGCGTACGTCGACACCATCGATCCATCCTTTTTGGAAAACTCCCTGATATAATGACCATCTTCCTTGCGTGAAGCTGGCAGGGTTGCCGGAACAAGGCGCTCGCCCAGTATCGGCGGCCTCCGTACCGGGAGATTGAGGCGGCATCCGGCGGAGCCGTTGACGTTCCGCGAAGCCATGTTCCGACGCAGACGTCACCGACAGAGCAGGGCCGTATCGGTGTTGCGCAGGCCGGTCAGTTGCGCTGGGCCGTCCAATAGCCTGCGCAGCGCGCATTGCCGGAATGACCGCTCCAGGTTCCACGACCGTACGGACCGACGAGCCTGCCGGATCCGGAAGCATATTTCTCGTGCACGGTCACAGAAGCGCGGACTGCGCCGGATGGAGCCACGCGTCCCCTGAAATTCACCAGATTGGGGTGAGTGACGATGCCGTTGATGATGTTGACGGAGAAATTGTACGTCGGATCACAGGGACCGTATTGCGTGACGAACAGGAGACTCCAAGGGCCGTCATAGGCAGACCGCGCATCGGCGTTGGTAACGAAGAGCGAGCCCATACCGGCAATTGCGATTGCGAGCAGAAGCCGTTTCATGACATTGCCTCCTAAGGCTACTCGGATAAACAACGTGAACATCCTAAATTGCGGACCATTGGCGGTCGCATCCGTACCGATATGCTGGTGAAGATAGATGTAGGTTGGCTTCCACAGCCGGTCCTGAAAAATTCCGTTGAGCCACCTCACTATGGCGTTACAACGGATGGCAGCGGCCTTGCGGCCCGCATTCTGTGGCGCCGCAGCAGAGAGAATGCGACGCTGCCAAGGACAGCCGGAGGATGTAGCTCAGTCAGCTTACTGACGAGAATCCCCGCGTCTCAAACGCACGATGATTGCCCCTCGGAATGGGCCGACGGAGCGCCTCAGGACATGCGATACAGGGATTTCGCATTGTCGCGCAGGTGGAGCGGGAAGGGCGGTGCTTCAGATGGCGAAGTAACGACTTCGATGTAGACTCCGCTCTGCGCGTCGGCGGCGCTTCGCAACGCTTGGTCGAGTTCGCCGCACGTCGTCGTGCGCGCCGTCATCCAGCCGTCGCAACCCAGCACCCGCGGCAGCTCGGCATATCGCCAGGATGGGACGTCGTTGTAGGCAACGGCAGGCTCCTTGGCGAGGAGCCGCTCGATGAGATAGCCGCCATTGTTCAGCACGAAAATCACCGGTTTCAAACCGAGCCGGGCAAACTGGCTGATTTCCTGTACCGTAAATTGATGAGAGCCTTCTCCGGTCACGAGCACCGTGCGTCGGTGTGGGGCGGCAGCGGCGGCGCCGAGCGCGGCCGGCGTTGCCCAGCCGATCGATCCCCATAGCCCCTGGTTGTGGAAGCTCGCGCCCCGCGGCAGCCGCGCGAAACCTAGCCCCATGGAGACCGTGCCGGTCTCCGCGACAACGATATCGTCAGGTCGTATGAACTTGTTCCAGCGCGAATAGAGCGCGGCAGCGGTGATAGGGTCGTCGCCGCTGCCGCTTCCCGTACCAATCGGGTCGGCATAAGGCGGCGTGACGACGTTGCTGTGCTTGCCGAGGCGCTTCGCCAGGGCGGCGAGCACATCGGCCATCTCGAGGCCGGAATGCGTGCGCCCCTGCAATGTGGTGTGGTGATGACCTATCGAAATGAGCCGTGCCGGATCCAGTTTGGCCGTGAAGGCGCCGGTGTTCAGGTCACTGAATAGCGTCCCGACGGCGAGCACGAGATCGCAGCTCTCGACGAACTGGCGCACATCCTCGTTCATCAATCGTCCGGCATACATTCCGACATACGCCGACTGGCTTTCGTCGAGCACGGATTTGTCGAGAAACATGGTGGCGAATGGCAGGCCGGACGCGCCAACGATCGCCTGCATCGTCCGCTGCAGGCCGGTGCGCGCCACCAGGAGGCCGGGCAGGATGCACGCGGTCTTGGCCCGATCGATGTTTGACAGGATTGCATTCACAACCTTCTCGAGAAGGACGGGATCGCTTCCAGGAGCGGCGAGAGGCTGAGCGCTTCCAAGCACGGGCCGATCGGCAAGATCGGCGGGAAAGGCCATGTAGACGGGCCTCCGATGATAGAATGCCTCAAACAGGAGGCGTTCGGTCTCATACGCAGCATTCTGCGGCGTGATGACCGAGTGCGCGCAGACCACCGGCTCGGTCATGCGGCGGAACAGATCGAATTCGCCGTTGCCCAGCGTATGGTGCAGCACGGAGCGCGCGGCTTGCGCGGCCGTGGGCGGCATTCCGACCAGGTGGAAAACGGGGAGATGCTCGGCGTAAGCGCCGGCGATGCCGTTCAGCGCGCTGAGCTCGCCCACGCCATAGGTGGTGCAGACAGCGCCGGCGCCCTTGATCCGCGCATAGCCATCAGCGGCATAGGCGGCGTTGAGCTCGTTGCAGCATCCAATCCAGCGCAGGCCCGGTTCGCTATACGTCGCATCGTTGAGCGGAAAGGAGAAGTCGCCCGGAACGCCAAAGACATCGCTGATGCCGACATCATGCAGCCGCGAGAGCACATGCTGAACAACGGTTCGTGACATCACGCGGTCTCGTCAACACTCGCGACAAAATCGAACAGTGAACTCGACGTGGGAGCGGTCTCGAATACCCAACTCGCGCAAGGTTTGATCATCAAGCGCAGCGAGCGCTCGGACTGCTCGTCTGACGTCGCGCTCGTTTTCCCACTGTGTCCACATTGAGGGCGCACTTGAGGGGGAAGTATCGAAAGAAGACCTGTCCACAACAAACTCCACGACTGTTGGCTGGACTAAATGTGGTTTTCCTTCGTTACGACACGATAACCCAGCGCGAAAATCTGGTTACATCTGAAATGATTGACGGTGCGGCCGGCACACCTCACTTAGGCGCGGAGCTTGCCGGGAAACTGTCGCCGGTAATCGAAGGTCGCCGATAAACTAAAAGAGAGATCTCTGCGCGCGCCTGTGACGGCTTCGTGATCGCTGCAACGACGAGCATTCGATCATGAAGGGCGACAGAATGCTCCTGTAGCGTTGCTCTAGTGCTTTGAACTGCGAGACGCGAGCGGCACCTGCCGTTCAGCCATATAGCGGCCCGGCGTCGTGCCGAGCGTCTTCCTGAACATCGTGACGAAACTGCCCGCGCTCTCATAGCCGAGATCCATGGCCACTTGCTGGATCGTTGCGCCGCCCGCCAGCCATTGCAGTGCGAGCACGATGTTGAGCTGCTGCCGCCAGCGGCCGAAGGTCATGCCGGCCTGCCGGGCAATCATGCGCGCCAGTGTTCGCTCGCTAAGCCCGGCGCGCTTGGCCCAGATCTCCATCGTCGCCTGGGCCGAAGGATCGGCCATCATCATGTCGACGATCTTGCGCAGCCGGCGATCCGTTGGCATCGGCAGATGCAACTTGCCCACCGGCGCCACCGCGACTGTGAAAATCAAGCTCGACGCCGGTCGTGACCATCGTGATGCCGTAGGTGACCACAGCGGGCGCCACCTCATCCGGATCGACGAAATTAACCCGATCGCTCAGATCAGTAAGGATTGGCATTCCAATCGATTCCAATTTCCGCGGAAGTGCATTGGCAGGAATTCAGAATATGATGTCAGAATTGCCCTCGTTCGAACGCATCTCTGGCCAATGTCCGGCCGCCCCGCCATCGATCCCGCGAAGGTCTTCACCGAGCATATCAAGCTCAACAAGGCCAACGGACTTGGAGCCCGGCTTACAAGCGCCGCATTGTCCGTTCCGGGCATGACGAGCCTTCTGAAGAAGGGACTGGAGAACGAATACAAAAATAATCTTTACTAGAGCATGATCCGGAAAAGTGTGAAGCGGTTTTCCGAAAAGATCATGCTCAAACAATAATCTAAAGCGCGATGATGATTCATCCTCATCTCATCGCGCTTTCGAGCATGATCCTGGCAAAACAATTGCGAGGACGCTTCTACCTCTTAGGGCGACCCGCTCCCGCGTACAGCTTCGATGCCAAGGTCAACGGACAGGCGGAATTGCAAACGCGAACACCGATAGTTGTATGTCAGGGGAGAATACGAAAGGTGTGAGGGGCCAAGCGTCACGGCACGAGTACGGCTCTCGCACCTGAGAAATTCTGAAAAGCAATTGCTTCACCGATCTCGTCGAAACGAAACTCGCGGCCTACTTTCGTTTTTAGAAGCGGATCGTCGATGAGTTCTTTGATCTCACGGGAGACGGCGGCGAGTCGCTCGGGCTCCGACACCGTTGCACTTTCCAGATTGGAGAAGCGCCGCAGCGTCAGGTTCTTGGCCATGATCAGCACGGAGGAGAAGGCGGTCGGTGTTGCCGCATCCATGAAGCCATAGACGTACACCGTCGCATTTGTGGGTAGAACAGGCATGATACGGCCCAGAAGCTCGCCGCCGATGCCATCGAACACGGCAGTTGCGCCGATCTCGGCTGCCAGTTCGCCGAGACGAGCCGTGAAGCCGTCCTGCGTCGTCAGCAGGACATGCTCGATGCCGTACTTGGTCAGGGCATCTCTTGCCTGTGTCGAACGCACGAGGAAGACTGCGGGAATGCCGCGTCTTCGCGTCAACGAGGCGGCGATCAGGCCCGTCGCGGAGTTGCCGGCCGTGACGATCACCCCCTTGTGACCCTCCGCACGTATCTGAGCCAGGAAGGCATGAACCGTCAGAACGTTGGCGAAAGAGCCGTTGTAGTCTCGAACTCGCACCTGATCGGGCAAAATGAGGCAGCTCTGATATGGAACGTGGGCCGTTTCACACCACATGCCTACCGCCTCAGCGCTCGGCTTCAGGGTTTTATATACGCCTACCTTCCTGTTGAGATAGGCCGCAGGCACATCGGCGCCTATCGCAATCACTGTACCACCACCGTTCGAGCCATAAACATCGTGTCGACCGCCCGACATCAAGCCGTTCGGCAGCGGGTTGCTCAGAAAGAACTTGTCGCCATGTGTGATGGTCGCCGAATCCATCAAGACCAGCACATGGCCGGGGGCCGGCTTATCGGGCGTCGGCACCTCGCGAACTTCCAGTGTCCGACTTTCCGTTACACAGATGGCTTTCATAGCAAATTCCCTCGTGAGCCTGGGCCTGACCGCCCCGAATGGGCTTCGAATAAGGGACTGACATCTATATTGACAGTACGGAACTTTTTGTTAGTGAGACGCTCATGCATTTCGTGCGTCAATGCCCCGTCATCTTCGCCTCGCGGATCCTCGGCGGCCGTTGGACCGCCAAGATCGTCCACCTGCTGCTGCGCAACGAAAAGCTGCGCTACTCTGAGCTGCGGAGAGGATGCGTACCGATCAGCGACCGAATCCTGTCCTTGGAGCTCAAGGAGCTTCAAAGCCGGGGGCTCGTGGTTCGCCATGATTATGGGACGATCCCGCCCAGGACGGAATATAGCTTGACCGAGCTGGGTCAGACGCTTCGGCCGCTCATGGAGGCCATGGCGAGCTGGGGAAAAGATGTGCAGGCGAAACTTGGCTCAGCCGAGGCAGCGAACGAACACGGATGATCTGACTGGGTTCGTCTCCCGGACGCGCGCCCAAGGTAACCCTTAACAACGCAGGCCGTTGCTCCGGTAGCTCCAACTTCCCGCGGGAACGGCCGCTTCTGTGCTCGTCGACTTATGCCTTCTACGACTTGGAAGGGTCGAATGCCGTCCTCACCGTTAAGCTGATTGAGTCCGGACCCTAGACTTGCGCTTCTGCTTTCGTATCGGGGCCACTTCGACCCAGGCGCGGCTCCGTCCCCACCAATAGCCGTTGAATGTTGGCACGATGGCGAACAATCACGTAGATGCCGCCTCCGATCACCAGCAACCGATCGGGCAACGGTTGCTCGAAACCGCAGACGAGAACGATTGCTGTAAACGCCGCGAGTATCGAGCTAAGGGAAACAATCCGAGCAATAGCCAGCACGATGCCAAAGACCGTTACAGCACCTAATCCCACTGGCCACGACATCGCCAGCAACACACCCAGCCCGGTCGCAGCGGATTTGCCGCCCGTAAAGTTCAACCAAATCGAGCGGCTATGCCCAAACAGCACGGCAATTCCGGCCAGGCAAACAGCCCATGGCACCCAGATTTGCAAATCAAACGCTGTCGGCGGCGTCGGAGATAACTCGGAATAGAGCCAAGGACAGAACAAGCGGGCAACGATGATGGCACCCACGCCTTTCAGCAAATCGGCGACGAGCACCACCAACGCAGGCCATTTACCGAGGGTCCGCAATACATTCGTAGCGCCGGTGGCTTTGGAGCCATGCTCTCGAATATCAATGCCCTTGAGAAGTTTCCCAGCCAGATAGCCCGTGGGCGTAGAACCGAAAAGATAGGCGATCACCAATCCAACCGCGCCCGCTGTCCAGAACGCCATGGGTTTTATTTCCAGTTTCAGGCAACCAGTGTTTTATCGCCAACTTCGTTTGACCGCTATGGGCCATTTTCGACCGGATCGAGAGTCTTGCCCAGCATCATCGCCGACACACCGCTTGACGATCTTGGCCCGCGCACCATCGTGCTGGCGGACAAGGCCTACGATGCCGACCGCAGCCGTGAACTGATTCAGGAGCAGGGTGCCACCCCTAACATCCCGCCCAAGAGCAACCGGCGCTGGAAGCCCTGCTTCAGCAAGAGGCTCTACCGCGAGCGCAATCTGATCGGGCGGCTCTTCTCCAAGAAGGAGGACTTCCGGCGCGTCGCCACACGCTATGACAAGCTCGCCGCCAATTTTCTCGCCATGGTCCAGCTCGCCTCGTTGCGGCTGTGGTTGCGCGCATATGAGTCTACGGCGCAAGGGCGCGTACTCGTAAATCCGGTCAGGTCCGCTTTCCTCCGAGAGCGCCACAATTGTTGCGTAGCAGCGAAATGACGTGATGGGACAACAGACGACATCCGAAACAAAGGGGGCGGCCAACTGAGATGGCCTTGTTTCTTGGTGCGCGCATCCTTGATACGCTCGAGGGAACCTCGTTCACGGTCGGAAACCTACGGAAGGACCTTTACTGTTCTAGCTCTAGGGGGCAAGGCTCTTGGGTCTTGCGGCGAAGGAAAATGTCGGCGCAAACTGCAGTCGCTGCAGGTGGAAATGACGAGGGTGGGAGCAGCGCCTGTGCTGCGTAGTTCCAGAAACCCGAGCGTCAGCTTGCCAGACTGGCTGAACGAACAATGCCCGGTCCCGATTGCGGGGGCCACTTCCATGGCCGTTTCGAGACCTCACAGGTGGCCGGAGCAGAACCAATGGACGACAGTGCGACTTCGCCGACGGCAGTCATTTCGCACACTTCTCTAATCCTTAGCGTTGCCATCGCTATTGGGATCTTCATTTTTGACGCAATCACCCCTGCCGCCTCGGTAATCTCGACGCTGTTCGTCGGCGTTGTGCTGCTGTCTGCGCGGTTTCTTCAAACGCGTGGGATTGTGCTCGTATCCGTCGGCTGCATGGCGCTGACGGTGCTCGCCCATTTTCTGACGCCATACGGCGACTCGTGGGAAACCATCTCCATTTCGAACCGCGTTCTCAGCCTTGCGACGATCGGCGTTGTGACTTTCCTCGCCGTGCAAAGCCGATCACAAGAGATGGTATTGCGCGAGCAGGCAGGACTCCTCGACCTCAGCCACGATACGATCTTCGTGCGCGACATGAAGGATATCATTACCTACTGGAATCGCGGCGCCGAGGAGCTGTACGGGTGGAAGAAGGCGGAAGCCCTCGGCAGGATCACTCACCAACTGATGCAGACGATCTTCCCCATGCCGCTCGAAGCGATCATGGAAGAGTTGCTCCGAACCGGTCGCTGGGAAGGAGAGCTCGTCCACACGAGGAAGGACGGCACGCAGGCAATCGTAGCCAGTCGGTGGTCCCTGCAAAAGGACGAACGTGGCCTTCCGGCCGCGATCCTGGAGACCAACAATGACATCAGCGATCGCAAGCGCGCGGAGGACGCGCTGCGGGAGAGCGAGAGACGATACAAGAGCATTTTCCGGATGGCGGGCGTGTCGATCTGGGAAGAGGACTTCTCTCAGATCAAAGCGGCCATCGACGAACTGAGAGCTCAAGGCGTTGCAGACTTCCGCGCATATTTTGCAGCACATCCGGAGTTCGTACGAGAGTCCATCTCGCGTGCGAAGGTCGTCGACGTAAACGATGCAACGGTCGAGCTATTCAAAGCGCAGAGCAAGGACGAGCTCCTCCACTCGCTGGATGCCGTATTCACCTCCGAAACATTGGAGGCGTTTGCCGGGGAGTTGATCGCCGTCGCAGAAGAGCGCCCGTATTTTTCAGCCGAGACGATTCTCCAAACACTGAAGGGAGAAAAACTGACGGTTCTCTTTGCGATCACCTTCCCGCCCCGACCTTCCAATCTCGATCGCGTAATGGTGACGATCACTGACATTACCGAGCGCAAGCGGGCCGAGGAGGCGCTGCACGAGACCCAGGCCGAGCTCGCGCACATCACGCGCGTGACGACGATAAACGCGCTGACCTCCTCCATCGCCCACGAGGTCAGCCAACCACTTAGCGCGATTGTCAGTAACGGCTATGCGGGCCTGCGCTGGCTCGACCGGCAGCCGCCCGATCTCGAGGGGGCGCGCAGGACGTTCGAGCACATCGTCGGAGACGGGCATCGGGCCGGCGAGGTGATCGGGCGGGTGCGCGCGCTCCTCAAGAAGACAGCCACCATCAGGGAATGCGTCGACGTGACCGAGCTGATCCGGGATACGGTCGCCGTGCTCCATGGCGAAGTGCTCCGGCATGGCATCCTGCTGCGGACCGAGTTAGCGCCCGAACTTCCGCCGGTGGTAGGCGATAGGGTGCAGGTGCAGCAGGTGCTGCTGAACCTGATGATGAACGGCATCGACGCCATGAAGCAGGTGACGGAGCGGCCGCGCATGCTGCGGATCCGATCCCATCTCGATGAATCCGGGGCCGTGAGCGTAGCGGTGCTGGACACCGGGGTCGGGCTGGATCCGAACAGTGCCGACCGCCTGTTCGAGGCGTTCTATACGACCAAGCCCGAGGGCATGGGCATGGGCCTGGCGATCTGCCGCTCGATCATCGAGGCGCACGGTGGACGATTGGGGGCATCTGCCAACGAGCCCTGTGGGGCGGTATTTGAATTCCGCCTGCCGCCCGAGCGGGACGAGACCACTCCCGCCGCGAACGATCGTCCAATGCCGGTACAGTGAACGGGCAGCACCACTTGCGAACCGCGTTGTTCGCTGGAGCATGGCCATGCCGATCGGCAAGGACATGCTTTTTCAATCCACCGCTAGTCCTTCATTCCGGTGATCGAGCTGCTGACCGCCCGCGGATCGCGGAGCGGCCAGCGGCCGCAATCGACCTGGGCCAGGAAATCGCCGACGATCCGGTTGTACTCCTCCGGCTCCTCGATATTGATCGCGTGCCCCGAATTCGGCATTACCGCGAGCGCGGCTGAGGGAATGCTCTGCTTCATGAGAATGCCCGGCAGCAGGCACGGCCAATCCTCATCGCCGGTGATGATCAGCGTCGGCACCGTGATGCGTTTCATCTCCTCGACCAGCGCATAAAGCGAAGGCCGCTCCTTCTGCACCCCTTGCTGCGTGTTGGCCGATCCGGTCGCCGAATGTTCGGCCAGCATGGCCTTGAACTCGGCGTGACCGCGCGGATCCTTGTTCTGATATTGCACGCGCGTCGGCCCATAGGCATAGCGCTCGGCGAACGCCGCCATGCCATCGCGCCGGATCATGTCGGCGATCACGTCGGCCTCGGCGCGGAACGTCTCGCGCTTGTCGGGCTCGGCGCCGTAGCCGCAGCCGCCGATGCAGAGTGACAGCGCCCGCTTCTGATGACGCAGGCCGAAATGCAGAGTGGCAAAACCGCCCATCGACAGGCCGACGATGTGCGCCTGCCGCTCGCCGATATGATCGAGCACCGCGAGGATGTCGTCGGCGGCGCGCGCCTGCGAATAGGATGAGACCTGCTCGGGCACATCGGACGGGGGGAAGCCGCGCGCGTTGAAGGCAATGCTGCGATAGCGCTTGCCGAAATGCCGCATCTGCAGCTCGTAGCTGCGCAGATCTCCGGCAAACTCATGAACGAAGATGACGGGACGGCCGGTTCCCGTTTCCTCGAAATAAAGGCGTACCCCGTCATCCGTCGTTGCGTAAGGCATGTTGATCTCCGCCGTCAGAAATTGGCCGTCGCCGCAGGCTTGCTCCGCGGCAGATAGGTGCCGTGGCCTTTCGCCCCGACCAGGACGCCATCATCGACCACCACGCGCCCGCGCACCATGGTGAGCACTGGCCAGCCCGTGACCTCGAGCCCTTCATAGGGCGTGTAATCGGCGCCATCATGGATAAGCTCGTGGCGGATCGTGACCTTGCGCTTCGGATCCCACAGCGCGATGTCGGCGTCCGATCCCACCGCGATCGTGCCCTTGCGGGGATAGAGGCCGTAGATTTTCGCGTGATTGGTCGCGCTGAACGCGACGAAATCGTTGAGGTCGATGCGACCCTTCACCACGCCTTCCGAGAACAGGATCGGCAATCGCGTCGCCACGCCGGGAATGCCGTTCGGCACCCAGCGGAAGCTGGTGCGGCCCTTGGGCACGAGCTTTCCCTGCGGATCGTCATAGCGGAATGGGCAATGGTCAGACGAGAACACCGAGAACACCTTTTGCTGCAGGCCTTCCCAGCACGCCTGCTGGCTCGCGACGTCGCGTGGCGGCGGCGAGCACACATACTTGGCGCCTTCCATGTTGAGCTGTTCCAGATCGTTCTCGGTCAGAACCAGATATTGCGGGCAGGTCTCGCCCAGCACGTTCAGCCCGCGCTGCCGGGCGCGGCGGATTTCCTCCATCGCTTCGCGGTTCGAGACATGCACGATCATGATCGGCACATCGACGAGTTCGGCCAGCGAGATGGCGCGGTGCGTGGCCTCGCGCTCGACCGGAATCGGCCGCGAGGTCGCATGGAAGTGCGGCGCGGTCTTGCCGGCGCGTTCGAGACGGTCGGTGAGAAAGCGGATGGCGTCGAAGTTTTCCGCATGCACCATCAGCATCGCGCCGGTCTCGCGCGCAACCGACATGGTCTCGAGCAGTTCGCGGTCCGACAGCGCGAGCCCCTCATAGGTCATGAACACCTTGAGCGAGGTGTAGCCGTCCTCCACCAGCGCCGGCAGCTCCTGGCCGAGCACCTGCTCGGTCGGGTCGGTGACGATGAGGTGAAAGGCGACATCGACATGACACTCACCTTCCGCCAGCGCGTGGTAGCGCCGCAGCGCCTCACGCAGCGTCTGGCCTTTCTCCTGCAGGCAGAACGGCAGCACGGTGGTGTTGCCGCCGAACGCTGCCGAGCGCGTGCCGCTGGCAAAGCCGTCGGCCATGACGATGCCGTCGCCCGATGGCTGGGCAAAATGCACGTGGCTGTCGATGCCGCCGGGCAGCACCAGGCGATCAGTGGCGTCAATGATCGTCTCCGCCGCGCCGAGATCGCGCCCCAGGGCCACGATCTTGCCGCCCTGGATTCCGACGTCGCAGGCAAAGGTGTCGGCGGCGGTCGCAACGGTGCCGCCGCGGATAATGGTGTCGAACGGCATCAGCTTGGCCCTCCTTCGGCATCATGTCGCGGCCGATGCTCGATGACCGCGGCCAGCGGCTCGGCGAGCCCGATGGTCGTCTTGGCATCGGGACGGCGGAACGTCCCGGCGCCGGGCTTGCGCAGCTTCAGCACGGCGAGCGTCTCGGCCTGTCGCACCGCCGCGGCGATCGGATCGATCGCCGGCACCGGAATGCGATGGCTGACCTTGGCGGCAAGGCCGGCCAGCGGTGCCCCGGAAAGAATGACGACATCGGCGCCATCCTGTTCGACGGCGCGATTGGCGAGCGTCACCAGCATGTCTTCCTTCTCGGCCTGGACATCCGCAATGGAGCGGAAGCCATCGTCGAGCGTCCGTATGCCGGCGCAGCGTGCGGAGAGACCATGCATGGCGACGCATTCCTGGTACCAGGGCGCGAGCGCGCGGGCGAACGTCACGATCGAAAATCGCTGACCGACCATGCAGGCAGTCAGCATCGCGGCTTCGGCAAGGCCTACGACCGGGATATCGAACAGTTCGCGCGCCCCGAACAGGCCGGGGTCGCCGAAGGCGGCGATCATCGCTGCATCGATGCCGGTGTTGGCCTCCGCCAGCATTTCCAGCGCGATGGCGCCGCCGATCTGGGCCTCGGCCCGGGTCGCGATGTAGGGCACGCCGCGGCTGGCCGTCATCGCCACCAGCTCGGTGCCGGGCGAGGCCACTTGCGCGCCGGCCGCATGGAGCAGGTCGGTCACCGCTGACGTGGTGTTGGGATTGAGCAGCAGGATCTTCACGGCCCGGCCTTTCTCGTTATGCCGCGCATGTTGGGCTGGGCGCTTGCGGTGCTGGCATCATCCGCGTCGGAGCCCAGTGTCGTGGCCATGATCTCGCCGGTGCGGCGGACATGGTGGCCAAGCAGCCGTCCGGCGCGCTCGGCGTCGCCGTCCCTGAGCGCGGCCAGAATCTCCTGATGGTCGCGCACCGATTCATCCCATCGCCCATGGACCGACAGGGCGAAGAAGCGTGCGCGTTCCACCCGCGCCAGCAGGATATCGTGCGTGGCCTTCAACACCGCGTTGCGGGCGAAGCCGACGATGGCGCTGTGAATCTGCTGGTTGGTCTCGAAATATTCGCGCAGCTCGCCGCGGTCGTGGTGCCATTCGATGCGCTCCTGCAGCTCTTCCAGTCGCTCCACGTCGCGCTCTACCATCCGTGTCGCGGCGAGCTCGGCGGCGCAGCGCTCGATCCCGCTCACCGCCTCGAACAGTTCGGTCAACTCTTCGCGGCGGAACGGCGCGACGATGGCGCTGCGATTGAGGCGCAGTTCGACCAGACCTTCGGCCGCCAATTGCTTCAGCGCCTCGCGGAGCGGCGTGCGCGAGATGCCGAGCGCCTCGGACAGATCGGCTTCGAGCAATTGCTCGCCCGGCTGAAGATCGCCGCGCACGATCAATGTGCGAAGCCGCGTCGCGGCCTGCTCATGCAGGCCGGTTCGGGGCACGCGCAGCCGTCGCCGTTGCAGCGTCGTCACGGCGCCGCGCGATTTGGGCTGTTTCCTGGTCTTTGTCGTCTTGGTCTCAGTCACGGTCAGTTTTCGTTCCGGTGAAGAATCTCCGCACCTTCGAGTGTCCTGTGAAGCGCGTCAATCAAATTGGCCGTGGGTCTCGATCGGGATTTGAAACAGGTTGCCCCAGCCGCGGATGCGCGACGGATCGACGCCGGTTGCAGCCAGGCACGCCCACAGCGTCACCGCGATCGAATCGAACACCGCGACACCAAGCTTCGCCTCGAGCCGCGCGGCGGCGCCGGCTCCGCGCATATTCGTGCAGACCACCGCGACCGCGTCGCAGCCTTCGCGCGCGACCTCTTCGATCAGCCTCGCCACCTCGGTCTCCGGCACTTCGGCGAAGGAAAAATTGTCCTGCAGCGAGAGATGGCGCTCGGCGGCGCAATGCAAGCCTTCGGACGCCCAGTTGGCGATGATCCTGTCCTGCACGTCGCGGCGATAGGGCGTCACCAGCCCGATGCGCCCCGCCTTGCGGCGCCGGAGCAGGTCGCGGAAGGCGAGCACGGTGGTGCAGGCCTTGATGCCGGTCGCGGCCGTGATCCGCTCGCATAGTTGCTCGTCGCGCTCGAAGCCGAGCCAGCTCGCCGATGTTCCGTTCCAGGCAACGACGTCCACCTTCGCGTGCGCCAAGAGCTCGGCGGCGCGCAGGATCTCGCTGTCGTCGAACTGGCGGAGCGCGGATTCGGACAGCGCGATCTCGGTCACCTTGAAGCGCGAAAAATGCGCCGAGACGTCAGCGATGCCGGCCAGCATCGCATAGGTGATCGGCTCCAGCGCGGTGTTGGACGAAGGGGTCAGCATGCCGAGCCGGACCGGTCTAGTCATGTTGCAGCCTCAAAGCTACGCGGTCATCCGTTGATCCATCCCATCTACACCGGCAATTTGCGGCTGTAGTCGATCAGCGTCGAGCAGATCAACAGCGCAACGCCGGCCGCGGCGAAGAACATCAGGGCGAGGAAGTAGGAGCCGGTGGTCTGGACGATCAGGCCGACGATCAGCGGCGTCATGATGCCGGCAATGTTGCCGCCGAGATTCATGCAGCCGCCGAGGAAGCCCGATTTGTCGCGGCCGGCAAGCGCGGACGGGATGGCCCAGTACATCCCGCACCAGCGCAGGAAGAACAGCGTGGAGGACAGCAGCACCACGACCGTCACCGGGTCGCGGACATAGGCCACCAGGAAAATCGACACCGTCGCCATGATGGCGGCAATGCCGAACAAGGTGCGGAACACCAGGTTCGGCGCGCCGCCGCGGCTGCGCCAGGTGTCGCCGATCCAGCCGCCGACCAGCTCGCCGACGAAGCCCGCGAAGAAGATGATGAAGGATGCGCCGCCGAGCGCCTTGATGTCGAAATTGTGCACCTTGAACAGATAGGTCGGCATCCATGTCAGCAGGCCGTAGAAGGTGGTGTTGAAGAACATCCAGCCCAGGCACATGCACCAGACCGAACGGAAACGGAAATAGGCCATCCAGCTTCCGCCGGAGGAGGGCGGTGTGGCGGCGTCTTCCAGCGCATGCGCCTGCTCGATGTAGCGCGCTTCGGCCTCATTGACCGACGGGTGCTGACGCGGTTCGTTGCGGATGTAGTACCACGCCCACACGCCGCACAGCATCGTGCCGACGCCGGCGATGACAAAGGCGGTGCGCCAGGAATCGAAGATCGCGATCAGCCACGCGATCACGATCGAGCCGAGCGCGGCGCCGAGCGGCGCGCCGCCGTCGAGCAGCGTCGCGCCACGCCCACGCTCGTTCTGCGTCATCCAGATGGCGTTGAGCTTGCCGCCCGCCGGATAGATCGGCGCTTCCGATGCGCCGAGCCCAAGCCGGGTCAGCAGCAGCACCCACCAGTTGGTGGCAACTGCCGCGATCGCCTGGAAGGCGCCCCAGAAGATCGTCGCCAGCGCGATCACGATCCGCGGCTTGTAATGATCGGCGAGCAGGCCGCCGGGAACCTGCATGAAGGCGTAGGTCCAGAAGAACGAGCTCAGGATCAGGCCCTGCATCGCCGGATCGATGTCGAACTCCTTGGAGATCAGCGGCATCGCTACCGAGAGCGAGGCGCGATCGATGTAGTTGATCGAGATCAGGAACAGCATCAGCAGGAAGATGTTCCAGCGCACACCGGTCGGTCTGACGGCGCCTGTCGCTCCGATGGCGGACACCTGCTCGCTCATTGCTCCCTCCCATGCCGGCGGACTTTCAGCGAGCGTCTCCATTGACGTTCATTCGTCCCCTGACGTCGCCAAGTCTGGTCCAGTCGAAGATGAGCGGCAACAACATTTTGTATGCTGCATGCAATAACTCATATCACATTGATAAGAATCATATTTTTAGATGACAAAGATCCGCAATGCTGAAATTTCATCGCGGAGCTGATTACGAATTGGGCGGCCGGCAGGCCCGACCAAACGGGATTGTGTATTTCAATTTTGCTCTATAGATTTGAATGCTGTTAAAGATGCATGGCTCTTCTGACAACTTCCAAGGCAAGGCATGGAGATCAAGCAGAACTTCGTTGTAGCGCAACCTCTTTCCACGGTGTGGACGTTCTTTCACGACGTTCCGAGCGTCGCCGCGTGCCTGCCTGGAGCAGAATATCTCGGTACGAAGGACGACGGCTCGATCAGTGGAAAGGTCTCCGCCAAGGTGGGCCCATTCCAGGCGAGCTTCGAAGGCGAAGCAAAGGTCAAATACGACGAGGAGGCAAAGAAGGTCGCGTTCGAGGGCAAGGGCGTCGACAGGAAAGGCGCCAGCCGAGGCAAAATGTCGATGTTGTGCACCCTTGGTCCTGAAGGCGACGCCACTCGCGTTGATGTCCTCGCCGACGTTCAGCTCTCCGGAACCATCGCTCAGTTTGGAAGAACCGGGCTCATCACTGAGATCGCCAATCAGCTCGTCCGTGAATTTGTGAGACATGCCGAGACCGAGCTCGGCGCCAGAAACGCCGCCGCGGCGGCCGAAGCCGGCAGTCCTCAGGCGGATACATTGACGAAGTCGGCCCCGCCATTCGCGCCTGGTTCTGGAGCGGTCAAGCCGCTCAACACCACGTCGCTGTTCTTTGCGGCCCTGAAGGGCTGGCTGAACTCGCTCTTCAAGAAGGCTGCGTAAGCCAATCAACTTAAAGCAAAGGAATTCGCGCGATGAAGATCGTCGACTTGTCTCATCTGATGAATGTGCACACGCCCGGCTGGGTCGGATATGCCGGCAACAAGATGTACTACGCGCAAAATCTGCAGACGATCCACATCGTCGCCCAGCGGATCGACTCCGCGCTCCATGTCGGAACCCACATCGACGGTGCGATGCACGGCACGGATGGGATGGGCGACATGGCATCCTATCCGCTGGATTTCCTGGTCGGACCGGGCGCCGTCGTCGATGTGTCCGAGCACATGGAGGATTGGGCCGTCATCACGCCCGAAATGATCGAGAGCGCGCCGGTTGAGGTCAAGGACGGCGACATCCTTATCATTCACACCGGCTGGCACCGCTATTGGGAAGGCAAGCCGCAGCAGGACCTGGTGAAGTATTTCTGCATGCATCCCGGAGGGAAGCAGGAGCTTCTCGATTGGATGCTGAAGAAGAAGATCAAATGGTTCGGGATCGATTGCGGTTCCGGCGACCACGCGATGAACACCACGATCAGGCGCATGCGGCCCGACCTCGCAAAGCAGTTCGAGGCCAAGGTCGGAATGAGCTGCGATGAGTTCTTCGGCAAGAACTCGTACACGCACAAGCGTTCGGGGCGAAAAGTCGTGGAAGACTATTTCCCCTTTCACTCGCAGGCATTCCAGGAAGGGCTCATTCACGCCGAGAACGTCGGCGGCGACATCGAGTTGATGCTGAACAAGCGCGCCGTCATCGGCGCGTTTCCATGGCGCTATGAGGGGCTCGAGGCCTGCCCTTGCCGGATCGTTTGCTTCCAGGACGTGGAGGAGAACGTGGAGGCCGTCGGTGACGTGGCGAAGGCGATCTTTGGGCCACGCCAGATTCCGTCGGGCATGATGTCGGGTGGGCCGGACGGCCGCTGACCGGCTGCGCGACAAGTGTGGCCGCGGGCCTCGCCATAGCCGGATCCGGCGGACGTATCTACTTTGAACGTCTCGCCTGCTGGGCGCGCTTGCGATGCGCGGCCTGTTTCGCCCGGTTGCCGCACGCCGCCATGCTGCACCACCTGCGCGCGCGGCTTCGGGTTCGGTCAACGAACAACAGCGTGCAGTCCGGCCCCTCGCACGCCTTCACATAGGTGAAGTCTTCGGTGCAGACGAGGTCGGCCAGCGATCGCGCCAGTGGAAGCAGCAGCGAGTCCGGTGATTGCCAACGCCGCTCTCGGCGCCAGACGAGGCCGGAAACCCCGTCATGGCCATGGTGCCGCTTGTTAGGTCGATCGCGCACCACGACCTGGCCGAACTCGTCGTCGCGTGCCAGCATTTGATTGAGCGGTTCGAGTTGGCGCAGGGCATTCTGCCCAATGGGCTTACCCATATGTTTGTAGACAAAGGGTTTGAACCAGTCCCGCAGCGCGCGCGCTTGCGCTGCTATGGCATCCAGCTCGCCGGGAAGCGCGCTCTTGCGAAAAGCGTTCAGCACTTCGTCCGGCACCAATCCGGCCTGTTTCAGCCACGCCAGAAGATCTTCTCCCGACGCCAGCCACTCGACCGTGACATCCACCGGGACCGCAATGGAATTCAAGAAGTCCAGTCCCGGGTTATCGGCGATGAAGATGGGTGGCGGGCGCTTGGTTGTCACAGGAGTCCCAGAGAGACCGGCAACTATCGATAGGCCGGCAAGGCGAAATATAGCCGCTGGTAGCTTGTCTGCAATAACCCGCAGAAAACCATTTAGATGCTGTTCGCATCTCGCGCGCCGCGGTGTTGCTGGGAATGAGCTGGTGTCGTTGCGGCAACGACGTCGCCGGAGACCAGGGCAGCTAATCTCTTCAGGCCTCGATGGATGTTGATCTTGACGAGCGGCGCAGACTGGCCTGTGACGTCGGACGCGCGGACAATGCTGAGGCCGTTGAGCTTCACGAGGCGGATCACGATGGCTTGCGCGGGCTTCAGCCGGCCAAGCAAATCGTCCAGCGTGGCGGCACTTACCGCGGTCCCCTCGTGGTCCCCGGTCGATATGTCTTCGTCGAGCGGGAGCGCGGCGAATCGAGACGCGTCACGTATGCGATCGATCCCCTTGTAGCGTGCAATCGCCCTGACCCACGCCCCGAAGGCTCTCGATGGAGCGTAAGTGTGCCGTTTGGCATGGATCGCGAGAAGCGCATCCTGTCTTGCATCATCTGATACAGGATAGGGAAGCCGCCGTGCATAATAACGACGGAGCCAGACGTCTATTTCGCGGAGCAACTGCTCGTAGGCCCGGCTGTCACCATCTTGCGCGGCGACCATCAGGCGACCCCATCGCTCGGAACGGCTATCCCAATTCGTGGACTGCAATGCGTTCTGCGCGGTTCGCGGCGAACGACCTGCGACGTCGGAGGACAGGAGCTTCTCGGCTGACCTCCGGGCGCTCTGGGTCCAGGTACATGCAGCGCAATCGGTTCCTTTATCGTGGATGCTGTCCATTGGAGAGGCTCCTCTCGACGCAAGCAAGAAGGCGCTGGCAAATTTTCCGTCCGCTGTAACCAAACCCGTTTGTCCAACGAAAGATGGTCACGTGAGACCGGTCTGAATGGGTTGGAACAGCCATATCAAGCAGAAGTGACGTAACCTCCGAGAACGTCACAGACAAGTTACTACGCCTGAGAGCGGGAACTTCATGTGGTCAAGTCGGCGCGGTTGGCATCATCCGTGGCCGTTGTCAGGGAGACTCCAGCAGATGATCGACAATACAGACGTCGCACGTCGCACCGTGCTTCGAGCAATTACCGCAGCTTCCGGCACTGCACTATCGTTCACCCTGGCGCAGCGCGCCGCCGCCCAACCCGTCGACGCGGCCGCATCGACCGCTTCCGATCCGTTTGAGACGGCGGAAATCGATACCGGCGAGAACACAATTTTCATCAGGCGTTACGGTAAGGGATCCCCGCTGCTCATGGTGCACGGGTTTCCGCGAACCAGCCTGATGTGGCGCTACGTAGCTCCGCAACTGGCGAGCAAGCACACGGTGATCTGCGTCGACCTGCGCGGCTATGGCCGCAGCGGCGTGCCCGCGTCCGCCGAGGATCATTACCCCTATTCAAAGCGGGCAATGGGGAACGAACTTGTCACGGTGATGGACAAGCTTGGCTTCTCGAAATTCGATCTCGTCGGACACGACCGTGGTGGTCGCGTTTCCTATCGCCTCACGCTCGATCATCCGGAACGGGTGCGCCGTCTCGCAGTGTTTGACGTCATCCCGATCTCGGAAGGATGGGCTCGCGCCAATGCAAAGTTCGCCACGACGTACTGGCCCTGGATTCTTCTGTGCCAGAAGGAGCCGCTTCCGGAAAAATATCTCCTGGGTGCGCCCGATGCGGTATTCGACAATCCGTTTGGCCAGGGCTCCTTCGGCCCCGATGTCAGGGCGGCGTACATCGAAACCTATCGCGATCCGGCCCGGGTGCACGCGATCTGCGAGGAGTATCGCGCAGCTGCGTCGCTCGATATCGACCATGACAAGAAGGACAGGGAAGACGCGCGGCGTATCACCTGTCCGATGCTGCATCTCTGGGCTGCCGGCGGACCACTCGATAGTTTCTACGGACAGGATGGCGGCCCATTGGGAATCTGGCGAAGGTGGGCCGACAATGTACAGGGGCAGGCGATGAAAGGCGGCCACTTTTTTCCCGAAGAGAACCCCACGGAGACGACCCAACTCCTTGATGCCTTCCTGTCGGCTTGATGCGTCAAACGCAGTCACGCGGGATTGAGCCGAACGGACTGGAACGGCTACATCGGATGTAGTAACCGTCCAAAATGTCGTAAGACGGTTACTATGTCTCGACACACAAAGCAGGAACTCTTCATGACCAAGGTTCATTACCGGAAGGCAGATGTCGACGGCTTCAAGGTATTCTACCGCGAGGCTGGGCCGGCCGATGCGACAGCACTGCTGCTGCTTCACGGATTCCCAAGTTCCGGTCATATGTTTCGCGAATTGATCCCGGCCTTGTCGGATCGCTTTCGCGTGATAGCGCCGGACCTGCCCGGCTTCGGCCAATCCGACATGCCGTCTCGCGACAGGTTTTCCTACACATTCGACCGATTGGCCGACGTGATCGAACGCTTCACCGAAGTGATCGGGCTCACCCGTTTCGCGATCTATGTGTTCGATTACGGCGCTCCGACCGGCTTTCGACTGGCTGTTCGCCATCCGGAGCGCATCACGGCGATCATCTCGCAGAACGGCAACGCCTATGAGGAGGGGCTGAGCGAGGGGTGGAATCCGATCCAGGCCTATTGGCGAGATCCTTCGCAGGCCAATCGCAACGCGCTGCGATCCTTCCTCGCCCCTGAGGCGACGATCTGGCAATATACGCACGGCGTGTCCGATACGACCTCTGTGTCCCCGGACGGCTATTCACTCGACAACTTCTATTTGGCCCGCGCCGGCGCCGACGAGGTTCAGCTCGACCTGTTTGGCGACTACAAGAGCAACGTCGCGCTCTACCCGGCCTTCCAGGCGTACTTCCGCAAGCACAAGCCGCCGTTCCTGGCGGTCTGGGGCAAGAACGATCCGTTCTTTCTGCCGCCGGGCGCGGAGGCATTCAAGCGAGACATTCCGGGCGCGCAAGTCCGTTTCTTCGATACCGGTCACTTTGCACTTGAGACTCACTGCGAAGAAATCGCCGCCGTGATCCGCGATTTTCTTTCGCGCTTGAAGTGAATGTGCGGCCCGAACAGTCTGTTTCGAAGGGTGGTCCGATGCGCGCAATCGTTCTCGAGAAATTTGGCGGCCTCGACAGCCTGGTGATCAAGGAGATCCCGGAGCCTGAACCGAAGGCGGGATATGTCGTGATCCAGGTGAAGGCGTTCGGCATCAATCACGCCGAATTGCATATGCGCAGGGGCGAGTGGGCAGAGGCTGCTCCGGTCAGCGGCATCGAGTGCGTCGGCCTCGTCAAATCCTGTCCGGGCGGCGAGTTTCCGATGGGCGCGAAAGTCGCCGCGCTGATGGGCGGGCTCGGCCGCACGATCAATGGCAGCTATGCCGAATATACCCGCGCGCCGGTCTCGAATGTCGCGCTGATCGAATCGGATCTGCCCTGGGCCGAACTCGCCACGATTCCCGAAACCTATGCGACCGCATGGACCTGCCTGTTCCGCAATCTCGAGATCGAGAAGGGGCAATTGCTGGTCATTCGCGGCGCGACCTCGTCGTTTGGTCAGGCCGCGCTCAAGATGGCCGTCAATGCCGGAGCCCGTGTGATCGCAACGAGCCGCAGCCGCGATCGCTTCGCCATGCTCGAAAAGCTCGGCGCCGAGCGCTGCGAAATAGAGCGCCGTGATTTGTCGAAGGTCATCCCCGAGGCAAAGAAGATCGATGCGGTGCTCGACCTCGTGGGCAATACCGTCATGCTGGATTCTCTCGCCATGCTTCGGCGCGGCGGCCGTTCTTGTCTCGCCGGCTGGCTCGGCGGCCTTGATCCGATCCCCGACTTCAATCCGCTGCTGCAGATGGCCAGCGGCGTCTATCTGACCTTCTTCGGCAGCTTCGTGTTCGGGACCCCGGGCTTTGCGCTCTCGGACGTGCCACTTCAGCAGATTGCCGCCGACGCCGCCGCGGGTCGGCTCGACGTGAAGCCCGCCCGGATCTTCCGTTTCGAGGAGATCCGCGAGGCGCATCGCGTCATGGAAGCCAACGAGGCCAAAGGAAAATTGGTCGTCGTGCACGCGTGAGCACGAACACCAGGCTGCATCGGCGTTGGCGGTGAGCATCGCCTACGAGCGCTATGGGCGCGGCCACCCCATACACATCGTTGTGAACCAGGAGCTGTAGGTACCCGTAACGACGGGCGCTGCCCATGCGTACGGGATGTCATGAACTTCAACGCGTCAGTGCAGTCCGTCAAGGAAAGAGGTGATCTACATGAAGATGCCCTTCAACATGAAGACGCCATTCCACGTCGCCGAAAAGGGCGACGGGCCTTACGGCCTGCTGGCTATCCTCCGCTGGGTCATGGTTGTCATCTTCGTGTCGTTCGGCATGCAAAAGTTCACGCCGCAATCGGCGCAGGGCATTGTTCAATTCATCAGCAACAGTCCGTTCATTTCGTGGTTATCGGTGCTGGGTATCCGGGGAGAAGCGTATTTCCTCGGCGTCGTGGAGCTGGGTATTGCCGTGCTTCTTGCGGCAGGCGCGTTCAGCCCGATCTTGTCGGCGGTCAGTTCGCTGTTAGGCATGATTACGTTCGCCATCACCTGGTCATTCTTCTTCACGACGCCCGGTGTCGTTAAATGGAGTTGGTCGACCGACCCGATGGCCTGGAACTTGACCGGCGAGTTCATCTTCAAGGACATCGTCCTGCTTTGCGTCTGTGTCGTGTTGTTCCTGGCTTCTTTGCCGCGATCTTTCATCCGATCACGTCGTATGTGAGGGGGGTCCTTCTTCGCCATTGTTGCAGGGTTCTCACTCTCCGTCATTGCGAGCAAAGCGAAGCAATCCATGCTTCCGCAAGTGGCGAAATGGATTGCTTCGCTCCGCTCGCAATGACGAGAGTCGTAGGATGGGTGGAGCGCAGCGAAACCCATCATTCGCGCGGCTTGCTCCATCGCGATGGGTTTCGCCGCGCTCGACCCGTCCTACGGCGCTATCGCGAGGACGTCCCCGCTTGCGCCGTCTCTCTCCCGAGCCGCCGCTGCAGTACTGACCAATACGTCGCCGGCAGGAAGCGTTGCAGCAGGTCCATCAAGCGCGCGTCGCTGCCGATCAGGATGCGCGGCCGGTTGTTCTCGACGCCTTGGATGATGCTGCGCGCGGCGGCAGTCGGTGTCGTCCTGGCGGCCGCATCGAACCATTCGATCGCCTGCGCGCGGCGCGCATTGTCTGATACGCCGGCGCCGGTGCGGGAATTACGGACGATGTTGGTCGTGACGCCGCCCGGATGCACCACCGACAGCCGCACCGGGCTGCGTGCGGCGGCAAGCTCATGCCGCAGGCTTTCGGAGAAGCCGCGCACCGCGAATTTCGAGGCGCAATAGGCGGTCTGGCCGGGCGGTGCGACGATGCCGAAGATCGAGGAGACGTTGACGATATGCGCCTCGCGTTGCCGCGCAAGCTGCGGCAGGAAGGCGCGCGTCGCATGCACTGTGCCCCAGAAATTGATGTTGAACAGCCACTCCATCTGCGCCTGGTCGATCTCGTGGAACTGGCCGAGCAGGGTGACCCCGGCATTGTTGATGAGGATGTTGAGGGACGGATGCGCGCTGGTCGCGGCTTCCGCGAAGCTCGCGATTTGATCGGTTTCGCCGACGTCGACGCGATGCACCGTGATTTTCCGCGCGCCTGTTTTCGCAATCTCGGCGGCCACCGCGGCAAGGCCGGCCTCGTCGCGGTCCGCCAGCGCGAGATCGGCGCCGCGTGCGGCAAGCTCGAGCGCAAGCGCCCGGCCGATGCCGCTGGCGGCCCCCGTCACGGCCACCGCACTTGCCGAGATTGTAGTCATGCGATCAGCTCCCAGAGATGAGGGGAACCATAGCACAGGGTTCCGCAAGTTTTTTGAATCCGAACTGAACAAGTTCGCGCGGCAGGTTTTAACTTGCATTACTTCAAGAACGGAGCCGCCGATGGAACAGGCAAGAACGCCTCGCGCAAGAGCGCTCATCGTCGAAGACGACCCGATGCAGCGGCAGATGATCGGGCTCTTACTGGAAGAGAGTGATTTCGATGTGATCGAATGCGCCAGCGCCGAGGCCGCGGAGGTGGTTTTGCAGCGCGACGGCGAGGAGCTCGATCTGATGATCTCTGATGTCGAGCTCGCTGGCTACAAGGATGGCGTCGAGCTCGCCCATATCGCCAAGCGCTGCAATCCCGCCCTTGGCGTCATCGTCACCTCGGGCAAGCCGCTGAGGCGGAAGTTGCCCGATGGCGCGAAATTCTGGTCGAAGCCCTGGGCGCCGCTGGATGTGATCCGCGAGGCGGAGCGGATGGTGCTGGCGCGGGATGGCGGGCACTAGATGTGATCCCACGCGCTTTGCGGAGCGCCGATCGGTGGGCGCAAAATCAAACAGCGGGCCGCAAGCCCGCCGGTTTGACCAATCCCGGTTTGAGCGCCCGGGCAGGGCGAGCGCGCGCCGCCGCCCGGGCTGAAACAGTTACTTCTTGGCCTTCTTCTTCTTGGTGGCCTTCTTCGCCTTTTTCGCCTTCTTCGCTTTCTTAGCCATAGTATCCTCTCAGGGTTAAATGGATTGAAACGCGACGCTGAGGCATGCTTGGCGGAGGGCCAACCTCGCAACATCCTCGGTTGGCAAGCTCAGCAGATTCGCGGCGTGCTGCCGCGGGCTGTCACCTCACTGTCATCGTGTTATCCACAACTGTTACGCAGTTTGACACGGTTTTTCGCCGCACTGCCACGCTCCACCGCGCGCGCCACACGCTCCCGCCGGCATCGGTGGTCAAGCTGGTAAGGTTAATACTGCGGAAATTCGATCTTTATTGTTTCAAAACCACAGCACCGAATAGGCGATCAAATTGAGATTCCGTTAAGCCAGACGACGGCATGTTGCCGGTCGCGAGAGAGCCGTCACGAGCGGCCCGTTCACCTGTGGGAAGGGGCAGGATGCACATCCTGGATTTGCGGTGCTGAGCGTTCCGACGCTGTGGACGGTATCCGTCACCAACTTTTTCGCGCTTGGCCTGGTCTGGGTCTACGTCTCGCGCTGCTATCCCAAGTTCGAAGCAGCGCGGTTCTGGACGGCGGCTGCGTTTACGGCAATCGCGGGTGCCGCAGCTTCGATGCTGCGCGGCGTGGTCGACTTCAGCCTGCTGCTGATCGGCTGCAATGCGCTTCTGACCTTCGCCTGCTGGTTCGTGGTCATGGGCGTCCAGCGGTTCTACAACCTGCCGATCTCCTGGCGCATGCCTGTGCTCGGTGTCGGCCTGACCTGCATCGGCCTCGCCTATTTCCAGTTCGTGCAGGACGACATGCCGATGCGGATCGCGATCTATTCCCTCGGACAGATCATCCCGGCGGCGGTGACGTTGCATTTGCTGATCATGCGGCGCGACGACCAGAATCCCGGCGCCCGCCTTGCCGCCATCTGCTGCGCTCTTCTCATTATCGCCTATGGCGTTCGCTCGGTCCTGGCGCTGATGCGGGTCGGGGGCGATCTCTCGATCGTCGATTTCAACGGGATTCAGGCTGCGCTGATCCTGATCGTGATATTCCTGTCGATGGCCTGGAACTTCGGCCTCCTGTTGATGGCGATCGACCGGCTGCGCAACGAAGTCGCCGATCTCGCGCTGCTCGATGACCTCACCGGGGTCGGCAATCGCAGGCTTTTCGTGCAGCGGCTGACCGAGGAATGCGCCCGCTCGGTGCGCAGCGGCGAGCCGTTCGCGCTGCTCGTGATCGACCTCGACGGCTTCAAGCGTATCAACGATACCCATGGCCATGCCGCCGGCGACGCCTGCCTGCAGCATTTCGCGCTGATGGCGCAGACCCGGTTGCGCCCCGCCGACATGCTGGCGCGCAGCGGCGGCGACGAGTTCTGCATCGTGCTGCCGTCCTCCACGCTGGCCGAGGGGGCGATGATCGCCCGCCGCGTGCTTGAGGTGTGCCGGGCTGATGCGGCCGAATGCTCGGGCCAGGAGATCCCGATCGCGGTGTCGATCGGGGTTGCGCAATGGACCAGGGAGATCGGCGCCTATCCGGACCGGCTGATCGCCGCCGCCGACCGGGCACTCTATGAAGCCAAGAAGCGTGGCCGCGACGGCTACGCGATTTCCGAGCCGGCTCCGCCGATAGTGCCTGACATCGCCGACATGCCTGACATTGTGCCGCGCAAAACGGCGTGAAGCCGCCTCACGGGGGCCGATGCATGAACCCTCGCCTGCTTGCGGCGGCGCTTTGCACCGCCGCGCTCGTCACGCCGGCCGTCGCGCAGACGCCTGACCTTGCGGCGATCGCGCGATCCTCGGGCACACCCGAAATCTCCGGTCTGGAGATGGTGGGGCTGGCGCCCTGGGGCGCCGTCGCAAGATCCCATCCCTGGCGCAACATCATCGTGCACCAGACCGAAGGCCCGACAGGCTCGGCCCGCGGCGGCGCACAGGCGCAATCCAAAAACCCGAGCCGGCGCGGCGTGATGGTGTGGGTCGAGACCGACGGCACGGTCTATTGGGCGGTCGACGAGAAGCTGGTGACGACCCATGGCGACGGCGCCAACCGCAACGACAATAAATATATCGACAACGGCCCGACCTATCACCAGGTCGTCGCCGGCAATTCGATCGGCGTCGAATTCGCCGGCAACTATCCCGACGTGACGCGTCCGCCTACCGAGGCGCAAGTCGCGGCGTGGCGGATCCTGGTGAAGGTGCTGCGCAGCCGCTACAACATCCCGCTCGAGCGCGTCTACGCCCACAACTGGATCGACTTCAAGGACGCCCGCTATTGCGAGGGCTGCGCCCTGGCGAAGATGGCGCGGGAGTGGGGCGAGTAGCGGGCCTTCAGAACTTCGCACTGAGATTGGCGCGGACGGTCTGGTCGATGACCTCAGAACCGAACTGGCCGCCGTAGGAGATACTCAGCACGGCGCCGGGCATCAGGTTGAAATCGAGCCCGACATCGCCGACCGCCGCGTTGCGGGCGATCGGCACGCCGGAGATCGAGAATGCACTGCCGCCGCCGGCGAAGGCGAAGGTTGCGAGCGGAGTGACATCGCCGAAGGCGTGGCGCCAGCCGAGCGAGCCGCGGACCGTGGCCGCAATGGTGCCGAGCATGATAGAGCTGGCACCGCGCAGCCCGAGCGTCGTGAAGGTCGCATCATTGTCCGCAGCCGCGCCGGTCAGTGCCGCGGCGCCGCCGATTTCCCTGAAGCCGTTGCTGCGCAGGCTCACATAGGCGAGGTTGGCAAACGGCTCGAACGACGTCCATCCGGCATTGATGCCGTAGGCGAGTTCGCCGAACACCTGCGCCGTCGCGGCGCCGTAATCGCTCCGCAGCGAGTCGGCGAAGCCGGGGAATAGGACGTTCCGCGTGGTCGTCAGGTCGTGCCATGTATAGGCAAGGCCGGAGCGGAAGCTGAGGCGGTCCCAGCCCGTGCCGCCATAGAGCCCGACATGGTAGTCATTGCTCGAGCCGGAGGAGCGGCGTTCGTTGGTATCGAACCGCGTGGCGCCGTAACCGGCGAACCCGCCGACCCGCCAGCTGTCGAAGATGGTGCCATCCGCGCCGACGAGGAAGCCGCCGGTCGAGCGGCCGAACCTTGCGGCGTTGCCGTCACCGTCCCAATGTCCCCAACTGCCGAAACCCTGGCCCCAGATCGCGAAGCGCTCCGTCGTGGGGATGGCGGCGGCATAGCCGCCTTTGCCATCGAGCACGGCAACCGCTGCATTCGACGCGGCGACGCCGCCGGCCGCAGCCCGCAGCCGGTTGAGTGCCGCCTCGCGCGGGAAGCGGCTGTCGTCGATCAACGCGCCACGGATCGAAGCATGCATCTCGCCGGAAAGCTGGTCGAAGGCAACACGCGCCTGCGGCGCGGAGAGATTGAGAACCGCATTGTAGACGGCGCTGCCGCCGCCAAGCGCCTCGACCCCGCCGGCGGTCGCGACCTGATTTGGCGTCACGCCGACAGAGGGGAAGGCGATCTGATTGCGGATCAGCGTCAGGTAGATGTTGTTCGGATCGTAGGTCAGCGAGGGCGCAAGGAACGCCAAGTTGGAAGTGACCGTATCGAACGCTCCGGTGATACCGCCAGTCGCCTTCAAGATGGTGTAGGTCGTGGACGGCGCGTAATTGCCGGAGCCCGCGAGCACCTGCACCTGGCCGCCAGTGATCGTGGCGGTACCGCCGGCGACGATCTTGTCGCTCTGGCCCGCCGCATTGACCTCCACCTGATAGATGGAGGTCGGCGCGAACCTCACATTGCCGGCGACGTTCAGCGTGCCGATCGAATTGCCGGGCGCGACGATGCCGTTGTTCAAAGCAGACAGGCTGCCGACGATACCGCTGCCGCCGAGCACGCCGCCCTTCATGACCCCCACGGACGCTCCGGCCAATGAGCCGTTCACGATAAGCTGTCCGCCGTAGACGTTGACGATGCCGGAGAAGGTGCTGCTGTCGGCGGTCAGGGTCGTGGTGCCCGCTTCAGTCCCGACATAGCCGACGCCGGTGATGACGGGGGCAAAGACGTAGTTCGAACTGGTGTGATTGAAGAGAAGAGCGCCGGTGCCGTGGTCCCCGACTTCGACGGTCGCCACGTTCAACGTGCCAGGCGCGGCTGCGGGATCATGGCCAGGCGTCGCATCTTCGCCGCCGATCGTGATCTTGCCGAAGCTGTTGGACGAACCGCCGACGCGAACGGTGCCGGTGCCATTGGCAACGGTAACTGTGCCACCATTGCTGATTGTCAGGATGCCGACGCCTGCGCCGCCCACATTGAGGGTGCTGCCGATATTCCAGGCCGCGCCCGAACCGTTGACGTAGGCATTGTTGGTCCCTTGCGGAGAGCCGTTTCCGACCGTGGCGACGCCCGACGTGTTGACGACGCCGCCATCGAGAATATTGAGCGTTCCCTTGCCGGCCACGCCGACCGTCAGGCTGCCGTTGTTGTTCCAGACCGAACCTGCTCCCGTCACCGTGACGATGCCGTTGCTCTTCGCGTTCGAGGCAATTTCTGCGTTGAAAGTATTGGTCAGCGTCGATCCGTTCTCGATCGTCAGCGAGCCCGTGCCCGCAAATCCCACGGAGAGGAGGCCGGTGGTCCAGCTCGATCCGGAGGTGAAGACGGCCGATCCCGTGCCGGTGCTGTTGGCGCCCAGATAGCCGCTGGCGCTGTTGACGTGGCCGCCGTTCTTGACGAGCAGGGTGGCATTGCCGCGACCGCCGACATTCAGCGTGCCCGTGCTGGTCCAACTTGCGCTGTCGACGGTGACCTGCCCGGTTGCGGCTGCGGCTTCAGCGATGGTGGCGCCGACGCTGCTGACGACGCCACCACTGCCGATGTTCAGCACGCCGTTGCCATTGGCGCCGATCGACAGGAACGCGCCGTTGGTCCAGTTCGCGCCGGACCCTGATACGGTTACCGTGCCGTTGGAGCCGAGCGAGCCGGCGATGATGCCCTTGTCATTCTGCACGCTGCCGCTCGGGCCGATGTTGAGCGTGCCGTCCCCGTTGGCGCCGACTGTAAGATCGCCGCCGACATTCCACGGCGACGCTTGCGATCCCGGGACCGTAGCGGTGCTGCCGCCTTCGATCACGGCCTGGGCCGAGGCCAGGGTGGAGCAGCTGAGCAAAGCCAGCGTGGTCGTCGCCAGCAAAGACAGCGGACGCCGTGCCGCCCAGAGGTTGAGACGGGCGCCGCGTTTATCAAAAAGCATAATTCCCCCAAAAGCCTGCCGATTCCATCGCCTTGCAATGGGCAGCGCCATAGGGAGGCGGGGCATGCGCGGCTTGGGCTGCGCGCCGGAGTTCTTGGCTTGCACGGCACTGTCGCGGCGCGTCACACCGATGTTGCCGATCGGCAACGGTATGTCCGGACTACGGGGTCTTTCCGACGCCGGCAGCGCGGATATCGGACGGCCTCGCGCCATAGCGGCGGCGGAAGGGGTGATTGAAATAAGACAGATCGCCGAAGCCGCAGTCGAAGGCGATCGAGCTGATCGGCGATTCCGCAAAGCGTGCGTCGAGCAGCTTGCGGTGCGCCATCGCCAGGCGTTGCTTCAGCACATAGTCGGTGAACGTCGTGTGCCACTCGCGGAACAGATCGCGCGCTGTTTGCGCGGAGATGCCGTTGCGCTGCGCGACCGCATCGAGCGTCAGGTCGCGCGAGGCGAGATTGCGTTTGATGTCGTCCTGGATTGCGTGCAGTTTCGCGGCGCGCACGCCGCGCCGGCTGGCGATCTGTTGCCCATCGCGGTTCGGACCGAGCAGGATCGCCGCAAGGTCGTGCATGTGGGTGACGATCGCATCGCGCAGCTCGGGCAATGCCAGGGCTTCCTCATCATTGAGGACGCCGGCGTAGCGCGTTAGCAGCCCGAGGGTGGGATCGTCAGGCGGGATCGAGCGCAGCAAGCCGTCGTCGATATCGACCAGCACGCCCTCCAGGCGTTTTCGCGTGAAGCGGAAGTTCTGGAGGTGCGAGGGGATGTAGCCCAGGAATTCGCCGGCCTCGGAATTGGTGACGAAGGTGGCGTTGCCGCTCGGAAGATCGACCTCCCGGCCGATCTGCCGAAGCGCGCCGTGTCCCTGCACGGCATGGACCAGGACAATGTCGTCATTGTCGATCATCGAGGCCGTATGGCGATTGGTTGTCGGCGACAACCTGCCGTCGGCGATCGAAAATCCATTGACGCCCCTGATCCTGAAGTCGAGCTCGAAGGGAACGCCGGGCAGCGGATCGATCTCGAGCTGCATCAGCAGCCGGCCGTAGGTCTCGCGAAAAGCTTCGATACTGTCGGGACCGGAGAAGGCAGCGCTCGTCAGCTGCATCGAAATAATATCGGGATCGGTCAAAATTCTTCCTCGCGGCCGCCGCGGAACCCGGCACTGACAGCATAGTGTCGCCGTCCCGTCCACGGGTTCATGGCCGCAAAGAAAAAGCCGGCGTTGCCGCCGGCTTTGACCGAGTGATTTGTCTGGTCGTGCTGTCAGTGCGCGGCTTCGAGCGCCGCTTCCTGCTTGGCGATCGTGCCCTTGACGGCCGATTGCACCTTCTCGAAAGCGCGGACCTCGATCTGCCGCACGCGTTCACGCGAGACGCCGAATTCGGCGGCGAGGTCTTCCAGCGTCATCGGCTCGTCCGCGAGGCGCCGCGCCTCGAAGATGCGGCGTTCGCGCGGGTTGAGCACGCTGATGGCGCCGGTCAAGGCCTGGCGGCGATGATCGAACTCTTCGCTCTCCGCCATCAGGGCTTCCGCGTTCGGCGCGGTGTCGACCAGCCAGTCCTGCCATTCGCCTGCTTCGCCGTCGTCGCGGATCGGCGCGTTGAGCGACGCGTCCCCGCCGAGACGGCGGTTCATGTCGATCACGTCCTGATCCGTCACGCCGAGGCGGCTCGCAATCAGCTTCACCTGGTCGGGGTGGAGATCACCCTCGTCCAGTGCGGAGATCTTGCTCTTCGCCTTGCGCAGGTTGAAGAACAGCTTCTTCTGGTTCGCGGTCGTGCCCATTTTCACGAGCGACCATGAACGCAGGATGTACTCTTGAATCGACGCCTTGATCCACCACATGGCGTAGGTGGCGAGACGGAAGCCCTTCTCGGGCTCGAACCGCTTCACCGCCTGCATCAGGCCGACATTGCCTTCCGATACGACTTCGGATATCGGCAAGCCGTAGCCGCGATAGCCCATGGCGATCTTGGCCACGAGCCTGAGGTGGCTGGTGACGAGTTTATGTGCCGCGTCGCGATCGTCGTGCTCGCGCCAGCGTTTGGCGAGCATATATTCCTCCTGCGGCTCCAGCATCGGGAACCGACGGATCTCGGCGAGGTATCTGGAAAGACCGGATTCTCCATTGAGAACCGGCAAGGTAGCTGTACGGGCCATACTTGCGCCCTCCAGTGGTTCAGGCCCCCGATAGCGGCGGGCCCGGCAGGCGGCCGCTGTGTTAAAGCCGACCGGCTTGCGATGTTCCGCGTTGGATATTCAACGCAGGTGCAACAATACACCCAATGGCCCCCGATAGGGAAGGATTGCTGACGTCACGTCCCCGTGTGGCTGGTATAACCTATTGTCATATCAATGCTTTTTCAAGGGGTGCGTCATAGCGCCACCTCCGAGGCTGCCTTTCAGGAGAAGCAAATCCTCCGGCAGAGGCGCCTCCCAATGCAAAATTTCCCCGGTCCTGGGATGCTCGATGGTAAGGAGGTACGCGTGGAGCGCCTGGCGGCCGAGGGCGGCTAGCGCTGCCTGCGCCTCGAGCCCCAATTGGCTGGCCTTGGTCTTGAAATGCGGGCCGTAGACCGAATCGCCTAGCAGGGGATGGCCGATATGGGCGAGGTGCACCCGGATCTGATGGGTGCGTCCGGTCTCGAGCCGGCAGGCCAGCAGGGAGGCGACCGGCTTGCCGTCGCGCCCCTGAAACATCTCCTGCAGCTCCCAATGGGTGATCGCCTCGCGACCGCCTTCGCGCACCGCCATCTTCTCGCGCGCATAGGGATGACGGTCGATTGGCGCGTCGATGGTACCGCGCTGGCGGTTCGGCACACCCCAGATGAAGGCCACATAGCCGCGCTCCATCTCCCCGGTGCGGCCATGGTCGGCAAATTGCGCGGTCAGCGACTGGTGGGCCTGGTCGTTCTTGGCGACCACCATCAAGCCGGTGGTATCCTTGTCCAGCCGATGCACGATTCCCGGACGCCGCACGCCGCCGATGCCGGAAAGGCTGGCGCCGCAATGGGCGATCAGGGCGTTGACCAGCGTGCCGCTTTCGTGACCGGCGGCGGGATGCACCACAAGGCCGGCCGGCTTGTCGATGACGATCAGGTCGTCGTCCTCATAGATGATGTCGAGCGCGATATCCTCGCCCTTCGGCTCCGGCGGCACCGCCTCCGGAACCTCGACTATAACCGTATCGCCTGCGGCGACGTGAAAAGCAGGGTCGCGGACGGGGGCGTCCTTCACGGTGACGGAACCGGCGAGGATCAGCGCCTTCAGCCGCGACCGCGACAATTCCGGCAGGCGCGCGGCGAGGACACGGTCGAGCCGGGGCGAGCCCTCATCGCCCTGAACGACGACCGCCAGCCGTTGGCCGCCAGAGGGGACATCGGGGCATGGGGCGCCCTGTTCTTCTTCGTTCACGCTTACTTTCTTCGGCAAAACCGGTTTCCACTTCCGCAGATCATGTTTAAAGAGCCGCCCATGACCGACGCAACGATCCCTGAACCGACCCAAGAGCAGGCCGCCCTGATCGCGCGGGTGCGGCGGATGATGCTGATCGCGGGCCTGACCTCGGCGCTGGCGGTGGCCGTGGTCCTCATCGCCGTCGGGTATCGCTTTTACCGCGGGGAGGGAAGCCCTGCCGCCACGACCGACATCACGGCCACCCTGCCGAAGGGCGCCCGCATCGTCTCCACCGGCATCGCCGGCGACCGCCTGGTGGTGACCCTCGATATAGGCGGGGCCACCGAAATCCGCACGTTCGACGCAAAAACGCTGAAACCCGCAGGAAAACTCCGCTTCGTCAGCGAACCCTGAGCCGAGCTCGCTTGCAGTTTTCGGTTTTCGAGGCTATTGCCTGAGACCGCAACGCTCCCTTCGTCTAGCGGTTAGGACGCGGCCCTCTCAAGGCTGAAACAGGGGTTCGATTCCCCTAGGGAGCGCCAGCGATTTCAAATACTTAGTGAAGGCCTCCACGCTCCGTCGAATAAACGGCCGCGCACGTAGGCAAACGCACTACCACCAAACACTCGTCCTTTTGTCGACTCTACGCGCGACCGAACGCGTGTTAGCAAAGGATGCCGAGAGGATGCTGTTAATTTTTCGCGCTCAACGTAGATTGCGTTGCAGTGTCCGCAATGCGCGGCTACGTGAGAGCTGGCGTGATCCTTCAGCAGAGACAAAACTGTCGTGTCGGAAAATACTGCGCCTGCGACAGGCAAGAACGTTCAACTCTCTGCGGACGGCGGTACGACTCAATGGGGTCCCTATGTTTTGGACCGGCTCGTTGCGCCGAAGTGCTCGGACCTGACTGCATGTCTTGCGCCCGAGCTGCCCGAGCCCTCCAACTATTACGCATCATTCTACCTCAACAACGTCTTTGTGGTAGGCGTGCCCGACAAAGTGCGCTCACCCATTATCGTGTTCCTGCGTAGGCTCGCGAATGCTGTCCGAGACTACCGGGCGGGGCGGGAGCGAATGTTGGAGTGTGTCGCAGCCCTTCGGCATTCCAACGCCATGGTGCAAGGTTACCTGGCTGCGCTCTCACATTTCGAGAGCACGATTGTAAATACGTATCTTGCACTGATGTCGCACGAGGCCATAGGCAGGCTCATGGACCCACATTTCCCAAAGCCTTTCCAATCTGGCGATGGCTCCCCGCCTCAACGGCTTAACGCGGCGTACAATGCGCTCAAGCATTTCAATGGCAATATTGAGCGGGGAATAATCCCGGATGGTACTACGCCAGTTTGGCTGCTCGACGATGGCATAGAGAGCGTGGGATCACAGGGGCAAGCAAAGTTGCGATTTGAAGAGCTGGTCGAACTGCTTCGCGATCTCGAACGAGACGCCCGCTACCTGTCAGAAGATGTCTACCGTTTGGCTCGTGAGCGAAGTCAAGCGGCGGGTGAGAAACTCGATGCAGTACCACCCGCTGCCGACTAACGTTAGGCACCATTGCCCGTCATCCGGGACGCGAAGATCGTACGAAACATTTCTCGCTGCATTGGAGTTTGCTGGCGTTGCCCACGCCGTGCCGAGGGTAGCGTGATCGATCTTTTTCGAGGAAAATAGAAAGGTCTTGCCTTTCCAATTCACACGTTTAAGTAGATATTGGAGCTTACAGGCAGATTTATTGTTGCGCTATCGCAACATAAGACCGAAGGTCAGAGGCCAATGCTTCCTGACTGCAGAATTATGCACGTTCAATGCGGAATACGAAATCGCATGATCGCTAAGGAGTGCCTGTAAGCTCTCAATAAAGTGGGGGCGAGGGGCATTTGAGCGTACTTGGTGACCTGAAGGCTGCGACATCGCTAAGCGATTTGGCCAAACTAATTGGCTACAAGCCTAGTGCGCTGTCTTTTCTCATTCATCACGCCCCGGCAACATCCAAGTACACTAGCTTCTCTGTCCCGAAGAAATCCGGCGGCGTCCGCCTGATAAATGCTCCGTCGCCCAAGTTGAAAACTCTTCAACAGCACCTTGTGACGTTGCTTACCAAGTGCCGGAAAGAGATTGACGAAGCTAGCAATCTGAAGCCGTTGTCGCATGGCTTTCGGAAAGGGCAATCAATAATTACGAATGCAAATCCACACATCAGACGCCGATATGTTCTGAACTTGGATTTGGAGGACTTTTTCCCTTCGATCAACTTCGGGCGAGTGCGCGGCTATTTCATAAAGAATAACGACTTCAAACTGCATAAGGATGTGGCGACTGTCATCGCTCAGATCGCCTGCCATGCCAACTCGCTGCCGCAGGGGGCTCCGACCTCACCAATAATTTCGGACTTGGTCGCGCACCTGCTAGACGTTCGCTTGGTTCGTCTCGCGAAGAAGAACAATTGTACATATACGCGCTATGCGGATGATCTTACATTTTCCACAAACGTGAAGGTTTTCCCCACGTCACTTGCTCTTCAGACTTCGCCGTCTGATTGGGAACTTGGCAAGCCACTTTCGGATGTGATCACGGATGTAGGCTTTAAGGTCAATCCATTAAAAACACGAATGCAGCTGCGGGGGAGTCGTCAAACCGTAACGGGCCTTACGGTCAATCAGAAGGTGAACATTCAAGCGGGCTATTATCGCAGGGTCCGCTCGATGTGCTACGAACTGTTCAAGACCGGACTGTACTTTCAACAAGGCAGTGCGCCAGTGTCCGCGCTTCCCGTTGTTGAAGGTCAACTGAATCATTGCTTTCGGGTTAAGCACGAAGTCGCTTACAGCCGAAAGGTTGATATTCAGAACGATAAGAGGGACAGAGGTGTTCGGAAACTTTATCGAAGGTTTTTGTTCTACAAACACTTCGTCCAACTGACTAAGCCGCTACTGATATGTGAGGGGAAAACCGACGTCATCTATCTTAAACTAGCTCTGCGCAGCCTGGCTGCGAGCTTTCCGTCACTCGTCACGACAACAGCGGCTGGTGAGGTGCGCAATGTCGGCTTTTTCAATCACACTGATATTGCAGATAACCTTCTAAAGCTGGGCGGCGGCTCGGGGGGCATGCAACTTCTAATCAAGGACTACGCAAGTGTTTTGAAATACTTTCGAAGTAAGCCTCTAGCGCACCCAGTCATACTCGTAATCGACAATGATGACGGAGCGGACGACATATTTGCGGCAATTTACAATGTGACCAAAACAAAGGTCTCTCGTACGTCCACCGCTGACTTCTATCACATCGTCAATAACCTGTTCCTTGTTAAGACTCCGGAATCAGGGATTCATGGCACTTCCCGGATTGAAGACCTATTTAAGCCTAGTGTGCTGAAAACCGTTGTTGATGGGAAAATCTTCAATCCCGCAAAAAAGATCGATCCGACCAAGGAGTACGGAAAGATTGTGTTTGCCGAAAAGGTCGTTCGACCAAATGCAAATAAGATCGACTTCTCGGCCTTCAATAAGTTTCTAGGTCGGATCGAGGCCATTTTAAAGCACTACAAACCGCCGTAGCATTTTGTGGGGCGCGACATGACCGACGACGATCTTGAATATCTCGCAAACTATAAGCCCAACGCGCTGTATACCGTCCCAGCACGGAACGGAAAAGGTGCGTATGCCACGCTCGTCGGTGACAGCGAGGTTGTCTTCGGCGAGATAGATGTCACGACGCGGTGTAAAATCGCGGTCTCTGCTTTCTATGTTAAGGACCGGGTGGACTTCGGCACCCTCAAAATTACGAAGATGAAGTTCCACAAGACCTATGGTTGGCGGAAAGATGGTGAGGTTCACGTCAATGACTTTCAACTTACACAGATAAGAGAATTCTTGTCGATCATTTCAAGCCTCGACCTTCGCGATGCAAGGAAAACGCGCGTACTCCTCGACGATAGTATTCACGTCGCCGCACTAGGTACCCTACTGTCCAGCACCAAGGGAGCAGCCTTGGTTCGAGAGCTTGCTGCAAATCCGGATTTGCACGAAGACATCTATGCGGTGGCGGCGAAGCGTTCGGCGCTTGCCGAGTTTGAGTCCAATCTGCGGCGAGAGGTATCTGAACCGAAGTGGCAGCTTTTTTTTGAGGCCAACCCTTGGATTTTTGGGCATGGCTTGAACTACGTATTCTTAAACAAGGTAGGTGGAAAGCTAGAGAGCCAAACCACCGGCTCCGCTTTTGACCGCGCGGGCAAGCGCGCTGATGGTCTGATGGCAACTAACGCTGAAGTCAGCCAATACGTTCTATTAGAAATCAAGAGGAACGATACCGACCTTCTTCGCGAAGACAGTTATCGCGCCGGTGTCTGGGGCGTCTCCGACGAGTTGTCGAATGCCGTTACGCAAATTCAAAAGACAGTATTTGAGTTCACTAGGAATCGATTTCGCGACTGCTCAAAGGATGATGACGGTAACGATACGGGAAGAATAATTTATTCAGTTGAGCCCCGCAGTTACCTGATTATCGGAAATTTGGGGCAGCTGTTATCAAATGACGACAAGGTGGCGTGCTTCGAACTCTTCCGGCGCAATCTGCGTGCACCAGAAATTCTTACCTTCGATGAGCTATACCAGCGAGCGCGATTCATCGTCGAGAACATCAGCAGCAAAGTTCAATTGGCCAATCGATCTATTGTTCAGCAAGCTGCCCGAAGTGACATGGGCGATGATGATATTCCTTTCTAGGGCGCCTCCGTACTGCCTGAAGCGTTCTTTGTTCGATGGTGATCGCCTGACGCGTGTTCTTAAAGGCGTCGAAAACCAATTTTGGCGAACTTTCACCTGCTATCGAAACGCGAACAGGCTCTTTTGAGGATGAAGCGGCCGAAACTTTTTGAGGTGACAACGCTTACGGCCCCCGACATTTGTGAAACCACTCACTTCATCCCCTCCAGCAGCTTCCGCGCCTCACCCAGCACCGCCCGAATCTGCCTTCGCTCGGCGATCGCGTCCCTGGTGAACAGGCCGTGCTTGCGCGCGTTCTGGTTTGCCTTTGGCGCGCCGGATCCCTGTGCGCCGCCGTGCATGCGGCAGCGCTTTTTGCCGTGCACCGCCGGCGAGCGGCACGCGCTGCCGCAACGGGTTTTGGCGCCACAACGTGGGCTCGCCAGCATCGGGCCGGTATTTCTGATGTGATCGCTCATGCCTGTGCGTCCCGCTTGGCATCAACGGAAGCTTGTCCTCGCTTGGCGCCCGAGGCCTTCGGCACCTTCGCCGCGGAGGCCCGGTTCTTGTCCGAAACGATCACGCTCGCATGCTGCGTGACGTTGCCGACGATGGCCTTGCCGCCGTCCTCCACCTTCACGTTCTGCACGGTGATGGCGGGCTCGCCACGGCTCAGGTAGCGGCTCAGCGCCTCGATCTGGGCGGGAAACGTGCGGGCGAGCCGGCCCAATGCGCGCGCGGCGCTGTCGTGCTGGGCGAGGTCGTCGGCACTGGCAAGGTGATGGGCACATCGCATCGCCATCACATGAACCGAAACCATCTGCGCCACCAGCATGGCCTCGACGGAATCCCTTGGGCGAAGGCTCTTCATCATTGAAATCATGAAGGACAGGTTGACCTCGTCGGGGCGCCCGCCGCTCACGCTGGCCCTGACCAATTGCCGGAGGATGCCATCCATCGCTTCGCGATCGGTTGCTCCCAGCGCGTTCGCCATGAGCTGTTCGCCGAGCTCCGGATCGGGATGCTCGATGGAGAATCCGTGTGATGAGAGCCTTATCCGCGGGGCTGCGGCAGCTTTGGTGGGGTCGGTTGCTGCGATCGCCGTTGGCGTAGCGAGGCTTGGGGCGGTGTTCATGTCGAAACTCCCTGGCACCCGCGCAGCAAGCGCGCGCGGTTCGGCGACGCGCGAGGCCATCGTTCGCCGCGCGGAGCCGGTGCAATTTCAATTGTGGGTGAGGATGCGGGTGAGGATTCCTGGACCGCAGGTCGCAACCGACGCGCCCGCTACTCGCGGACCGACGGGCGTTACAAGATTGCGGAATGATCAAGGAATGCCCCTGATTTGCCCGACGTGTCAAGTTGCTATTCCAGCGCTAGCTGCCGCCTGCACCTTTGCATGGGGTTGTTTTCGATATTTGAGAGCGCGCAGCTTCGAAGGGGAGTCCTCCAACATCACCCGCAGGCAAAGGCACGGTGCGATACGCACGATAGCGGGTATCGAGTTGCATGGCCGACCTGCATATGAATATTCCCGCGGGGCGCCTAAGAGCACTATACCGCAATCTAATTACATAAGAGGTCGCAGTTTTATTCTGAGTGGCGCGCCATGCTGCGCCTTCCACGCTGGGGTACGACTTTGTACGATTGCGCCAGTAGGTTCGTTCAAAGCTTGCGCGTTGCTGATCGCCCGAGACCGTCTTCCCGATCGAACACCCGCAAAAGGCGCGAGATACCCGACCCGAGCATTGACGTGACCACTGGATTGAGACCGGTGTCGCTGTCGATCTGAACGGTGACGGTTCGCCCGACGATCAATTCATCCGCATTGTCATTCGCGTCGAGCTTGATCCGGACGGGAATGCGCTGAGCGAGCCTGACCCATGAGAAGGTCGGATTGATATTGGCAAGCATGCTCGCACCCGAACTTCGTTCACGATCTTCGATTCCGCGGGCAATGCTATCAACTGTTCCTCTCAGGATCGAACCGCCCATCAACCTGACATCGGCAGCGTCGCCTACATGGATGCGTGCGAGTTTCGTCTCCTCAAAGTAGCCTTCGACGCGCACCGTGTCGGTCTCGATCAAAGCCGTGATGCCTCGACCCGCCGGAAGGTAGGAACCTGGACGCAAATCGAAGTTCGTCACGTGACCATTTACTGGGGCGCGGATCTCAGATCGGGTCAGATTGAGACGTGCGACATCCAAATCCGCTAGGGCCTGATTATAGGCAGCCTTGGCCTGAAGGTCTGCGGCGCGGACCGTCTCGCGCTGCTGTTGAGAGATGACCCCATCGCTCAGCCTTTCATAGCGGGTGCGATCGCTCGCGGCTCTCTCGAGGGCGGCTTCCCGGCTTGCCACCACAGCCTCTGCCTGTCGGACCGCCAGACGAAATCGCTCCGGATCCAATCGAAGTAAAACGTCCCCTTTGCGAACCGCCTGATTATCTTTGATCAGAACTTCCTCGACCAGGCCGGAAACGTCCGGAGCGACCACGACAACGTCGGCCCTGACGTGTCCGTCCCGCGTCCAGGGAGCTTCTTCGTAGTGGTCCCACATGCCGATGGCGACCGGTGCCGCAATGGTGAGAACCAACGTGGTGACAAAGATGCGCGGCAGAATCGAGCCTCTCCCGGTCATGGCAGCAACTTCCCCAAGAAAGTGTAGGATATATCGACGAGGATCGCGAAGATCGCGAATTCGAATAACGCCGGGTGCCACGCGAAGCTCTTGATCCCTGACGAAACGAATCTCTTGAGCACCGCGGACAAAGTGATCCCGAGCCCGAGCGCGAAGACGCAGGCGACGACAAAGGTCGGCACGAACACACCTGCGACGTTGATCTCTTCGTTCATTGCGCAACTTCATCAAAAGTTGGAGCTGGCGCATTCGGGAAGAGCACGCGACGTAGGCCGACTAATGCGGGCAGCCGTGTTCGTTGGATTGCGGCGTCCGATTTGCAATGCTGGCGCAGCTCCACATCGATCGCCGCGAGCAGCGCCTGTGCCTCGGTTGGACGAAGCTCGCTGTCCCCCGACGCAAACCATCGGAAGGCGTGCGACAGCTTGGCGGGGAGATCCCCGAGAGTCGTGCTCCGCTGGCCGTTAACGCTCACCACGCTCGACTTTAAGTCGAGCAAGTCCAGGCCCATCTGCAGCGCGGCCAGCGAGCGGCCGGCTTCTGCCTCTACATCCGCGCCGGATAGCGCCAATCTTGGAATGACCAGGCCGAGACGGTCGAGCATCACGCCCACCCACCGCTCTCGGCTCATCGGTCGGCGGGCGCCGGCGAGGATCGCCAGGTCGACCCATCCGTGCCGGATTAGGCGCCTCGCAGCGTGCTTTGCGGTCACCGAGCGGAATGTGCGGACGGCCAGGAAGGCGGCAATGAGGCCGATGAGTGAGGCGGCATTGGTGTTGGCGAACGAAGCGAAGTCGGCCGAGAACCTGTTTTGAAGATCAAGCGCCCCGATCAGACCGAGGCCGAGGGCCAACGCTTTGAGGATGTGACGCGGATTGGCCTGCAGATAACCGATGATGAGGAACGGCGGAGCCAGCGCGGCTGCTAACATTGGAAATCCGTCGATCGCTGGAAAGATCAGAAACAGGTAGATGGCCGCGATCGGCAGCGACGCCACTGTCCAGATCGTATAGGACATCAGGGTCGGAGCGGGATCGTCGAGGCTGCTGTAGAGCGCTGCGGCGATCGTGGCTATCTGCGCGGCGATGCCACCTTCCGGCCAGGCGGTTGCGATCCAAACGGCGCTGCAGCCAAGCACGGCCGCGAAAAGGGCGACGACGGACAAGGCAGCGAGCCCCTGGTCACGATGGAGAGTTCTCTTGGCGCGGCGGACTTTCGGGCGAGATGCCGTTGTCGGGTTGGAAGTAACTTGCGAGCCATGGATGATCGCGGACAGTTCGTGAGTTGCAGCCAGTGCTTCGATTAATGCCGCCGACTTGGCGATCATGCTGGATGCGAGAAGCCTGTCCCATTCGTCTTGCGCGGCGGGCAGTGCAGCGTCAAATTCCGCGCATCGGCGGAGCAACTCGGTCGCGCTCAGCCGCGATTCAATTGGATCGCGCGCCCATTCGCCGAGTTGCGAGAGAAGTTGATCCAATTCCGGCGTGCGTCGCGCGCCGAGCGCAGCGAGCCTATCTTCGATCGCCGTGAGCATGGGTAGCACGAGCGCGAGCTTGTCCTGCAAGGCACGAATCGCCCACAGCTCCGGCTTTGTCGCGGCTGTGTCGTAGCTGAGGTGGGTTGATAGCACTTCGAAGTGGGTGATGTCAGCGGCCAACCGCCAGCGCGCGGAGTTTCCTTGCGTTGGAGTGTGATCCAGCAAGACATCCGCCGTCCAAGCAAATGCATCACGAACCGCAGCATCGATTGCCTTGGTCAGGGCGCCTGTGACATCGCTCGGAAACAGCAGCGTATGGACGACTGTTGCACAGCAGATCCCGAGCGCGATTTCCTCGACGCGCGCCAAGGCGACGTCGAAAACCAAATGAGGAGCAGCTACGCTTGAGAACGCGACGGTCGTCGCCGTGTATCCCGCCAGCATGAAGGCGTAACTGCGGGGAGTCCGGTCTTGAAGGGAGACGTACAGACAGAACGCTGCCCAGCCCGTGATGGCAACGGTCATCAAGGTCGGCTGATCGACCAAGATCGGAACAAGCGCCACGGCGGCGCAGGCGCCGAGCAGTGTGCCGAGCAGACGGTAAACGGCCCGTGAACGGACCGCGCCGGCGAGTGGTTGGGCAGTAAGATAGACGGTGAGCATTGCCCAGTAGGGTCTCTGTAGGCCGAGACGAAACGCCAGATAAATTGCGAGCATCGCCGCAATGAACGAATTGGCCGATAGCAGCGCCCACTTGGGGTCGAGGGTACCTGGAAATGCGATGTCTCCGAAAATTCGGGACAGAGTGATTCGTGTCATGGTTCTACGCCGGGTCCGTGAAGCACCCGAACGATAGAACTTGCAGCGCGGCAGGAATTTCGCCACTTTGCCAAATAATTGCTAAGTTATGACAATGCGTGGCTCTCTCCTCCAATACTACCGTGAATTGGATCCGGACGCGCTGGACCGTCCGGTCGCTGCGCTCATGGTCGATACTCAGGAGAAGGAAGACGAAGTTCCGATCCACACACATCGGAAAGGACAGTTGGTTTTGGCGCACCGCGGTGGCGTGACGTGCGAGGCCCCCAGTGGACTTTGGATGGTGCCTCCGCGATGCGGCGTCTGGATCCCCGGCGGCATGCCGCACAGCAATCGAGCGACCGCCAACGCCAGCATCTATTTCCTATACGTAGACATGAATGCGGCATCCGTTCCGAAGGAGTGCTGCACGCTGTCGATCACCCCTCTTCTGCACGAACTAATCCATCGCTTGGCGACGCTGCCGCCCCTCTATAATCCGGAAGGACCAACGGCTCATATCGCCGCGGTTCTGCTGAACGAGCTTATCGAGATGCCGACCGAGCAATTGCATCTTCCAGTTACGCGCCACTCAAAACTACGCGCGATCGCCGATGCCTTGATGGAAAATCCTGCGGATCGCCGCACCGTAGCAGAATGGGGCGAGGCCATTGCGCTCGGCGAACGGACGCTCATGCGCCTCGTCGTCGCCGAGACCGGCATGACGTTCAGTCGCTGGCGTCAACAACTCCACATCATAATCGCTCTTCAGCGGTTATCCGCGGGAGAGTCTGTGCAATCGGCATCTGAAGTTCTCGGCTACGATTCCGTTAGCGCATTTATAACAATGTTCAAGAAGGCGCTCGGCAAATCGCCGGCGCGGTATTTTTCCGATCGCGTCAACAAGCGGGGCGAAGGGGCGGCGGAACCGTAGTTCAACTAGATCCTGCAGCAGCGAGAGATCCGGTGCCGAGCGCGAAGCACGAGATCGAGCGCTCTTTCCGGCATCGATATATCTTCAACGACGGCCGCCAGCCAATCGCACGAACGAGGAATGTTCCCGATCGCACCCCGTCACTAGGTTGCTCGGTCGATCGAGCAGCGTCAAAGATTTCCGATGAGGCGACCAGCCGTCTTTTAAGATCACTTCCCCTGAGGATTGAAATCAAAGTTCTTCGTTTCGAACGATCTCGATCCCGAATCCGGACAGACCTTTGAAGCGATGGATTGACGATGTCGCTAAAAGCTGGCTGCATTATGATCAAGTGTGCGCGAAGTCTCGATGCTCATGCCGGCGTCGATCCTCGTCTGAGGGGCTGCGTCGTATTGTGGCTTAGCCGGCCTCTCGATGCGCTTGGAAGCCAGGTTGCATGACTTGATCTGAACTGGCTGGTTTGAGTCGATAGGAAGTACCGTTTTGTGAGAAATCCGCTTCAAAGCCAAGTTTGAACGAATGCTCGAAACACCCGGTATGCGCGAGAGCTTGTTGACGATGAGGTCTTCAAGAGCCTCGATGTCGGACACCATCACGCGGAGAAGATAGTCGCTGTCTCCCGTCATCAGGTAACACTCCATCACCTGGCTCAAGCGATCAATTGTGCGCGTGAAGTTCTCAAGTGATAGCTGGACTTGCTTTTCAAGCTTGACTTGGATGAAGGCGGTAACGCAGATGCCGAGGACCGCTGGATCCAGTACGGCAATTCGTCGATCTATCACCCCGAGCTTTTCAAGCGTACGAACTCGGGCGAGGCAGGGCGACGGTGAAAGATTGACGCGGGAAGCAAGCTCGACGTTGGTTAAGTCGGCGTTCTGCTGCAGTTCATTCAGAATCTTTATGTCGATCCTGTCGAGAGCCGTGGTTGTCATATCGTCTTCTCCCAGGGCAAGCGGTAGCTTTATCGAGGCCCGGCCCCGCGCGTTATCTCGCGTGGTGACATCTCGATGACAGAGATGCTAACCGCAGTTGCGACTGCGAAATTTCGACAAAATGACGACTTATATCGAAAAACCGTCAATTTCTCAGGGCTGGCCGTGCAGGGATGAGGCAACCCGTGGCGGGGTGCCGTCCACTCGAAAACAAGTGTGCGTGCTCAAACGCCTGCGACCGAACGGCTAGAGTCCGAACACAAAAGGCGGATCCTGCGACCGATAGAAGAAATAAAAAGCAATCGTCTTAATCTGCCACTGACGCCTGCTCGGAGCGTTCTTGAAAGTATTTGGCAGGAGATTTCCCCAGAGCCTTCTTGAACATCGTAATGAATGCAGTGGTAGAGCCGTAGCCCAACGTGGCTGCAACCTGATGGACCATCGCGCCACCGGAGAGTTCCCGCAACGCGACCATTAGGTGTATTTGCTGTCGCCAGCGTCCGAAGGTCAGACCTGTCTCCCGCTCGACCAGCCGAGAAAGCGATCGTTCGCTCATCGCTACACGATCGGCCCAGCCAGCCAATGAAGATCTATCGGCTGGAGTTCTGGTCAGAGCGTCGGCTATGAGCTGAAGTTTTGGGTTACCGGAAATGGGCAGCGAAAGATCCTCGACCGGCTGGACGGTCAATTCATCAAGCAGAACTCTGGCAAGCCGACCACAATGACTGTCAGGATCATAATGTCGCGGCATGACCGCGAGCCGGAGAATCATCTCGCGGACCATCGGGCTGATCGACAATGTGCAGCATCTTTCCGGAAGGGCCGCTGAATCCGGCTCGACGAACAGAAGGCAAATCATCGCGTTTGCTGTTGCCTTGTTGCTGTGCTCAAGGCCGCCCGGGATCCACACGCCGGACTGCGGAGGTACTATCCAGCGAGTGCCTGGAACGTCGCAGGTGATTCCACCACGGAGTGCCAAAACGAGCTGACCTTTTCTGTGACGGTGGATCGGCGTCTCGTTCTCGTTATCTAAGACGTCCATTCGAACGGCAGTGGCCGCGACGGGACAATCGTCCGGATCGAAGTCAGAAAAACCCAACTGCACGGTCATGTCCGCAATTGTCGATATTTGGAGATGATTTGGCAAGGTAACTTAGTCCTTTCGCCGCTGCGGAAGTGTAGGGAATAGCGCCATCTATTGAGGCAAGATGCAAATGCGCGTTCTCATTTCCCGAATGGTCAATTCGAATCTTCAATTGCAAAGTGAGCTCAGTGGAAAACTGTTCTCTCTTGAGGAAGGGCTGGAGAAAGCGCGTCTGAAGGTATCGGGGCCTTAGAACAGGTATACGAGCGATGGACCTTCTCGGTAGCCTCGGCATTTTCGTGCGCGTAGCGGAAGTTCTTTCGTTCTCGGCCGTGGCGCGCGAGCGCGACGTAAGCCAGGCCGCCGTCGCCCGCCAGATTTCGCAGCTCGAAGAGCGTTTTGGCGTTCGCTTATTCCATCGCACTACGCGAAAGATCAGCCTCACCGATGACGGGCAGATGCTTGTCGTCCTTGCACGACCGATATTGGACGGCGTCGAGGATATGCTGACGGCTGTGGGACGACAGAGTACCTCTCCCATCGGATTGGTCCGGGTTGGCGTGACGGGTACCGCTGGTCGCTTTCTGGCGCAAAGTCTGCCCGAGTTACTGGCGGATCACCCGGGGTTGAAGGTCGAATTGGTGGTGAGCGATCGAATCGGCGACATGATCGAAGATCGTCTCGATCTTGGGATGCGTGTTGGCGAGATATCAGATGCGTCATTGATTGTTCGTCACGCCGGCACATTTTCACGCGTTGCCGTGGCCGCGCCCAGCTATATCGAAAAGCACGGCGAGCCTTCCTTGCCCGCGGAACTTGCACAGCACACCTGCATCGTCCACGCCAGCAACCAGAACTCCGACATGTGGACGTTCGTGACCAATGAGAGTGCCCAGCAATTTCGCGTGTCGGGCGGATTTCTCGCCAATGACGCGAGCGCCGTGCATCTGGCTGCACGAAGCGGATACGGGATCGCCCATCTCGCGCTGGTCGACGTGTTCGACGATTTGCGCAGCGGCCAGCTCGTCCGTGTGCTGAACAACTTCCCGTCTCCGAACATTCCGTTCAGCCTGGTCTACTCCTCGCGCCGGCATCTTGCGCCACGTACGCGCGCGGTCCTGAATTTCATCCTGCAGGAGCTACGAGAAATTCGCGCTTTGCTTTCCGCGGATCCAGGCGAAGGTCGAGACCAAGGAAGCGACCGAAGCACTCCGGCTTTCAGCGTATGAAGTTGCACGACGTTCTGGTTCGACAGGATGTGGTTGGGGTCGCTGGCATGTTCCGCTTTGTTCGCGTTGGTGCGTGAGAAGTCGAAAAAATAGGCGCGTACTGCACAAAGCAATGACGATTTGCTCAGTCCAAGAGCAGAAAGCATCGATAAGTGTCCAGGGAACAGCATCGAGATGGCCGGCGATGCGATGACATCAAGTATGGCAAGCGCATTTGCGATCCAAACAGGTCGAAACCCAGCAGAGATAAATCGCCTCCGCTCGCCGCGCGCGCCGGTGCGTAATGATGCTAAAGTCTGTGTGCTGCAGCATAAAATGCTGATCAGCTAGGTGGGCGACAAACTGTTTGAGCATTAATGCTGAGAAAGCGGCGGCACAATTGCAGGACAATTGAAGTTTTCAGAGATCGCAGATCGACGGCCCGCTCGGAATCGGGAGTGAGAAAGTGAAGCTTAAGCAAGTCTATCTTACTGCCGTCGAACCCGAAGGGTTAGCCAAGTTCTACGAGGCTCTCGGATTGACGATCCGCTTCGCTGATCGTGGCAAGTGGATCCAATTCGTAGGAGAGAAAGCTGCCTTTTGCATCGCAAGCCCGGCTGAATCCGTATCCGAGCAGTCTCACAATGCGGTCCTCGTATTCGAGGTGGATGATTTGGAAATGGCTGTCGAACGCGCGCGGGCGGAGGGGGCTGAGGTGCTTGGTGAAGTCCGGGACATGGGAGCGCATGGCCGGGTGGCCCATCTCAGGGACCCGCAACATAATACGATCCAGCTCATTCAAGTGGCGAGTAGGGCGGCAGATCAACCCTCTGAATGACTTCAGTTCTATGTGTCGGGGCAATTTATCACCATGAACTTCCGAGTGACGCCTATGCCTAGTCAAGAAACCCCGGTGTTCAGCAGCACAGAATTCCGCAGCGCAATGCGCAACGTGCCGGGCGCCGTGTCTATCGTAACTACGGGTACGCAGCCGGGCAGGCACGGCTTGACGCTGACAGCGGGCTGTTCGTTGTCGACCGAGCCATCGAGCGTGCTCGTCTGCGTCAATAAATCGGCTGGCGCCCACGATACGATAAAGCAGAGCAGATCATTCTGTTGGAATATCCTCGCGGCAGATCACGTTGCGCTGGCGCAGAAATTCGCGGGGCAGGACGGGAGCAAAGGCGATATACGTTTCAGCGAAGGTGTGTGGCGCGAACTCGCTACGGGAGCGCCAAGTCTCATCCAGGCAATTTGTAGCTTTGATTGCCGGGTTTCAGATTCGTACGACGCTGGAAGTCATACGATCTTCATCGGCGAGGTAGTTGCACAGGCGACAAACGCTGATCTCGAACCTCTTGTCTATGTGAATGGCGAATTCACTGTACCTAAGCGCTAAGCGACCGCCGGCGAGTACCCTTCTTATGTCGGGCCCGAGCCCGGGATCTGCGTTCGAAGCTTTGCAGATCGTCGCGAACGCGGTTATCCGCGGGAGATCATCCATCAAGTCGACCAACATGGAGCCAATTCTGATGTACGGGGGGACGATAAACGTCGACGAAGGCGGCCGCAGCAACAACGCCAGAGTAGGTTCGATTCAAGCGAAGGAAAGCCAGCCGCAAGTCGTCGGGGGTTTGAGCATCGCCGTATTCAAGCCGCGGTCTACACTCGTACCATTCAGTGTCCGCTAATGTTGTCGCTTTGGCTCAATGTTCTCGCGAGTGGCATTCTGCTCGGTCTCGTCTACGGCCTCGTGGCGCTCGGCTTGACGATCATTTTTGGTGTCATGCGGGTCGTCAACTTCGCGCACGGGGAGATGGTCGTCTTCGGCGTCTACATCGGCTATTGGGCGGTCCGCCTTTGGGACGTTCCAATCATTGTCGCGGCGGCAATCGCGGCGGTCGTTATGTTCGTCTTCGGATACTTTTTGGAAACCCTGATCGTAAAGCGGTTCGTCAACCGGCCCCATCACTATCAGTTCATTGTTTTCATCGGTCTGTCGCTGCTCTTCAGCGGCGCGCTGCTGGTGGCGTTCGGACCGGATCCGCGCCCGACTCCTTCTCAGCTGTCGTTTCAAACCGTATCGCTCGGTTTCGTGACATTGGACCTGGCGAGACTTCAAGCGGCGGCGACTGCCGGTCTGCTCATTGCCTTGTTAGGAGCGTATCTGAAGTTTTCATCGTTCGGTCGGTCTTTGCGAGCGTCCGCAGACAATCGGTTGGGCGGCCTGATCGTGGGGTTAAACATTCCTCGGGTCTATGCGGTGACCTTTGGTGTCGGAGCGGCCTGCGCGGGCGTAGCCGGCGCATTGATATCTCCTTTGTTCGACGCCCAACCATATCTAGCTGTCGACTTTACTCTGCTGGCTTTCGTGACGGTTATCGTCGGCGGCCTCGGCAGCTTCAGTGGAGCACTCTTGGGTGGATTGGTGATCGGCGTCGCCGAGGCAATCGCGGCGTTGATGTTCGCTCCGTCGATGAAGACGGCGCTTCCTTATGCGCTCCTGATCATCATCCTGATTTTCCGTCCGAGAGGGCTTTTTGGTGCAAAAGAGATTTGATGGTGCGACTGAAATGGGGCCGTGGCTCGCTGGAGCAATGCTCTTCGTTGTCCTCGCTTTAGTCGGTGCTCTGGCAAGCCCGTACGTCATCTCGTTGATGACGATTGTATTGCTCTTCACTTTCTTGGGGCAATCTTGGAATTTGATGCTCGGGATCGGTGGGCAACTATCGATCGGTCACGCCCTATTTGTCGGCCTAGGAGCTTATTCAGTGGGCGTCCTCGATGTAAAGTACGGCATTTCTCCGTGGATAGGCCTTCTGGTCGGAATGTTCATTGCCGGATCCGTCGGCGCGGTGCTGGCGTGGTTGAGTTTCCGGTTCGAAGTGCGCGGTATCTATTTCGCGCTGCTGACGGTTGCTGCCGCGGAGTTCGCCAGGATTATGTTCAGTGGCTGGGAGTTTGTTGGCGCAATGCAGGGGCTGTTCTTTCCTGCGCCAACCGGCGCAATCGAAATCTCGATGCTTCGAGGGGATGCGCGTTTCTACTACTTTATCGCTCTTGCTCTGGCGGCACTGGGGATCGTGGGAACTGAACTTATCTCGCGATCGTATTTCGGATATGTCTGGCGCGCAATGAGGGATGATGACGGGGCTGCACGCGCGCTCGGCGTCCGCACATTCCGGCACAAAATCCTCGTGATCTCGATATCGGCGGCGACGGCGGCGGTGGGTGGTGGAATTCTAGCACTCGTGCAAGGATCGATATTTCCAGATTCGATTATGGGCATGGGGCTCTCCGTTGACGTCCTGATAGGGCCCGTGGTCGGCGGGTTAGGCACGACGTTCGGTCCGCTGGTCGGATCGCTCACGGCTATTCCTCTGAACCATTTGATGAGCGCCCTCGGCGACAGTCTTCGGATCCCGGGGCTGAACAATATTACGTACGGTATCGTTCTGATTTTGGTGATCTGGTTCCTACCCGACGGCATTTGGCCGGCGATCGTCCGGCTCTGCAAGGCAATCCAGGTGCCGTCCCGAGTGTGGCTCCCGCAACCGAGGAGGGCCGAAAAATGACAAGTCTGCTCGAGGTAAAGAACCTCTCCCGATCGTTCGGGGGACTGGTCGCGGTGAACGACGTGAGCTTCGCACTGGAAGCCCGAAGTATCACCGCGCTGATCGGGCCGAACGGGGCAGGAAAGACGACATGTTTCAATCTCGTTGCCGGCGCCATGAGGCCGACCAGTGGGCAGGTGTTCTTCGAGGGGCGTTCGATCGAGAATACACCGCCTGAAATAGTCTGCAGGATAGGTATCGCGCGAACATTCCAAATCGTGCGACCGATGCGGGATATGTCAGTACTCGAGAACGCAATGGTCGGAGCCTTCAGCTGGACCAAGAACGTAAACGAGGCGAGATCGAAGGCATACGATTCTCTCGAAAGCGTTGGACTCGCCGGCAAAGCGGATGCGAGGACGGACCAGCTGACGCTGCCGGACCGGAAAATGCTGGAGATGGCCAAAGCGCTATCGACGCGACCCAAACTACTGCTGCTGGACGAGGTAATGGCGGGCCTCCGACCCACCGAAGCTGCGGGAGTGGTCCGCGTGCTGCAGAAACTTGCCGACAGTGGACTAACGATCCTGCTCGTCGAGCACGTTATGCGGATCGTGATGGAAATCGCGTCGAGCGTAGTAGTACTTCATCATGGCGCCAAAATCGCGGAAGGAAGTCCTAGAGAGGTGGTCGCGGATCCGAGGGTCCTTGAAAGCTATCTGGGGACGGGCTTCCATGCTTGACGAGGCGCTTTTATCGATCGACGGGCTTTGTGTCGCATACGACGGATCGAATGCCTTGAACGGCGTCTCCTTGCAGATCCACAAGGGCGAGTTGATCTGTGTCGTGGGTGCGAATGGTGCGGGAAAGACTTCGCTGATCAGATCAATCTCAGGCATCGTTCCGTCTTCGAGTGGTGTCGTGAAGATGAAGGGCGTTGATATTACCGGGATGCCGCCGTGGGACATCTGCGAACTCGGCATTGCGCAGGTCGCCGAAGGTCGACAGATTTTTGGAAGCCTTTCCGTCGAAGAAAATCTGCTCCTGGGCGGATCGCTTAAGCGCGCGAAGGCCAACCACCTCGAAACGCTCGAGTTCGTCTATCAATTGTTCGAGAGGCTTCGAGAGCGTAGGCGACAATTTGCCGGGACGTTATCCGGCGGCGAACAGCAGATGTTGGCTATTGGACGCGCAATCATGTCGAAGCCGGAAGTAGTCATGTTCGACGAGCCGTCTATTGGGCTGTCGCCCGCTTTGACGGACGTGATGTTTGGAGTAGTGAAGTCCTTGCACGAGCAAGGGATAACGGTGTTGCTGGTCGAACAAAACGTCGCGAAATCTCTCGCGTTGAGCAATCGCGGCTATGTCTTGGAAAACGGCTCTATCGTACTCCACGGATCGAGCCACGAACTGCTGAACAATTCCGAGATTCAGCGCGCATATCTCGGAATGTAGTGAGCGCTTCGCCCTCCGGGTGTCAGGCCGCTCAACGAGACCGGCTCTGTCCTTCATGGCTAACCGGCTTTGCAGGTCGGCGGAAGCGCTGGGAAGCCGGAGCATAAAATGCCGCGATACGGCGCTCCGGCGACTGTTTGTGTCGATATGCGCTGACACGGAAACGGTGTACAGCAATCAATTCGGAGGCATGTCGCTTAAGCTTTCCCTATGGAAAACGATGACGACCTCATAATCGAGCGCGACCTCGACATAGTCACGCTGACCATGAATAGGCCACCAGCAAATGCCGTGAATAACGGACTAATCGATCGCTTGCTGAACACTATTCGTGCATTGTCTACTCAAGTGTCGCCGCCAGGCATTGTATTGACGGGTCAAGGTGATCGCTTCTTCAGTGCGGGCGGCGACATAAAGGAAGTGGCCGGCCTCGAAATATCTAGACCCCGCATGAGGGTCTTCCATGCGCTTCTTTGCGAGATGGAGAGATATCCAGGCCCGGTCGTATGTGCCGTGCGAGGGTATGCGGTCGGAGGGGCGCTCGAATTTCTTCTTCATGCCGACTACGTCGTCGCAAATCGCGAGTGCAAGATCGGGTTTCCGGAAATCAACCACGGCCTCTTGCCCGCAGCCAAAGGAATGCGGCAAGCAGTCCAGAAGCTGGGGCTTCGTGAAGCACAAGCATTGCTCTATTGGGGCGAGTTAGTCGACGCGCAGAAAGCGCTCGAAATTGGCGCGATCAACGAGATCACAACCACCGCGAAAGTGATGGGCCGTGCCGTGGAGGTATGCAAGCATCTTCGCGGAAAGGAGAAAAAGCTGTTTGCCGCGATCAAGCGCTCGTTGAACTTGACAGGACAAATGGATGACGCCTCGCTCGAGGTGATGACGATTGAAGATCTCAACGCTTATCTGACCGAGAATAGTTCAGCGGACGCGCGTGCCCGCTTTCTATCGAAGAATTCGAAGAAGGAATGAATGACCGCATTGGCATCTCCTGAAGAAATCCGCCTGGAGTTCATGAGCTTCGAGGAGGTATCGGCTGCCCTGGCGCAAGGAGGTTCGACGGTCCTAATCCCATGCGGCGCTGTCGAGCAGCATGGACCGCATCTTCCGCTTTGCATGGATGCCGATCACGCTGACGCGCTCGCGGCGAAAGTGGCGCGGCATCTTGGCAATGCCCTGATAGCCCCTACGATCAAGGTCGGCTGTTCAGCTCACCATCTTGTCTTTCCCGGCACCATCTCCCTTCGCCCGGAAACGTTTGAAGCAATCTGCCTGGACTACTGCACAAGTCTCGCGCTGCATGGTTTCAGGCGGATTCTGCTCTTCTCCGGACATATCGGAAACTTTCCCGTCCTGCGCGACATTCTTCCTCGGTTGAGGCGCGCGGTTCCGAAAGATGTTGAGATCGACGCATTCTGTGACTCTATCGCTTGGATCGACAGGTGGCGAAGCGCCGTTAAAGATGCCGGAGGTGACCCGAATGCAGTCGGTGGGCATGCCGATATAGCGGAGACATCTCTCATGATGTGTCTCCGCCCCGATAGCGTGCGGCTGGATCGGTTCGAAGTGGGACACCTAGGCGTGCTATCTGAAGAGCAGCTTCACTCCATGTGGAAGAATGGGATCAAGTCGATCACGGACAACGGCGTCATTGGCGATCCGCATGGTTCGACCGTCGAAATCGGCGAGCGATGCCTTGAGGCGATAACAGATCTTCTGGCCGCCTCGTTCGGTAAATAAGTTGACGCCGGTTGCACCTCATGTGTGCCGCCAACACAGGAAGCTGCCAGCGAAGGAAAACGACGTTGCGGCCCGCAACAAGTGTTGGTCAGGGACAGGAGCGTAGTCTGGCTGCTTACAGCACAAAATTTGGAAAGTTATGTAACGACGACCAGCATTCGAACGAAAATGTTGCTCCGCCTATGAAACGCTGTGCCGATCTCGAATCTCCCAGAGGATTTAAAAGATGGCACTTACGTTCGGGTTTTGGTCGGAGCAAGAAACCCAGGTCGGGCAGAGCTATGCTCGCCGACTTCATGAATTGGTGGACGAGGTGCGCCTCGCGGAAAAGGTCGGGTTCGACTGCGTCGCGCTTTCCGAGCAGCACGTAGCGCTCGGTGGCATCTCGAGCTCAGCGCCTGAAGTCGTGTATGGCTACCTCGCCGCCGTGACGTCGCGCGTGAAGCTGCGGTCCGCGGTTACCCTGATGCCGCACAGGATCAATCATGCTTTGCGGTCGGCAGAGCGATTGGCGGTCACCGATATCCTATCCCATGGCCGCATGGAGTTTTACGGCGGCCGTGCCAATACGACCATCGCAATGCGCGCGTTCAATGTCGATCCAAGTGAAACGCTTGCGCAGATGGAGGAAGGTCTCGCGCTTCTGAAGAAGTCGATGCGCGAGGATATCTTCACTTTCGAGGGAAAATATTACCAGATTCCACCGCGAATGCTCGTCCCGAAGCCGGTTCAGAAGCCGCATCCGGTCATCGGCATTGCCGCGACCAGCGAACGCAGTCACAGCTGGGCCGGCTCCGAAGGGCTGGCCGTGATGAGCAGCAACATCTACCAAGGATGGGAAATCCAGGAAAAGCTGATCAACGCGTATCGCAGTGCTTGGAGACGGGACGAGTTCGGCCCGCTTGAGCGTCCTCGCATCGGCATTCCGCTCTTCTTCGGCATCGGCCCCACGGACCAGAAGGCGAAGGACGACTACGCTGAGCCTCTGATGCACTATGCGAGGATCTCCACCGACGCGTATCCCCGCTTGGCGAAACTTGCTGATGACTATGCGTACATGAGCGAAAGCGTCCCAGCGATGGAACGTGCCGCAAAGGACTGGGACTATCTGCTTAACCACTCCGCGACGACGGTCTGCGGAAGCCCCGACACCGTCATTCGCCAGATCGAAAAGTTCCAGGCGCTGGGGATCGATGAGGTGCTTCTTCATCTCGATTCGGTGAACCACGAGAAGATCATGGAAGCGATCGAGATGGTCGGGCGCTATGTGATTCCCCATTTCAACGACAGAAACAACGTCGTGCGGCCCACGGAAGACATCCTCGGGCAAATTCGAGCTATGCGGCCTCAGAAGTAAATTCGCAAAGAAATAAAAGGGAAAGACCAATGCAACAGCATGGCTACAAGTATCTGATCATCGAGAAGCGCGCCAGCGGCGTTGCCGTCGTGACGATGAACCGGCCGGAAATTCTGAACGCGATCAATTGGGACATGCACGAAGAACTGGAGCAGGTCTTCGTGGATCTCGATAAGGACAAGTCGGTCCGTGCGATCGTGCTGACCGGTGCGGGGCGCGGCTTCTGTTCGGGCGGCGATCAGAAGTCGCTCGACAAGGGCAAACTTCCGTCGCCGACAAGGAGCGGACGTCACCTTATCCGCAACATGCTCGAAGTCGAGGTGCCGCTCATCGCGGCGGTCAACGGCGTTGCCGTCGGGCTTGGCGCAACGCTCGCCCTGTTTTGCGACGTCATCTTCGCAAACCCGACCGCGCGATTTGCTGATACGCACGTAACCGCCGGCGTCGTTGCAGGCGACGGTGGTGCGGTGATCTGGCCTCTCTTGATGGGGCCTGTGCGCGCGAAACACTATCTCATGACGGGCGATTTCATTTCCGCAGAGAAGGCAGCGTCGATGGGGATGATCAACGAAGTCATTTCGAACCGGGACGTCAAAGACGCTGCGATCGAATACGCCGAGATGCTTGCGGGGGGCCCGCAGGAATCGATCATTTGGACGAAATACAGCGTCAACAAGATCATCAAGCAGTATGCACACCTGCTTCTCGATACTTCGGCCGCGCTGGAGATGCTTACCTTCGCATCGCCAGAGCGTCGTGAGGCTGTAGCCGCATTTGCGGAGAAGCGGAAGCGCTTCGCGGAGCGATAAGATGAACGTCGAATCCCTTACGTCGGGAGCTCAACTCGTCGACGTGACCATTCCGCAGCTTCTGGGCGCGCGAAGAGCGGAACGCCCGGACACGGTCGCGTATCATCAGAAGCGTCACGGCGAGTGGATCGCCGTGACGTGGAAGCGGTATTCGGATCGGGTCGCGAGCCTGGCGGTCGCCCTGCAGAAAGCCGGGCTCGAGCGCGGCGACCGCATCGCCATCATGGGGGACGTGTCCCAGGAGTGGCTGCTTGCGGACATGGCGACGATCTGCGCCGGCGCAGTAATGGTCGGTGTCTACTTTACCTCATCGCCGGAAGAAGTCGGCTACTATCTGAGCGATTCCGGAGCGTCCTTTGCCTTCGTCGGCAGCGAGCTTCAGCTCGGTATCGTCCTTGGATCCGGCCAGGCTGAAAAGCTGAAAAAGATCATCATGCTGGATGGTGCATGGAACGGGACCGGCGGAGCGGCAAATGTCGTCTCCCTGAAGGAATTTTGTGGGACGGCTCCAGTCGACACCGACGCATTTTTGCGGGAGCAGGCGGCGAAGGCCAAGGCCAGTGACCTGGCGAGCATCGGGTATACCTCCGGCACGACAGGCTTCCCGAAAGGTGCGATGCTGACCCATCTCTCGTTGCTCGCCGGCGCGCACTGCGTGACGACGTTTACCACGCGCATGCGCACCGACACGCATCGCGTTGTCGTCCATCTGCCGATGTCGCATACCGTCGCGCGCGCGCAAGCCACGACAATGCCATTGATCGCAAAAATGGTTCCGTATTTTGGCGAGACGAGCGCGGATTTCGCTCAAACGATCAAGGAAGTCAGGCCGACCTACTTCATGGCGCCGCCGCGGTTCTTTCAGCGGTTTGCCACGCAGATCCTCAGCAAGGTTCATTCCGGATCTGCGAGGCAGAAGCAGGACTATCAATTCGCGATGAAGATCGCCCGCAAGGCGCTTGATGATCGTCAGGCTGGTGGTGAGCCAGACCCCTTCATATCCGGGCTCTTCGAGGTCTGCCGGAAACAGATATTCCGTCCATTGCTTGCCGAAGTCGGATTCGAAGAGCTCACGGTTGCCTTCACGTCCTCGGCGGCGATGCCTTCCGAACTGATGTCTCTGTGGCAATTGTGGGGACTTCAGCTCAAGGAGTGCTACGGCCAGACAGAACTGGTCGGAGCCAACCTGGTCCAGATGGCAGAATGGCCCGAGGCTGGCACTGTCGGAGTGCCTTTGCAGGATCCGGCGTGGGAGACAGCGGTTCTTGAAGACGGGGAAATGATCACCCGCGGACCGGGGCTCTTTGTTGGATACTGGAATAAGCCCGAGGAAACCAAGTCGGCTCTGCGGGACGGTTGGCTCTATACCGGAGATATCGTCGAAGTCGGGCCGACCGGGCTTTTCAAGCTGATTGATCGCAAGAAGGAAATCATCAATACCTCCAACGGAAAGTCAATTAGCCCGACCCAGATCGAAAACGAGATCCGGCATAGTCCGTTCATCTCCGAAGCGGCGGTGATTGGAGAAGGAAAGAAGTATCTCACCGCGTTGATCGAAGTCGACGCGACCGCGACGATGGATTGGGCGAAATCGCGCGATCTCAAGATCGCGCAGTATTCGGACCTGGCGAATTCCGAGGTGGTCGTCCGAATGATTGAAGGCGAGATTGCCAAAGCAAACAGCCGGCTGGCGAGAGCCGAGCAAATCAAGGCCTTTCGAATACTACCGGAGGAGCTGTCTCCGGAGAATGGCGTGATGACGCCGACACGAAAAAAGCGCCGAAAGCAACTGATGGAACGATACCGGTCGCTGATCGATACGCTTTACGACGACACCGAAGAGAACCTGATCAAGACCGAGATGGGAATGTGATCTGAACCATTGCCGCTTATGCGAATCATACGTGTCTGGCGCGCCTCGCAGCAGCTTTCGAGCTTCAACGCGCACGGTTATCCATAAAGTTTCCTACCGAACCGCCTCATATTCGTTGCAGTCAACAGAAGGGGACATCACATGAAGGATCGCATCGGAAACCGGATAACGCGCCGCACCGTACTCGGCAGCGGCGTTGGCATCGCTGCCGGGCTTGTATCGTGGCCGGTCAAGGCGGCGACCCCCGCCAAGGTGCGAGTCGGCGCGATCATGCCCAGCAGCGGTGTGTTGGCGTTCCCCGGACAGGCTTGCGTGCGCGGTATCAACGTTGGTGCGAAGTTCGCCAAAGAGAAGTTCGGAATCGACATCGAAATCATCCATGCGGATACGCAGAGCAGACCGGAGAACGGGCGAATCGCCGCCGAAGGCCTCATCAGGCAAGGTTGCACGGTACTCATTGGAGCCTGGGACTCAGGAGCAACCATCTCGGCGCTTCAGGCCGCGGAGGCCGCAGCCGTTCCGATGGTGGTGCATATCGCAAGCGCGACCCAGGTGACATCGCAAGGGTTCACCCAGGTCTTTCGCTACTACCCCACGTCGCTGACGATCGTCAGGAAGTCTCTCGCCGACTTGAAGTCGGTCCTGTCGACGCTGAAGGATCCGCCGACGAGCGTTGCCGTTCTACATCTCAACAACACGATGGGCCAATCGACCGCGGCAAGCATCGATCAGGCCTGGAAGGAAGAGAACGTTCCGGTGAAGATCGCTCAGTACGTTCCGTATGACGAGCGGGCCAAGGACCTCTCGGTTGAGGTCGCGAAGGCCAAGGCGTCGGGGGCCGATGCGCTTGTGTCGGTGACGCGCGTCAATGACGCCATCATGATCATTCGGGAATGCATCAAGCAGGGGTGGAATCCCAAGATGATCTTCTCGCCGAACTCCAACGGCGTGCAGGATAAGGCGTATTACGACGCGCTGGGCAAATATGGCGACGGCGGAATCGCGACAGGCTTGTGGTGCAACCCGAAGGCACCGGACACCGAAGCCATTCTCAAGCGGTTCGCCGCCGACTATCCAAACGACTGGTTCGATGGAAACGCGGGATGCGCGTTCGAAGCCGTGCAGATTGTCGGAGATGCGGTGACCCGCGCAGCTTCCCCGGAATCTGCAGCAATCCATGCTGCGCTCAAGACGACTGACATGACGCCGTTCCTGATGTCGAGCGGCAAGATCAAATTTGATGCTACGGGCCAGAATATGGGCAGCGACATAACCATGCTGCAGGCGCAGAATGGAAGGCCTCGTGTAGTCTCGCCGCGGGCCGTTGCGGAGGCGGAACTGCAGTATCCGCTGGTTCCGTTCAACGCGCGGTAAACGAGAGAAGCGATGCGGCCCCGACAATCGCGCCGGGGCCGCAGCTCTTCGATGGTCGAGCTCTCTGACTCTCCGATTATCGCGTTATACGAACGGCTCCCGGCTGGCGAAGCTGGACCGCTCAGCGAGGAAGCGACGGGGGCTCTTACCCATTGTCTTCTTGAACATGGTTATGAAGGCGCTAGGCGTTTCATAGCCCAGATCGAGTGACACGGCCTGGACGGAAGATCCGTCCGATAGTCGCTGCAACGCGACCAAGATGTGGAGCCGCTGTCTCCAGCGCCCGAACGTCAGCCCGGTTTCCTTGAATACCAGACGGGCGAATGTGCGCTCGCTCATCGCATATCGAGCAGCCAACTCCTCGACCGTACTCCGATCGGCAGGATCATTGAGAAGGGAGGCGGCCAGATGCTGAAGTCGACTATCGGAGGAGATAGGTAGGTACATATGTTCGGTGGACATCTGCACCAGTTCGTCGAGCAATACGCGCCCAAGTCGACTTGTCGGTCCCTCGATCGGATACAAGGGCGGAAATACGGACAATCGATGTATCAACTCGCGGACGAGCGACGATATCGTGAATGTGCAGCAGGTGGTTGGAAGCGTACTCGCCTGCGGATCGATGAAGACGACGTAGACTTTTCCGTTGTCTGACACGCAGTTGCTGTGCAGAACGCCGGCGGGTATCCATACGGCACCCTGCGGCGGAACGATCCATAATCCGCCCGGTACACGGCACATGACCGATCCATGAGAGGCGACCACCAACTGCCCCTTCTTGTGCGAATGAAGTGGCAGCTCGTCGTTGTCCTGACCTGTCTCGAGGCAGAAGGAGACGACTGGTCGGTCGAACTGGTCTGGATCGATCGGATCGTAATTGATCCGAAGGTCCGGCAAATTCATTCGGGCAAAGCCGTCATCCGTTTCAAAAGCGGGTGACTTGCGCATCGAATTCACTCGTTGAAACTGCAGTTCCAATCTGTCGGGCGGCGATAAGGCGAAGGATCCCCTCAAAGGATAGCTCGCTGAAACATGATCGTCACGGAAAAGTAGGGCGGCGGAGGAAAAATTTCGCGGCAGAACACTGAATGCGGCCCGTCCGGCGCGCGGCCGCGAGGCGATCGGTCCCTGGTGGTCGCGGTCGCCGCTTGGCATCCTGCCTGCGGATCGTTGAGAGAGCCTCGACCCGGTTGCGCGACGAAAGCGACTGCAATTCATGCGTGCGAATCCGGCCGCGGCAGAATGGCGCGTTTCACCCGTCTCCGTGCAGAAGAGTTCTTATCGGCTCTGCTCCTATGCGCGGTGCGGCAGAGAATGCCGGGTATAGACGATAGCGCGCCCCCTTTAGCTGCGCATTCTGTCAGATGGGTTGGATCTTGGGCAAAACATGCCGGACAACTCAATGCTACCAAGGAAGGAGTTCGCTGGAACCAACGAGAATGACCGTTCACAGCGATCCGCTGATCAAGGTGGCCGATGCGCAATCGTGGAATGACGAAGTGCTGACCTTCGACCAGGAGACGCATTGCATTGTCGGCGGCGTCATCGTTGGCCCGCACGCTGCGACATGATCGGAGAGATATAGCTGGGATGGGCGCCGATGCGATTGATATCGGCAAGACCATTTATCCGCATCCTGCGTTTGGAGAGACGATAGGCATGGCTGCGGAAATCTATGAAGGTGTTTGCATGGACGTGTTGCCGAGCGGGAAGAAAGCGCCGAAGCGCGTGAGCCATTAGAAATCGAAAAGCGAAAGGCGGCATGCGGCTGTCCCGCCGCCGGCTGGCATAAAGGACCCGGAATATGGCGGAAGATGCTCGGAGTGTCTTCAGCATACCTTTGAGCGCTTAAGAGGAGGAGTTTGCGGCAGCATGCCGAGACTTCGTTCTGGAGAGGGAGCCTAATCTAGCGTCGTCCATCGTCGTAGTGAACAACCAGCTCACGATAGCCAATGACGTACATGTTCGGGAGGCATTTATGGAAATCGGTCTCGCTAGATTGATCCGAGTTCTACATCTCGCAATCGATGGCAAAGCGGTTGCGGTTAAGAGAGTGCCAAAACTTTTCTTCGACCTGGCGCGCTTCAGAACAAAGATTATCCGCACGCTACGCAGAAACAATTGAGGATAGCCACTCAGAGAATATCTTCACTATGGCGACATTGATCGCACCTGACCTGCCCTGCACGCGTTGCGGAAGTCGCCCGCGCCGCTGGCTGCCAAATGTAAGAGGGAGGTGCATCACCTCGTGCGGAGCGGGGGCGCGGCCGGCTTAGCGAGGAGGACGTGGAGTTCTTGGCCTTAGACAACGTTGTGGAAGACGCGTTCGCCGCTCACTCGCGCCGTCGTGTTCTTCGCGTGGCAGTGTCGGAGTCGGTATGTGACTGAGATCTGTGCGATTAAGATGCCGGAAAAGTTATGCAGTGGCATCGTCTTCAGCACAAAATGCTGTGCGGAATGTCTGATAGTTCTGCTGCTGAGATCGTTCGTTGAGCTGTCTTCGATCGAAATCCGCATTCGGCGTTTCGCGAGAGATCACCATCTTTCGCTTCCTCCCTTTACTTGGCCCGGCTCCATCGCCGGGCCATCTTGTCTCACCGCAGTCGGCTGAAATGATTGGCCAACGATTCGGCTCATCGATGATCGTCAATGTGGACCACTGCCGGTTCAGCGGCGTATGATTTTCTTGAGAAGTTCGGTAAGCGTTCGAAATTCTTCCCGGGTCAAGGGAGCGAATGTCTCGCTTGAAATCTCACCAACAGTCTCGATCGCGGCATCCGCTACGCGCCTGCCCTTTTCAGTCAAATCGATTTCCCGCCGTCGTGGATCCAAGGGATCCTTGGAGCTCTTGATCAGGCCGCGTGATTTGAGACGATTGATAACGCCGGTGATTGTGGCTGAGTCGTAGTGAATCAGCCGTCCTAGGTGGTTTTGAGAACAAGGTCCGACCTCTCTCAATTTCGCCAGCGTTGAGAATTGGGGTGCAGTTAGTTCTTCAATCATCTTCGCGGCAAAGATGGACGTGTGAGTACGGAGCGCGACGCGCAATAAGAAGCCCGGTGCGTCATCCAGCCTGTAGGACTGTACAGCTTGCTTCAGCTTCTCCGCCGAGCGCGCCTTTGTTTTCGATTGCACGACTTTCGTCCCCTCGCGGTACGTTGCCTGAGCTCATTTTTAGAAAAGTGTGACTGTTCAGCTCCGAAAGTCTTCGGCGCTGGTCGATTGTCTACATTCGTTGAACTCAGGAATCCATCTTTGTTCGACCTCAGTCCTGCTTTATCGCGCTCTGCCGCGTCGAGGCGCTTCGGGCGATGGCGGGCCCCTTTTTCCGGCGCATCGGCTTCCGGGCGCTGAAATCTAGGACATCGAAGGATTGAAACCGCGCGGCGGTGAACATTGGGTGCAAGCGACTTGTCGCGCCCTGTCTCCGTTCTGGGGCCGATGCACACGGTCTCATTAGTTGTGTACAAGCGTAGCACTTGCATACGAGTGATAAATGGCTTAGCGTCCGCGGATTGCCTTCGAGAGGCGCCAAGCAGGCCCTGCAATCTTCGGCGGAGGCAGCCAGATACCATCGGATTTGCGGATGTCGGCAACTGACAACATGAGTTCCGTTCGACCCGACCTGATTGAGAAGGTCACGGGGCGCGCCGAGTACGTGACCGACCTGACGGTTCCGGGAATGCTGCATGGGTTTGTGGTTCGCTCGCCGGCCATTCATGCCCGCATCGTTTCGATCGACACGAACGCTGCACGATCGATGCACGGCGTCGTGGACGTGCTCATCGGCGAAGATGTCGCTTCGTTCGGTTGCTGGGGCGTTGTGCTCAAAGACCGGCCGATCATCGCGACCGACCGTGTGCGATATGTGGGCGAACCCGTCGCCGTAGTGATCGCGGAGACGATCGAGATCGCGGAAAATGCCGCAGAACTGGTCGATGTCGAATACGAGGAGCTTCCGCGCGCAACGACCATCCAGGAAGCCATTGCGGAAGATGCGCCGCTCATCCATGAGCGCCACGAAAACCTCGAAGACTTTTACTTCAAGGGCGGGGCCCGGCCGACCCAGAACAGCAATATATTCCACACTTACCGGAATAACGTCGGAGACGTTGACGCCGCGGAGGCGGCCGCGGCCTACATCCACGAAGACCGTTTCACCTTCCCGGCGATTTCTCACTTCGCAATGGAGCCGCATGCGGTCATTGCGGATTTCCAGCGGGACTCCCTGACGGTCTGGGCAGGTGCACAAACGCCGACCGCTGTTCAGAAAGTGCTGTCGCGGCTCTACGGACTGCCGTTGGCCAAGGTCCGGGTGATCGTTCCGTTTGTCGGCGGAGGCTTTGGCGGCAAGGCCTCGGTGAAGATCGAGCCGTTGGTTGCGGCCGCTTCGTGGAAGGTGCAGCGCCCGGTTCGGGTTGCCCAATCCATGGCCGAATCGATGCTCACCTGCCGAAGGCTGGGTGCCGACATCACGATCCGAACGGCGGTGGACGCCAAGGGGCGGATCCTCGCGAAGAGCGCCAAGCTGCTGCTCGATGGCGGGGCATATTCTGACACGGGCTCGGCCGTCGCCACGAAATCGGCAAATCGCATCATCGGCCCTTACGTGGTGCCCAATCTGCGCCTCGAGGCGTGTGCGGTCTACACGAACACCGTTCCAGGTGCGGCTTTCCGCTCGATCGGGGGGCCGCAAGCTGTTTGGGCCAAAGAATCGCACATGGATAATGTCGCGGCGGCAATCGGCATGGATCCGGCCGAGTTTCGGTTGCTGAACCTCGCGTCCCGCGGTGAGCGCATCCGACCCGATTTGCGGCCGCTCGACATGGATATGAGCGATCTGATGGGCCGGGTGACCCAGTCGTTCGCATCGGAGGTGAAGGCGTCCAACCGGCAGGCGCGCGGACTGGCAGTCGCCGCAACCGATCCCGCCAATACGCCGATCAGTAACGCGATCGTACGTCTCAAGATCGACGGGTCGATCCTCGTTTCGGTCTCCAGCATCGAAGTCGGGCAGGGGGCGCACGCGACCATGGGACGGATCGCGGCGCAGACCTTGAAGCAGCCGATCTCGGCGGTAACCGTCTTGCGCACCGATACCTCCGTGGCCCCTTACGATTGGGGCACAGGCGCAAGCCGATCGACCGTTGTCGTCGGCCTTTCCGTCGAAAATGCCGCACTCGACGCGGCTGATCAGATCCTCGAAATGGTTGCTGACGTCTGGGAGCTTCCCCGGGAGAACCTGTCGCTTGTTGAGGGCGGTGTCTCGACCGGATCAGAGGTTCTCACTTTCCATCAAATTTTTCACCGCACGTTGGGTGTCGATTCGGGAGAGGTCATCGGCCGCGGTGCGATTACGCCGCGCTCGAACAAGGGCGCTCTGGTCGAGTCCCCTCTGTTCTGGGAGACTTCCGCGGGCCTCGCTGAAATCGTTGTCGATGAAGACACCGGCGAGATCCATGTCCCCCGATATGCCAGCGCCGCTGACGTCGGCCGCGTGATCAATCGCGTCGCGGCGGAAGGGCAGGACGAGGGGGCTGCCATCATGGGCCTCGGACACGCGCTTTATGAAGTGCTGGAGTTCGAGGATGGCCAGCCGATCAATGCGACGCCGATCGATTATTCGATACCGCGCATCTCCGACGTTCCTGCCGTGTTTGACACCATCCTTGTCGAAAACGGCGACGGTCCTGGTCCAGGCGGCGCCAAGGGAATGGGCGAGGGGGCGATCCTTCCGGTCGCGCCAGCGATCGCCAACGCGCTGTTCTCCACCTACGGCATTCGGATCACCGACCTACCAATGACGCCCGAAAAGGTATGGCGCGCCCTGCAGAAGAGGAGCTGAATTCATGGAATTCAATATGTCGATGGTGGTGCCAGCGACACCGGCGGAGCTTTGGAGCACGCTGCTCGACGTCCCTCGCATATCGGGTTGCATCCCCGGCTGCGAAAACGTCGAGGAAATCGAGCGGCTTGCAACTTACAAAGCGACCGTCAAACAGAAGATCGGCCCCTTCAAGCTCGAGGTCCCGGCCGACATCATCGTTGAATCGATAACGGAGCCGTCTCACGTCCGCACGCGCGCCACGGGTCGCGACAAGATCACCGGGACGAGGCTGGCGGTTGTTCTCGACGTGACCGTGACGCCGGAAGGGGCGGGGTCCACATTCGCAGTGGACGCGAAGGTCGACGTGCAAGGTCGCCTCGCGACTATGGGGTTCGGCGTCATCAAGCGTCGCGTCGATCAGAACTTCGAGGAGTTCGAGAAGCGGCTCAAAGAAATGTTGGGCGCGGCCTGATCATGCTGCCTTCACCCTTCGCATTCGAGAGGCCTTCGACGATCGCCGACGCCGTGCGTGCGGTCGGAGAGTCCGGCGACGGCATGTTCTACTCCGGCGGAACCGAACTGCTGCTGGCGATGAAGATGCGCGTCATCCATACGGACCGGCTTATCGACATCAAGGGAATCCTTGGACTTGATCGCATTGTTCTCAGCGATGCGAATGACATCGAAATCGGTGCGCGCTGTACGCACAACAAGATCGCCAGTGATCCTGTTATTCGCGAGCATGTGCCGGCGCTGTCCTCGCTCTGTGCCAACGTCGCGAACGTCAGGGTCCGCAGCGTCGGAACGATCGGAGGCAATCTGTGCTTCGGTGAGCCCCACGCCGATCCGCCGACGATGCTCGCGGCTCTGGACGCACGGCTGGTGCTTAATGGCCCCGGCGGCACGCGTGTCGTTCACGCTGACGATTTCATCCGGAGTGAGCTGGAAACGGTGCGGGAGCCGGATGAGCTACTGACGGTCATTGTGTTTCCGCGCCCGACCGGACCTGTGACCTATCGGCGCTTCAAGCATGGTGAGAGGCCCTCGGTAAATGTCGCGATGGCTTGGTCGCTGGGCGCCGGCGGAAGGACGATCAGAAGCGCCCGCGTGCGGGTCGGAGCGCTCGGTTCTCGACCTCAGCCTTTGAAGGCCATCGAAGATGTCCTCCAGGGCATATCCGTCGCCGAAGTCCGCCCGGCTATCGAGGCGGTGCTCCCGACGGCGCTGGGTGAGCTGGAAGTCAACGAGGATCGGCATGGCGGCGCCGACTATAAGCGCCACCTTGCGGGTGTCTTGCTTCTGCGAAACGCGGAAGAGGCGATCGCCGCAGCCGGGAGCGTGTGAAATGACAGATGTGTTGCGAATCTCATTCTCGTTGAACGGTCAGGCGATCGCGATCGACGTTCCAACCCATACGCTATTGATCGACCTTATCCGGGATCGCCTTGGCCTGAAGGGAACCAAGCGTTCCTGTGACATGGAGGTGTGCGGCGCGTGCACCGTTCTGCTCGACGGTGAGCCGATTTCGAGTTGCACCACACTCGCCGTCGATGTCGATCAGCGCGAGGTCACGACCATCGAGGGCGTGACGCCGCCCAATGGCCTGTCACGGATTCAGAAGGCGTTCGTGCTTCACGGCGGCCTTCAGTGCGGCTTCTGCACGCCAGGCTTCATCATGGCGGTCACGGCGTTGCTAAAGGCGACGCCGCACCCGACCGACGAACAAATCCGTCACTACCTGCACGGCAACCTCTGCCGTTGCACCGGCTACACCAAGATTTTCGAGGCCGTAAGGAGCCTTGCCGCCGAGCAAGTCTCCGAAGATGCCGCCTAACCCGTTGCGAGACAGCGCAATTATCGTTTGGAGATGTCATGAGCATTGAACAGGTCAATAAATCAAGCGTCCTCATTGCCGGCGCCGGCATTGGCGGCTTGGCGATGGCGCTATCGCTGCTTCGTCGCGGCATCGATTGTGATGTATTTGAGCAAGCGTCCGAGTTGCGCGAGGTGGGAGCGGGTCTTTGGATCTCCATGAACGGCGTGCGCGTTCTTCGGGATCTCGGCCTCACCGAACAGGTCGAGCAGAACTGCATCGCGGCCGAGCGACGCTCGATCCGGCTCTGGAACACCGGTGATAGGTGGCCCCTCTACAACCGCAGCTCCGACGCGGCGCGCAACCAGCCCTATTTGCTGCTGCGTGCTCACCTGCTGAAGATCCTCGTTGACGGCGTGCGCCAGTTGAAGCCGGGCGCCATTCATCTGAACGCCAACGTTGTCGGGTTCAGTCAAAACGATGAAGGGGTTCGGGCCAAGCTCGCTGACGGCTCCGAAGTCGAAGGGCGCGCCCTGATCGGCGCTGACGGTGCTCATTCGAAGGTCCGTCTTGGCCTGATCGGCAACATCGAGAGCCAGTACACGAAGGCCATCGCCTGGCGTGGTCTCGTGCCGGTCGACCGCCTTGCGCCGCATCAGCGCGAACCCGAGGTGGCAACCTGGATCGGGCCCACCGCTCACGTCACCGCCTATCCGGTGCGCTGGCAGAACACGGTCATGATGACCTTTTCGGGCCAGGTCGACCATAACGACTGGCTGCTCGAATCCTGGTCGGAGAAGGGCTCGGTCGAGGACTGCCTGAAGGACTTCGAGGGCTGGCATCCGGATATCGTCGAGCTGGTCAGGAACGTGGATACCCTGAACAAGTGGGGCCTGTTCGTGCGGCCGTCGCTGGGTACGTGGTCGAAGGGACGCATCACCCTGCTCGGCGACGCCTGCCATTCGATGCTGCCGTACCTCGGGCAGGGTGTGAACATGGCCCTGGAGGATGCATCCGTCCTCGCCCGCTGCTTCGAGGAGAATCCCGATGACATCGCGGTGGCATTCAAGACGTATCAGGGCCTGCGGCTCGATCGCACCACCATGGTCACGAAGTCCGCGGCCGGCATGCTGCCGATCTTCCACAATCAGGCGCTGTGCAAGCCGGAAACGGCAGGTGACTACATCAAGACCCAGTGGGCGCCGGAAGCGACGGCTGCGCGGTACGATTGGATCTACCGGTACGACGCGACCACCGTGCCGCTTCACTGACATGCCCGCGAGTGTGACCGCTGGAGCGCAGCCGTGACTGGCACCAAGCAACCCTGGGACGATGTGATACCGCTGGACGAGCGCGAGACCTATGCCCTCGCCGGGCTGGGTGGCGCGGCGGGATTCGGCAAACGACCGGCATTGCTGGTCATCGACGTGCAGTATCGCTCGGTCGGCAACCGGCCGATGCCGATCCGCGAAGCGATCAAGCAATACCCGACTAGCTGCGGCGAAGCCGGTTGGCACGCCATCGCACACATCGCCGAATTGGCGCGGCTGTTTCGCGAGAAGAAGTGGCCGGTGATTTTCCCGCATGTCGCACGGAAGGTGGGCCAGGACCAGGGCGCGTTCTCCTCGAAGATTCCGGGTATCATGCGGATCCCGCCTGAGGGCTATGACTTTGTCCGCGAGGCGGCGCCGGAGCCCGACGAGTTGCTCCTGCCGAAGACTCAGGCAAGCGCGTTCTTCGGCACTCCGCTTGCGACGTATCTGATCGGTGCCGGCGTCGACTCGCTGGTGGTGACCGGCTGCACGACCAGCGGCTGCGTGCGGGCCTCGGTCGTGGATGCGTGCGCGCTGAACTTCAAATCAATTGTGCCGAGCGACGCCGTCTACGACCGCTCGCCCACGTCCCACGCCGTCAACCTGTTCGATATCGCCAGCAAATACGCGGACGTCATGCCGACGCAGGCCGCTATCGAGCGGCTTCACGCGCTGTCGGATGACCACACAGAGGATCAGAGAACGTGAGCGGCGCCGCAGCATCCGGATTGCTTTACGGCGCGCATGTGCGTGCCAACGGCATTCGGCAGCATTATCTGCGGTTCGGCGGGTCCGGGCCGGCGGTCATCATTGTCCCCGGCATCTCGACGACTGCGGCGCAATGGGCCTTCATCGCAGAGCGTCTGTGCTCCGGACACGACGTTTTCGTGCTCGATGTCCGCGGTCGCGGCCTTTCCGAAAGCGGCCCGCATCTCGACTATTCGCTCGACGCGTGCGCATCCGACCTCATCGGATTCGCTGAAGAGCTCGGAATGGGCCCTTACGCGCTGCTGGGCCACTCGATGGGTGGACGCATCGGGATCCGCGCCGCACGTTGCCGGCCGTCGTCCATGGAGCAACTGATACTGGTCGACCCGCCGGTCTCCGGTCCTGGACGTCGCGCCTATCCGATTCCGGTCGAACCGCTTCTCAAATTGCTTGAAAGCGCGAAGCGCGGAGAAGCCGACGCGGCGCTGCGAAGCCCCTCTGCTCCGCGGTGGCCCGAGCAGCACATCCGCACCCGGGCCGAGTGGATGCATACCTGCGACGAGCGTGCGCTCATCGAGAGCCACAAGGGCTTTCATCACGATGACATTCATCGCGACCTCGCCCATCTCAGCGTTCCGACCGCGTTGATCGTCGCGGGGCGGGGAGGGGTCATTCTGCCCGAAGATGAAGAAGAAATTCGCGGATTGCTGCCGTCAATCGCGATCAGGACGCTGCGAAGCGCCGGTCACCAAATGCAGATCGACGACACCGAGGGCTTCCTTTCGATCGTTGAAGAGCTTCTAGCGCGACCGCGCGATCGGTTCGACGGCCGCTTGTCTAGGTTCGGCAAACAGGAGATCAGTGAAGATGTCCCGACAAATCGTTGATGTTGAAATGCTCGAGCTCTTCAAGGCCGAGCTGGCACTCTGCAAGGTGAAGAAGGGCGAAGTCGTTGCGGTCTTGAGCGGCGGCGAGGATCAGCAGGAATACGCCCAGGCCTTCATGCTGGCCGCGCAGAGCCTGGGCGCAACGACCTTTCATCTCAACGTGCCCAAGTACGGCCAGGGCAAGGTCGCGGGCTTGCAGGGCCGGCATGCGCTCACGGGCAACCAGCCGGCGATCGATACGCTGAAGCGCGTGGATATGGTGATCGATCTCCTCGGGTTGCTGTTCTCTCGTGAGCAGCTCGAAATTCAGGAAGCGGGCACGCGCATCTTGCGCGTGATGGAGCCATTCCACATCCTCAAGAAGATGTTCCCGACTGAAGATCTGCGCCGGCGAACGGAGCTCTCTCGAACCCTCCTGCAGTCGGCCCGCAAAATGCGGATCACGTCGCCGGGCGGAACGGACGTAACTTATGGACTGAAGCAATACCCCGTCATTTCGGAATACGGATACACGGATGAGCCTGGGCGCTGGGATCACTTCCCGTCAGGCTTTGCCTTCACTCAGGCGACCGACGGCGAGGTCAACGGCACGGTGGTTCTGATGCCCGGTGACATCCTCTGCGCGTTCAAGCGTTACATCCAGTCGCCGGTCACGCTGACCATCAAGGACGGCTATATCGTCGACCTCAAGGGCGAAGGCACCGACGCGCTGCTCATCAAGAATTATATCGACAGCTTCGGCGATCCGCGCGGCTGGGCGATCTCGCATATCGGCTGGGGGTCGAACGAGCGTGCCGCCTGGCACCACATCGCGGCTTCCCAGGAGCTGTCGTCGGAGCACATCATGAATGCGCTCTCCTTCTACGGAAACGTCCTGTTCTCGACGGGGCCGAACACGGAGCTCGGCGGTACGAATGACACGCCGTGTCATTTGGACATCCCGCTTCGCGGCTGCAGCCTGTGGCTCGACGATATCTACATCCTCGACAAGGGCGAGTTTGCTTATCCGGAGCTGAGGGCGCCGGGCCGCTAGACCCTGCACATCAAGCACGCAACCCGGAGTCGCGAATGCGACTTCGAATGATACCGGAGCCGCGTTCGCGACTCCCAACGATGCCGAAGTCGCATTTCGACTCTCAAAGACGCGGCAAGCGTCTCGGGCACGTCTATCGACTTCAATCCTCCAACAGGAAACGCGTCACATGTCGGCAACCATCTCGAGTTCGGAAGACTACACGCCGGGGCAACGGTATTCGATTATGATCTCAGCGATGCTGGGCTACATACTCGATTTCTACGATGTTCTGATATTTCCGTTCCTCTTGCCTGCGATTCAGCGATCGATGTCGTTATCGTTGACCGAGGTCGGCTCGCTGCAAGCTCTCACATTGTTCGGATCGGCCATCGGCGGAGCGCTATTCGGCGTCATCGGTGATCGACTTGGCCGAAAGACCTCGCTTCAACTCACAATCGCATTGTTTTCGGTTGCCGCGATCGTTTCGGCGTTCGCATGGAATTACTGGTCCCTTGCCGTGCTACGGTTCATCACCGGCATTGGTCTTGGCGGCGAATACGGCGTCGGCATGGTGCTCTTCAACGAGGCCTGGAAGAAGAACAGCCGCGGTTTTGGTGCGGCTGCCCTTCAAGGCTGTGCTGTGATCGCGTCATCCACAGCTTCAATCGTTGGCATCTGGCTGATTGCGACGTTTAGCGACGAGTGGAGCTGGCGCATCGGCCTGCTGAGTGGCGGCGTACCCATCCTGCTGATTATCTTCATTCGCTTCTTCATGCCTGAATCCAAGATCTGGCTGGAGTATGAGGCGCAACGCAAGGCCGGCCGGGCTACTGCAGAAGCTCGTACACTTCCTCTTGCGGATCTATTCCGCAACGGGCTGGCACGGCAGACCGTCATCGCCTTCGTATGGCTGATGAGCTACATGCTCTGCTACTATAGCGTCGTCTCCTTTATTCCGACGCTGCTGCTGCGGGATATGCATACGCCGGGTGATGTTGTTCGCACGACGGCAGTTCTGCTCTCCGTGGTCAGCGGCATTTGCTATCTCGCGAACGGCTTTTTCAACGACAGGGCTGGCCGCCGCTTCGGAGCGCTTGTGCCCGCGCTGTTTTGGGTCGGGTCTCTGGTCGGTATGGCCGTCTGGGGCAGCCAGCTCTACGCCGGATCGAAGACTGAATGGCCGATGTTCTGGCTCTACATCGGCTTCGGCATGGGCAATGTGGCGCTGGGCGTGACCGGTGTCTGGATATCCGAGCTCTATCCGGTCAACCTGCGTGCGACGGCGGTGTCGACGTTCTATATGGGCGGTCGCGGGCTCGGCAGCATAGCGCCTGTGATTGTGCCTCTTGCGGCCGCTCACTTCGGTGGAAGCTTGCTCAACGGAATGGTTGCGGTGGCCCTTCCTGCTGCGACTGTGTTCATTATCGCCTCTCTTCTGCTTCCAGAGACCCTCGGTCGCGATTTGTCCGCGAAGGGCTTTAAGGTCGACATGGAAACGGAACCCACAATGAAGGCCGCTTCGGTGTCGGGTGTTTGACCCTGGTGGAGGGACGCTTGACCGGCGAGATAGGCGTTGTCGACCCGCTTGTCTCGTCGATGCATGCGGCGGAACTCATGCACACCCGCTGACGGGACGGCACAGCGCTTTCAGAATCGCCAGGCATTGCTTGCAAGTTTTGCGCTTGCGAACAAGTTTTGTGCTTGTACACAAGTAATGATCAAAATATCGTTGCGCTCGCTGATCTTGGGTCAACGGCTCCTGGATAAGGGGCGAACTTGCGCGTCCGGAGTTGAGGGCGCGCCTGGTCGATAGCCGGCCTCAGATCATTCGTCGGACAATTCGAGGATCACTCAAGATGCGCATGTTAGTTGTAATGACCATCGCCGCCAGTCTTTCCCCTGCCGTGTCTCTCGCGCAAGCTGCCGACGACCCGTTTCCTGCGAAGCCGGTCACCCTGACCGTCAATTACGGCGCAGGCGGCGGATCGGACGCGATTGCCCGCGCGCTCGGACGAGCACTTGAAAAGCCGCTCAAGCAACCGGTTGCGATTGAGAACATTGCCGGGGGAGCCGGAACGCGCGGTGTCACCGCCGTCGTCACGGCCGAGCCGGACGGATACCAGATCGGTGTCGCAACGAACAGTCCGATGACGATCGCCGTGCATACGGTCAAGGGATTGTCCTGGGGAAACCCCAGCACGTACGATATTCTGGGCGGCATTGGCATCGTCTACAACACCATCTGCATTCAGGCGGACTCGCCGTTGAAGACGCTGGATGACGTGGTGAAGTACGCGAAGGAGAACCCCGGGAAGCTGAAGGTCGCCAGCATTGCGGGCGGAATCAATCAGTACACTTGGGACGCTTTCGCCAAGAAGGCGAACATCAACGTGAGGTTCGTCCCCTATAGCGGCGATGCGGACGGCGTTGCCTCCTTCCTCGGAAAGAACACCGAACTTGCGGCGCTCACCTGGCCGGGGCTGAAGGCCCAGGTCGAAGTCGGAAAAGCGCGTCCGCTGGCGGTGTTCGGTCCCGAGCGGATGAGCTCGAACCCGGATGTCCCGACGTTCAAGGAACTGGGCTACGACGTCGTCACCACCAGCGACTACGTGGTCTATGCTCCGAAGGGAATTCCTGAGGCCAAACGTCGCGTTCTCGTCGAGGCCGTGAAGCAGGCCGTGTCCGATCCCGACTTTATGCGGGTGCTCACCGCTCAGAACATTCAGGTGCAATTCACCGATGGCGATAAGATGACCCGTCAGTTCACGGAGATCTTCAACGCCACGGCCCAATCGACCCCGGGCGGAAAGTAGGCCGCAGATGGACCAGGCGATAGTCATCAAGACCGACGCTTCGACAGCGGCCAATGCTCCGGCATCGACCACCGGAATCAGGCTCACATCGCTCATCCTGACGGTCGCGGGACTGTTCTATCTCTATCAGGCCATCGAACTGCCGATGGGCGACCCACCGGGAACGGGCGTCGGCGCCGTACCCGTCCTGGTGGCGGTCTGCTGGGTGCTATTCGGCGCATTGGTGACGGTTCGTAACCGCGGCGTATCTGCTGATCTCGGTGCCTGGCCTCGGGGCAGCGCGGCGCTGCGCGTCGGGGTCGCCTTTTTCCTTTGCGTGATGTTCATCGTCGGGCTGCCCTTCTTTGGGATTTTCCTGACGACCGGGATCTTCCTCCTGTTGATGGGACGTCTTGCCGGCGCACCATGGACGAGTGCCGTCGCTCTCAGCGCGGCAACACCTGTTGCGTTCTGGATTGTCTTCTCATTGGGCTTGAAGGTATCGCTGCCGTTCGGCTCCCTTTTCACTGTCATTTTCAGGGGCTGACCATGGATCTGCTCGGTAACATGCTTGGCGGGTTCGCCGTGGCTCTCCAGCCCGTGAACATTGCGGCCGCACTGCTCGGGGCGCTTGTGGGCACCGCCACCGGCGTTCTGCCAGGTCTCGGCGTGCTGGGCGCGATGGCAATCCTGATGCCGATCACGATCCATTTTTCCGCAGTGACCGGTCTGATCATGTTGGCCGGGATTTACTACGGTGCCATGTACGGCGGATCGACCACGGCGATCCTCCTCAGAATCCCCGGCGAAAGCGGATCTATTGTCACGACGATCGACGGTTACGAATTCGCCAGAAAGGGACGAGCCGGCGCTGCCTTGATGATTTGCGCCGTGGGATCGTTCATCGCCGGAACGATCAGCATTGTCGGGCTCAGCCTGTTCACCACGCTGCTAGCCGACGTTGCGCTGCGCTTCTCGTCTCCGGAATTCTGCCTTCTGGCGCTTTTGGGCGGTTTGACGCTGGTGCGCATTACTGGAAACGATCCAGCCCAGAACATGGTCATGCTTTTGGTCGGCATGGCTCTGGCGACGATCGGCGTCGATGCCGTCAGTGGCGACACGCGCTTTACATTCAACACGAGTACGTTGGCATTGGGGTTCGATCTCGTGCCGGTCGCACTGGGCCTGTACGGACTGAGCGAGCTGTTCCACGTCCTCGCCTCGAACGAAGGATTTCCGCGTGCCACCACCGTGCGTTTGCGGGAAATGGTCCCGACGCGCCGCGAGTGGTCGCGTGCGTGGCCTGCCATCGTGCGAGGGTCGGGCATCGGCTTTCTTATCGGACTGTTGCCCGGCCCGGGCTCTCTGACATCGACCTTCGCCTCCTACGGCGTCGAAAAGGCCATCGCCCGAAAGCACCGGGACGAGTTCGGCAAGGGAGCGATCGAGGGCTTTGCCGGGCCGGAAGCGGCGAACAATGCGGTCGCAACCTCCGCGCTGGTGCCTGTTCTGAGTCTCGGGATTCCTTTCACGCCGAACGTGGCGTTGATGCTCGGGGCGCTTATCGTTCAAGGCATACAGCCCGGGCCGCTGCTGCTGTCCCAACATCCAAACGTCGTGTGGGGCCTCCTCGCGTCCATGTATATCGGAAATGTGGCGCTGCTCGCCCTGAATTTGCCGCTGGTCGGGATGTGGGTCCGGTTGCTGCGCGTTCCGCAATACACATTGATCGGCTTCATTTTCGCCGTCAGCTTCATCGGCGTCTACACGATGCGAAACAGCTACTGGGACCTTTGCGTTCTGGTCGGCTTCGGAGCCGTCGGGTCGGTTTTGCGCCAGATCGGTTTTGATCTCGCGCCGATGATTCTCGGCTTAGTGATCGGACCGATCTTCGAGAAGGCGTTGCGCGAAACGCTGTTCCTGAGTGGCGGGGATCTCACGATCTTTGTCACGCGGCCGATCAGCGCCGTGCTTTCGGCCCTTTGCGTAGTGGCAGTCGTCGGTCCCACCATTGCCGTGTGGATCACGCGCGGGAGCCGCGTTTCGCAGCAATCGTAAGGGATAGTTCGGCACCGCTTCGAATGCGGCGCAAGCCGCCAAGCGGTGCTGCATGGAGGGACGCGGGAGGGACCGCAGAGCGGTCGTTCGATTGTGACCTCGAACAGTGTCCTGTGAGAAATCGAGCGCCATAACGCCGCAACGGCCGTCACCGCCATGCGCCCGCGGGACGGCGCGCATTTATTTGCGCTCGACGCGTCCCGACATGTATGCGATCAATTGCGACTGACTGGGAATATCGCAAGAAGACGTGCTGGGGGCCTTGTGTCTGGGTTTGGTCGCATTGTCGGCAGCATCAAGCTGGCCGCACTGATTGTTTTCGCATTTCTTGCCGTTTCGACGTCAGCCCATGCGGCGCCCCCGACAGCGACTGTCACCGTTACCCCGAATCAGCTGGCGTATGGTCAGCCGGCGAACGTGACAATCTCGTTCTCTGAAGCCGTGACCGGCTTTACTCTCCTTGCCTTGACGCTCACCAATGCGACCGCGTCCAATCTCGCAACCTCGGACAACATCACCTACACCGTCGACCTCACTGCAAATTCGGGTGCGCCGGCGGCAACCAATCAGGTCGTTGTGGACCTGTCCGGGGTGGTGAACTTAGGCTTGGAAGCCGGCATCGGCACCGCCGTTTCAAATAACTATACAGTCGGACCGATCAGCCAGACCATCACCTTCGGCGCCCAGACGGGACGGACCTTTGTCAGCGGCGGCACGTTTGTGGTCAGTCCGCTGGCCTCGGCAAGCAGCGGCCTGGCGGTAACCTATTCCTCGCTGACCCCGGGCGTCTGCACGGTTTTCGGCGGTATCGTGACCATGATCAGCGCAGGCACGTGCACGGTGGCCGCCGATCAGGCCGGCAATGGAACCACCGTCGCGGCCGCGAGCCAGGTGACCCAGGACATCATCATCGCCAGGGCGATCAGCAGCATTACGTTGGTTGCGTCACCCAGCCCGAGTCTTCCGGGACAGGCCGTCACCTTCACCGCGACAGTGTCGGGCTCATCGCCCACTGGCACGGTGACGTTCCAGGACGGCACGACGACGCTGGGCACCGGCACCCTCAGTGGCGGACTGGCAACGTTCACCACATCGGCGCTGACCACCGGAACGCATGCGATCACGGCAGTCTATGGCGGCGATACCAACAACATGTCGAGTACGTCTTCGGTGCTGAACCAGGCTGTGAGCCAGGCGGCGACGGCGACAGTCCTCGTTTCGTCGGTCAATCCAAGCACGCCGGGACAGGCTGTCACCTTCACCGCAACCGTGACTGGCACCAGCGGCACGCCCACCGGCACGGTCACATTCATGGACGGTACGACGACGCTGGGCACCGGCCCCCTCAGTGGCGGACTGGCGACGTTGACCACATCGGCGCTGACATCCGGAACCCATGCGATCACGGCAGTCTACGGCGGCGATGCCAACAACACGTCCAGCACATCATCGGTGCTGAGCCAGGCCGTGACCCAGGGGACGACGTCGACGGTCCTCGTCTCATCTGCCAATCCCAGCACGCCGGGACAGGCGGTGACGTTCACAGCAACCGTGACGAGCGGGGGCGATACGCCGACCGGCACGGTGAGATTCGACGATGGCGGCGCTGCGATCGGCAGCGCGACCTTGGCCGGCGGGGTCGCCAGCCTGACGACCTCGGCGCTGACGGCCGGCACCCATACCATCACCGCAACCTATGCCGGCAATGGCACGTTCAAGGCCAGCACGTCGGCAGCGCTGCTGCAGGCGGTGAACACGCCACAGGACAGTCTGAAGCTGCGGGCCTTGCAGATCATCGCAACCAAGACCGTGGCGCAAAACTCCGGCGCAGCCATTGCCGGCGCGATCGACACCGCGATCTCCGAAGGCTTCAGCGATGGTGGCAGCCTGGTCTCGCCGGGCGGAGGCAGCATTCGTTTCAACTTCTCCGCCGATCCCGATCAGCCGCAGGCCGCAACCGCAGGCGCCGACGTGTCGGATCGATGGAATGGATCGTACGGGCGCAGCGGCGGCGGCCTGCCGGGCGGCGCCAACAGCTATGCGCAGTCGCAATTGCCGCAGGGCGCATCCCGGGTCGACAACGCGTTTGCGGCAATCAATCGCAATGCGATGCCCGCCAAGGCGCCCGCGTCTGGCTACGTCGCGCCGAAGGACTGGCTGTTGTGGGCGGATGTCAGAGGCAGCGGCATCGATCGCTGGGGCTCGTCGACATCGACACCGATTCTCTACGGCAGCCAGATCAATGCGCTGCTGGGCCTTACCCGCAGGGTCACACCGAATCTTCTGGTCGGTGCGCTCGGCGGCTACGAGACCTTCGACTACCGGTCCGATACCTTGAGCGGGCACCTCAAGGGCGATGGCTGGACCTTAGGTTCATACCTCGGCTGGAGGTTCGCGCCGGGACTGCGCTTCGACGCAGCCGCGGCGTATTCCGCCATCGGCTATGACGGCACCGCAGGCACCGCCACGGGCAACTTCAGCGGCCATCGCTGGCTGGTGTCGAGCGGGCTGACCGGCAACTACAAAACCCATGGTTTCGATATCGAACCTTCGGCGAAGCTCTATGCGCTGTGGGAGCGGGAGAACGCCTATACGGACTCGCTCGGCACTCTGCAGGCGGACCGCACTTTCTTCACCGGGCGCGCCTCGGCCGGCATCAAGCTCAGTTATCCCTGGCTCACCGGAGCCGCCGTGATGCTGGCGCCGTATGCCGGGGTCTACGCGGATTACTACTTTACCGGCGATGATGCCGCCGCCTTGGCGCTGGCCGGGGCCGTGCCGCTCGCGTCCGTCCCGCTGCTCGATGGCTGGTCCGCGCGCGTAACGGGAGGGTTGGCGGCGCGCCTCGGCAACGAGGCCACCGTCGCTCTTGGCGCCGAACTCGGCGGCATCGGCAGCAACGTGCAAATCTGGACTTTCCGTGGACGAGCATCGGTGCCGTTTTGAGGCGACGAAAAATTATACGTCAATTTCAATGGTATAGGAGTTCGCAGTTTCATTCTGAGTTGCGCGCCATTGCTCTACGGCACCTTTGAATTTTCAGCGTTTTTGGCTGTAGTTGTCCCACTTAAAAATTGGGTGGGACTTCGAAAGTCCACGCTGTGTTACTATTTCCGCATCAGCTCTATGAGACCGGCCGGAGGACCTTCGTCCGCTGTGTGATTCGGGATGGGACGGAACAGTGCGTTCAGAATGATCGCCCTATCTTGGTCCGACGTCGGTCGTTTTTCATCTTGCAAAAGGCCCATGTATGTCAGTGCCAGCGACCGTCGATGATCAGCATCATCCGCAAGATTTAGGTTTTGAATGAACACGCGGCTGATATTTTTCAGAAGCCACGCATAGAACAGCGCGGGAACGGAAATCGCGGCCAACCCAGAGATCGAGAAACCGCCGTTTGATGTCGCGGTAATCTTTCCAATAGCGGAGGCCACCGCATCCCAATAGATAAGCGCCGCGACGATCGGCGCTGCTACCATGAACGCGAAGAGCGAGAGCCAAAATCTCCACACGGTTGTCTTCGGGGCAGCGATGCTTTGCCAAGAAATAGCTGGTTCTTGGATTGTAAGCTGCTTTCGGTAGAGATTTTCCAACTCAGCTATTAGCTGGGTCTTTTCATCAATGAACGCGTCGAGCTTCTTTGCGGCGAGTTCGCTAGTCTCGTTAGCTTGCTTTACCTGCGTTGCGGTCTCTGAAGCACTCAAAAGATCATCAAACGCGAAGTTTGCAGGGTTTGCGAAAGCGACTGATTGAAAGATCGCGATTAGCTCTCGGCCTTGAGAATGACTAGGCTGTGCCCACTTAGGACAATAGACAGCAGCTAGTATCGCTGCGGCAACGTCACTCTCCTGTTTGAGTTGTCCTACTCTTTCCCCTGCCGGGCTGGCGCCAACCAATATTTGGCGTGAGTTCGCGTCATTTATGTATTGCTCAAGAGTCTCTGTTTTCTCCGCCGCAACGTCGGCGGCTATCTTCGATAACTCACTTGTGGCGCGCTCGCTTAGCCGAAGACTTCCGTACCCTTGACCGCCAAAATTGAGATTGATCCCGTTTATTGCAAGCTTGGTAAAGTAGGCTATCTCGTTATTGAGGAATTCTGTGACCTTGCGAGTGTCGCCATAGAAGCGGACGCCTTGGCGAGGGATGACAACTTTCCAACTTCCCATTTTATTACTACACCCCGTTGAGGATTATCCGAGCTTAACCATAGCAATGTCGGCCCTGCTGTTTGATGAGTGTCGGCGCCACGGAGCAAGTATCAGGATCAGTACAGATTGTCGCCTGAGTGCTCCGCCGCGCCTCGGGCGCAACATCCTATGAAGAGTCTTCCGACGTCTGGGGCTCGTCAGGGGTGATCCCATCGAAGAAGAAGCGCACAACATAGCGATCAAAAGGTCCTAGAGATTTGGTCGCCAGCACAGCGTTACTTCCCAAAAACTTGAATCGCTCAAGTGTTCTGAGGAGATCCATTTCAGGGTCTTCGAAATCGATGAGACCGGCCGCATGGATTTTCTTCGATATCATGCGCGGTAGGCCGTATTCCTCCAGATGGTACACTGCACTGGGGAGGAACGCGCGGCTCATCCTCCCTACGAACCCTGAAATATCGACAGAAGGGTTCACGATGATCTTATGAAGCTCATTTGCGTCGCCGAGGAGAGCAGACAACTTAAATGTAACAGTCCGCTCCAGTTTGAAGAAGTCCTCTATGCTTATACCATTTTGTCTCAAGGACGAAATTATCTGGGACAAGTCATCACGCCAATTGTGCGCAATCGCCTTGGTGACATTCACCACGTTAGACCATGTTGTATCCCAACCGCGGGGTTTGAGTTTGAGCACTTTATATAGCATGGAGTCCCACTGAGCAGGATTTGGCGAGTTGAGATAGCCGAACCCCTTCCACTCATCTGGGGCGTCCTTCATGTCTTTCGCCAAACGCAGCAGAAAGTCTGCGTCGCTGTCCTGCAGAACATTTTCTTTCTTGAGACGTGCGAATTGCTCCTCGCCAATGATGTTGGACATTTGGGTTCTGTACTCGACGATCCGTTCAATTTGACGGTCTGTCAGCTGGTCTGCATCGCCATCTTCGTCGAGAGTCCCCAGCATCTCATCTGGAAATGAGATTTCGAGTTGGGCATCTTCAGATTTCGGGGGCGCATCTAATAGGAAGATGTTGCCTACGAAGTACTTGAACATGCGCCCGCCGCGGCCGATGATATTTTTGTATGTAAAATCCTTGAGGTTGGTGCTGCCAACCTTACTGCGCCATACGATCACATTCTGTGCAGAAGTGTTGACGCCCTCAATGATGGAAGACGTGGAGACAATGCTGTCAAACCCGTCCTCATACTCAAACAGCTTGATCTGCAGCTGGCTGAGGCATCTGTGCATGCTGCCATTGTGAACCCCGACGGCTCGCTCAACCAGATCGGCCAAGAGCCAGTCTTTTTCGTAGTTTTCCCTCAGCCACTTGGCGAAAGCTGAGGTATATATCCGATCTACGGCCGGCAGGTTCTTGATTACAAGATCGGCAATTTTTCGGATTTCAGAGTAAGTACCAGCGTAGACGAGTGATTTTTGATCGCGCGGAGAAATCAGCTCAATAAGCTTCGCGCCTTTCTTGGCGGCGTCTCCTCCAAATTCCTTGTACGGTTCTCGAATATCCAAGTACACCGTATTGAAATCGAGGAGTTCAACAAACTCCATGTCGCGCGTGAACGCATTATCGTTGAGTTTCTTGATGTTCGGAGCAAGGTAGTACCGCTGGTTCGCCTTCTTCGAGAGTTTTAGAATCGCTTTTATGAGAGAGGGGGCACGATCGGGATCATGCTCTTGGCTCGCCTTGTAGAATTCATCTACGACGAGAAGGTCGATCTTTTCTAGGGACGCCAAGTATCCGAAGGCGCGCTCCTGCGGAAAGATGAAGATGTTCTTAGATCCAAGCCGCGTATCCGGTGCGGTTATGATCGTGTAGTGCTCGGAGAATTTCTTGAACAGTCGCCTTCGTGTTTCGTCCATTAGCGCGATTGTCGGAACGATGATCACAACTGTGTCGGGATGCTTCGCGGCTACAAATGCGTCGATGATGAAGCTCTTCCCGAAGCTCGTCGGGGCGCTTACCGCGATGCTCTTTCCGTTCAGGAGCTTGGCGAGGACAGTGGATTGCTCTCGGTGCAAGGTTGCCAATCGGCGGCCAACGTCGACCTCAAACGCGTGATGCACGTATTTCTGATCCCACGACGCGCTCTCAAGCTGCAGGTAGGGAAACAGGCCGGTCGCTCGGATCATATGATTCACTAACTGCGGGTAGGGCGTCTTGGCCCGATCCAAATCTGCCAGTAGTCGTATCAACAGATTTCTGGCAGCCATCTCATTCTGAATGGATAGCAGCCCATTGATCTCCTGACAGGTCTCAAAAATCTCCATCATTTCTGTCCTTTGTAGAAGGCCACGGCGTGGACAAACGCATCAACGATCTTCTTCTTGCTTGGGACCGGAAAGAGTATGATGTGGAAGTTGAGATCATCGTATTTATAAACTGAACTGGATTTTGCGATCTGCTTTGAAAAGTAAGACGCAGCCCTTTCCTTGTGAAATGCTGCTAGTGCCCTCTTGTAGTTCTCCGACAATTCGTTCGCGGCCGCTGTCGTGGCGCATTCGTGCAACAAAAGGATTGGTATATGAATTTTCGCCTTTAGATTGTCGATCGACTCGCGGTTGCTTAAAGCAGCTTTGATCTTCTCTCGAAGGCCTGCGGCAATCGGCAGTCCATCCAGGTCTGAGACGCTGGTTATTATCGCGTTTTCTTTTTTCAGCTTATCGGTCGACAGCGAGTTCAGAACGGAAGTCACTACTGCATCAAGTCGAGCATCCGCTATGGAGTTGTAAAATTTCGCTTCGCCGAACCAAAGTGTAAAGTCGTCGCCTTTCACCACAATATGTACGCTGTCTGCTCCCTTGGCATTGTCCTGAACATTCTGTTTGTAAAAAATCTTCGGAACTACCGGCAACGCGCCAAAGCGATGGCGCATCAGTCCATACAAGAACACTTCTGCTATTTCGCTGCCCTGACCCAGCTCATCCTTGTCAGTCAATCTGAGGTTCTGAGCAGCCGCTATAAGGCTGCTGTGACTCTGGTCAACAAGTGCGGATCGCTCTCTTTGCGACAAGGCGGTTTGAGCTATATTGTCCCAGAGGTAACTTTGGAATTTGAGATACCGCCACTCGGCGTCCTCGAAGTCGTTGATTAAGCTAAGAACCCGCTTGTTTACTAAAGTAGTGAGCTGAGACACGGAAGTGATTCCGGCAAGAGCGTCATCAATAAGGATCTCGAATGACAAGCCGGCCATTGATATAATTGTCCCCCCGAAAAATATACGCATAGTCCAAATTGATGTAGGTTCCTACCGCACATTCCTAGGTAGAGGGGGGAGCTGCACACATTTGCCCCGTTTTTTGTCTGATGAGAGTTGCGTTGGCCCAAAGCGTTGGCTCGGAGCTAGTGCAAGTAGACGCGGAGACCGCCGTAACGGCGCTGCCTGTAAGGTACTCCTGTGAGGAAAGGCGCCACCAAAACCCATAGTTGCGATCAAAATGCCAAGAAAGATCGCGGAGCCGTTGCCATCTATCGCGATCGGGAAATCGTCAGGAGGCGCCTCCCAGAGAGCGACGCTACGCTGGCCGCCTCAGGGCCGACCGAAGACTAGTCAAATCCGTAAAGAGTCTCGGGATTCTCAACAAAGATTCGATGTATCAGGGCCCTGTCTTCCACCCACACATGAACGGCCTGGACCAGGTCGCCGTCATCGGACATCGTTTCATATCGAACAGGATGCGGCCAATTGGTGCCCCACACGATCCTGTCGGGCCGAAAGTCGAGAAATCTGAGTGCGACCGCCGGCAAGCCGGCCGGTCCCTGCGGAAGCTGTCGCAGTGGACAGGCTTGCGCATTCCAGAGTTACTCCCAGCGCTGTAGCAGTGGCCACACCCGCGCTGTTCGCGGAAAGCCCAACTGCCCCCAGAATCAACAGACCACGGGAATATTTTACATGAGGACGAAAGGAGAGCACCCTCTCTCTTCCGCTACGGACATCCCGCTCGGCGAAGCAATCCTCGACTGGCGCTCCTCTCTGTGCGACACACTCAGCCAATCGGGTGGTTAAAACCTAAGTCTTTTCAATGCACTCTGGCCTCGCTCTCAGCTTCCCCTAGGTAGCGCCCGACTGCTCTTTGCAGACCCACTCACTTCATCTCTTCCAGCAGCTTCCGCGCTTCACCCAGCAACGCCTGAATCTGCCTTCGCTCGGCGATCGCATCCTTGGTGAACAGGCCGTGCACCGCCGGGGAGCGGCACGCGCCACTGGTGCGGGTTTTGGCGCCACAACGTGGGCTCGCCAGCATCGGGCCGGTATTTCTGATGTGATCGCTCATGCCTGTGCGTCCCGCTTGGCATCAGCGGAAGCTTGCCCTCGCTTGGAGCCAGCGGCCTTCGGCGGCTTCCGCGCCGCCGATGCCGGCCGATGCATCACCTGCTCTCGTCGCTTGGGTCATAACACCCCCGCGATTAGCCCGAGCTTCAGCGCCTCGTTCGCCTCGACGTACCAGTTCGATGGGGCGCGCCGGATGACTTCCTCAAGCGTCACGCTCGAACCGCTGATGAGGTTCTGAAACCCCTCGTTCTGGATATCGATCGAGCACTGAATTTCGTTGATGATCGCCTGCACGTTGGCAAGGCACACGGTGAGCGGCCCGTCGATATTCAGGGTCCGCGTCAGTTTGCGCTCGTGGATCATGAGGCGGGAGCCGCGGGTCAGATAGCGATTCTCGCGGGCGAAGAAACTCATAAAGGTCGTCCCGGCTGAATAGATCGCAGCCTTGCCGAGGAATACCAAACGCCGCGCCGGCTCCATCTCGCTCGCATAGCGGATGTCCTCGCCCATCATGCGCGCTACCTCCGGATCGCCGCCAAGGGTTGAAAGTTCGATCACGACGAGATGCTGGCCTGCCGCATTGTCGAATTGCTGGCGGAAGCTGACATACATGCTGTAGTCGATCACCCCTGAGAGAGCGACGGCGGGATTCTGGAAGGCGGATGCCGGAAGGATATCGGCGGACATCCTGATCACCTCAATATCGAGCGATGAAGAAAACCAGCAGAAGATCGCGGGGTAGCACCCTGCAACGCGATCTGAGCCTCAAGGTTCCGTTGAAAGCCGGGAATCGATAACCCAGCCTTCTCATTCCAGTTCGAACAGGCGCAGCCGCTGTGGCTGCACGAAAAAATTAAGGCGCAATAAAAAGCTCCGCTATCCGAACGCTATAACGGGGCCGGTCTTAGGGGGCGAGGCCTTGGCGCCCTCGCCTCATTCGCCGCAAAACAAAAGGCCGGCAGATGCCGACCTTTTGCCTTCGAGCTGTCGCTCGGGTTAGTACGTCACGAGGCCGGGGCCGCCCAAATTGAAGCGGTAGTTCAGGCCCGCCTTGACGGTGTGTTCGTCGTTGCGGAAGCTGCCGACCGGCAACCCCGCCAAGAACACATCGACGTTGCCGAAGTCATAGTACTGGTATTCGAGCTTGGCCGACCAGTTCTGGGCGAACATGTATTCGAGGCCGGCACCGACGGTGTAGCCGTTGCGATCATTGTCGCCGTTGAAGCCATTGGTGAAGCGCGTGTCAGCCCAAGCATAACCGCCTTTGACGTACAGCAAAGCCGGTCCCCAGGTATAGCCTAGACGGCCGGTCACCGAGCCGAGGCCACGATTGGCGAAGCTGCTGTTGGTATCGAGAAAACTATAGTTGGCTTCGAGGCCGAATACCCAGTTCGGCGAGAACTGATAGTCAAAGCCAACCTGTCCACCACCCATGAACGTGCCGTCGTCGTTGTTCCCGAAGCTCGGATCGAGGACGTTGCTGTCACCACCGAAGGCTCCACCAATGTGACCACCGATATAGAATCCGGTCCAGTTGTAGACCGGAGCGACCGCGGGGGGCGGGGCCTTCGTGTAGGGACGGGCGGCAAGATCAGCGGCCGAAGCAGTACCCGCCAACATAAGCAGTGCGGCGGAAGTCAAAAGAGCGCGTTTCATACGTTTCTCCACTAGCAAGCTCTAACTTGCACGGGCTAACGCGCCCAACGCATTTTCGACAATCGGAACCAGCCGACTTTTGACAAATCACCTGAAGTGTGGCGCTGTTGCATCATACCTGACAGAGGAAGCCGAGAAGCTCGTTGTACGCTTAAACGCGCTCGGACGATCGAACTATCCGCTGAATGGCGCCTGAAGCGGGCTCACACTGAGGTTAAGATCTGACGCACCCGAGCTTCAGGCGCGTGAAGGAACTGTTCTCGTGATTCAGTTCCGCCAGGTGCGATTAGCTGCAGCCGGGTATGCGAGGACCATCCGGACAGGCCGTGGCTGGGAGATCGCGCGTGCGATTGCGGCGGAGCCGGTGCGCCCTGCCGCTTCCAATCCCAATGACGAAGAGACCCTACCGATATGTCGACAGGGTTCAAAGCGGATCCAGTGGAAGGCGCGATGACGAATCGTCGCCTGCAAGTCACTTCATCTCCTCCAGCAGCTTCCGCGCGTCACCCAACAACGCCTGAATCCGCCTTCGCTCGGCGATCGCATCCCTGGTGAACAGGCCGTGCTTGCGCGCGTTCTGGTTTGCCTTTGGCGCGCCGGAACCCGGTGCGCCGCCGTGCATGCGGCAGCGTTTTTTGCCGTGCACCGCCGGCGAGAGGCACGCGCCGCCGCAACGGGTTTTGGAGCCACATCGTGGGCTCGCCAGCATCGGGCCGGTATTTCTGATGTGATCGCTCATGGCTGTGCGTCGCGCTTGGCATCAGCGGAAGCTTGCCCTCGCTTGGCGCCCGAGGCTTTCGGCGCCTTCCGCGCGGCGGAGGCCAGGTTCTTGTCGGAAACGATCACGCTCGCGTGCTGCGTGACGTTGCCGACAATGGCGTTGCCGCCGTCCTCCACCTTCACGTTCTGCACGGTGATGGCGGGCTCGCCATGGCTGCGGTAGCGGCTCAGCGCATCGATCTGGGCGGGAAAGGTGCGGGCGAGCCTGCCCAAGGCGCGCGCGGCGCTGTCGTGCTGGGCGAGGTCGTCGGCACTGGCGAGGTGATGGGCGCATCGCATCGCCATCACATGAACCGAAACCATCTGCGCCACCAGCATAGCCTCGATGGAATCCCTTGGGCGAATGCTCTTCATCATTGAAATCATGAAGGACAGGGTGACCTCGTCGGGGCTTCCGTCGCTCACGCTGGCCCTGACCAATTGCCGGAGGATGCCACCCATCGCATCGCGATCGGTCGCCCCCAGCGCGTTCGCCATCAGCTGTTCGCCGAGCTCCGGATCGGGATGGTCGATGGAGAATCCGTGCGACGAGAGCCTTATCCGCGGGGCTGCGGCAGTTTTGGCCGGGTCGGTTGCGGCGATCGCCGTTGGCATGGCGAGGCTTGGGGCGGTGTTCATGTCGAGACTCCCTGGCAGGTGCGCGGCAAGCGCGCGCGGTTCGGCCACGCGCGAGGCCATCGTTCGCCGCGCGGAGCCGGTGCAATTTCAATTGTGCGTGAGGATGCGGGTGAGGATTCCTGGACCGCAGGTCGCAACCGACACGCCCGCTATTGCGGGGCGACAGGCGTTTACAAGATTGCGGGATGATGAAGGAATGCCCCTGATTTGCCCGACGTGTCAAGTTGCCATTCGAGCGCTAGCTGCCGCCTGCACCTTTGCATGGGGTTGTTTTCGATATTCGGGCTCCTTGGTCACGTCGAAATTCGAGGAGGGACATTCATCATCCTTGTCCATGAAGGCGATGCGGCTCTCCAAATGCTGAGCGGTGAGGATGAAGTCCTCAATCTGCTTTCGACTAAGGCCTCCGAGCAGCCTGTCGTGTCGCTTCACGATCTCGACGAAACATCGATCGTTGAGTTCTTGGCCTTGACGCGTCAAGGCAATGACGGTCCGCCGCCGAGAGCTTCCGGACACGTTCTTGATCGTGACGATCTTGCGGTCGGACAGAACGCGAAGCGCGCGGCTGACGGCGGCCTTGTCCAGACTTCCAAGGGTCCAGATATCGTAGGCGCTCGAAGGCCCCTTTGCCGCAAGAAACGATATGATCCGCCAGTCCAGCCGCGTTATCCCGAACCGTTCATCGAAAAAGATCTGGGCCGATGCCCTCAAGCGGGTCATGAGGCGCGAAACGACAGTGGGAATGTAACGGTCGAAGTCGATGACGCGCCTATCGTGATCGATCGACGGCCTGAGGTCCCTCGACTTCCGCTTCATCGTACTTGTCGCAGAGGACTTCTTCGCTTTTGCCATGACTATCGCCAATTTTCTGTCTGCGCCTTGGAGCGGCCGCGAGACCATGTCCCGGGTTCTGCTGGCCTGACGGCTCAACGTACCGGATCGGTCATTCTTGCAATAGGTGTAAAAGCAACTATGGTGCCTCGCGAAGTGCCCCGACCGAGAGGGCGTACGCGGCCGCGTGACGGCCCGAAGGTGAGGAACAGTATGATAGACCGTCGACGGCTTCTCGCTGCAATGTCGGCTTTCGCCGGGTTTTCCGGCGCCAAGGCATCGGCGCAGGATCGATTTCCTTCGCACAACGTCCGTTTCATCGTGCCATTCACGGCTGGCGGGCCGACCGACGTCATCGCTCGAATCATTAGCGATGCAATGGCCGCGAAATGGTCCGTACCCGTGATCGTCGAGAACAAGCCGGGCGCGGGCACCTTGATCGGTACGGACACCGTCGCCAAGTCGGCTCCGGACGGACACACCATCGGCGTGGTCATCACCGCCCATGTCATCAATCCTGCGGTGCGCGCCCAGATGCCGTTCGACACCGTGCGCGACCTGCGCGGGCTTACCCAACTGGCCGAGGCCCATATGGTGGTCGTGGCCAATCCCTCGTTCCCGGCCGACGACATTCCCGGCCTGGTGAAAGCCGCCCGTACGCAGAATGAGCCGCTGGCCTACGCCACGCCGGGGCCGGCGACCGCTACTCATATGGCAGCCGAACTGTTGCAGAAGATGGCCGATATCAAGATGCTGCACGTTCCCTACAACGGGAGCGCAAACGCCCTCACCGACGTCCTCGCCAACCGCGTGCCGTTGATGTTCGACGTGTGGCATTCCGTACAGCAGCACGTGCGGGAGAAGACCATCAAAGTCCTGGGCGTCACCAACGCCACTCGCATTCCCAATGCGCCGCAGTATGCCTGCATCGGCGAGACCTATCCCGGCTACGAGGCGAACTCGATGTTCGGGCTGGTGGTGCCGGCCAAGACTCCGGACCTGGCAGTCAACGCCTTGTCGAGCGACCTGATTGCGTTCGTCAAGTCGCCGGGCTTCGCTGCCAAGGCCGAGGCTTTCGGCATGCAGCCGGTCGGTTCGACCCCGCAGGACTTCGATCGCTTCGTGGTCGGTGAAATCGACAAATGGAAGAAGATCGCCTCCGACGCCAACATTCGGCTGAACTGACCGACGAAAAGGAGCCGACAATGACTGTTCACCATCGTCCCGAATGCCTCGTCGATGACCGTCCCGCGGACAAGGCGTTTCATGTATCGCGCGATGCCTTTACCGATGTGGAGATCTTCGATCTGGAGATGAAGCACATCTTCGAGGCGACATGGTCGTTCGTGGGCCTCGAGTCCCAGATTCCGCGCCCGCACGACTACGTCACCACCTTTATCGGCCGTCAGCCGGTATTGCTGATGCGCGACGGGGAGGGCAGGATCGGATGCTTTCTGAACACCTGCCGACACCGCGCCACCGTCGTTTGCCCTTTTAAGCGAGGGCGGCAGAAGTTCCATGTCTGTCGCTATCACGGATGGGCTTACGACAGCGCAGGCAAGAATATCGCGGTGACCGACCGGGAGGATGGTCAGTACCCCGCCGGCTTCGACGGAGCTGATCGCGACCTCGTTCCGGTCGCGCGGCTGGACAGCTACCGCGGACTCGTTTTCGCCAGCCTGTCGGCCGACGTGCCGTCGCTGCCGGAATACCTCGATGACGCCAGGACATTTATCGACCTCGTTGCCGACCAAAGCCCCGTAGGCCAGCTCGAGTTCGTGCCCGGCGACATCACTTACACTTTCGACGCCAACTGGAAGCTGCAGTTCGAGAACGGCCTCGACTATTATCATTTCGCATCGACGCACAGTTCATACGTCGATATCCTGGCGCAACGCGTCAAATCCGGCGATACCGTCGGATTCACGAGCGAGAAGCCGGACGAAGTTGAGGGACAAGGGAGCTTCAATTTCAAGAACGGCCACGCGGTCAACTGGTCGATCAAGCGACAGATGCGCTACGGGCGTGCGCTGGCTGCAGATCCGGCAGGCCTGGCTGAAGTAAAGAGCCGGGTCGGCGACATCAGATTGAAGTGGATGCTGCGGCAGCGCAACCTTACCATCTTTCCAAATTTGCAGATCATCGACATCAGCTCCGCGCAGCTGCGCACATGGAGGCCGCTGTCGGTCGACAAGACGGAGATGACCTCGCATTGCCTGGCACCGGTCGGCGAGAGCGCCGATGCGCGTCGTTTCCGTATCAGGGCATACGAGGATTTCTTCAATCCAAGCGGGCTTGCGACCTCCGACGACAACGTGATGTACGAATTCTGCCAGACCGGATACGCGGCGCAGGCCGGTGACACGCTTGGGCATTTGAGAGGTCTTGAACCCATGGGGGTGGCCGGCGATCACGTGAGCGAGCTTGGCATCTCGCCGCAAGAGTACGCATTCGGTAAACCCGGCTTCGGCGGTGAAACCAACTTCCATTCGGGCTACCGGGAATGGCGCCGGTTGCTGGAACTCGCGACCAAGGGGGCGAACAATGCCTGACGCTGCGCCCCTCAATCATCGTTCGGCATCACTTCACGATCATGCCGAGGTGGAGCGGCTGTTGTTCGTCGAGGCGCATCTTCTCGACGACAAGGCCTGGGACGCCTGGGCCGAGCTCTACCGCGCCGATGCCGTGTTCTGGGTGCCGTCGTGGCTCAACGAATACGACCTGGTGACCGACCCGGATACCCAGATATCCTTCATCTATCACACCTCCCGAGCCCAGTTGCAGGAGCGGATCGGCCGCATCCAGTCGCGCAAGTCGATCACGGCATTGCCGTTACCTCGTACCCTGCACGTTATTACGAACACAGTGTTGTCGGAGCGGGACGAATCTTTCGTCGAGGCGCGGTCCTCTTGGACAACGCACGTGTTCGATCCGCGAACGCGGCGGCAGCATCTGCATTTCGGGGTCTACGAGCATACGCTGGTTCGCAGCCCCGAGGGCTACCGCATCGCTCGCAAGAAGATTGTCATCATGAACGACTGCATTCCAACCGTCGTCGATTTCTACAGCATCTAGGAGGCGTTTACATGACCGTCGAAACGACGAACGGCACGTGGTGCGTGGCAGTAGCGATGACGGATGTTGCGGTAGACGCGCCCGCTGCCTGCAGTGTGGGGCAGCATGAGATCGCGGTCTATTTGGTTGACGGAACATACTACGCGACGTCGAATATCTGCACGCATGCCTCGGCGCTGCTCGCCGATGGCTTGATGGATGGCTGCGAGATCGAGTGCCCGCTTCACAACGCTCGCTTCGATATACGGACGGGAGAAGCGCTGAGCAGCCCCGCCGAAGTGGACCTTGAAACGTTCATGACTCGCGTAGTCGGCACCAATGTCGAGGTGTTGATCCCAAGCTAAGAGTTCGCGTCGGAGAAAGTGGACGAGAATAGCGGACTTGGCGAAGGTACCTATTATCTATCTCGCAACGCCGCTTCGCTTGTCCAAGCCCACAAGGCATTTTGCGGCTGCATTATGCGCGATCCTGACAAGGCGGCCGCCGCCACGAGTCGATAAGGGAAGTGACGACGAATTCCGTCATTTTCAACGGGTCTGTCCAATTCATCGTGCGCGTGTAAATCGGAAACGCGACGATGCCGTGTACGGCCGCGATCAGGCTGTCAACCGCGCACTTGGCGTCGAGCGAGGAGGAGCCGCAGCCGGCGAGCAGATCCCTGACTATTCGATCGTAAAGAGAATAGGAGCGTGCCACGATCGCAGAGCGTCCGAAGGGAACTCCCGTTGCGTCCTTGACCGCAATCTTGTGTGGCGGAAGAGAGAACAGCATTTGATAATGGTCGAAATTGTCGAGCCAGTACCGCGCTACTCCAAGGAAGACTTTGATCACCCGCTGCTCGGGGTCTGGCTCGCTCGCGGCGATTCCCTCGAAGGCGACTACGGCCGACAGCATGTCCTCTTCGCGGATTGCAAGCAGCAGCGCGCGATGATCGTCAAAGTATTGGTAGATCGTTCCGGGCGAATAGCCGGCTGCTGCCGCGATACTGCGCAGCGACACGTTTTTTGATCCCCGATCAGCCAAAAGCTTACGACCTGCTTTGATGAAGGCCGCTCGGAGCTCGTTCCTAGCCTTGTTCGTGTTGGCGCGGGCTCGCGGCTCTCGCCGGGCCTTCGCAAGCTTCGCTGGACGTGTCTTGCTCAAGTGAACCTCTGGATGTGCTGCCTCTTTTATCCGGTGAGGAAGCCTTGCCGCAACAAGCCGTGCCCAAATAAATAAACGCGTTCATTTTTGTGATTGACATTATTGAACGCGTTCAGATAGTTTTTCGAAAGCTTCGGCGGTCGGTGCGGCCGTCCAAAAAGAACGATGGGAGGCTCGCGGTGGCTCAAATTGATGGTGGGCAGGCTTTGGTCGCAACGCTGAAGCGGTTCGGCGTCGACACCATCTTCACGCTGCATGGCGGTCACCTCGACTGCGTCTATCAGGCGGCGGTGGCGGAAGGCTTCCGCATCATCGATCATCGACACGAACAGGCGGCGGGGATTGCCGCGACCGGATATGCGCGAACGACCGGAAAGGTCGGTGTGGCAATGGTTACCGCAGGTGGTGGCATCACGAACGTGGTCACGGCGGTCGCCAATGCCTATTCCGACTGCGTCGCAAGCGTGTTTCTCGGAGGGGCGCCGCCATTGCGAGACTTCGACGCGCTGCCGGTCAACAGCGGCTACGACCAGTTATCGGTGATGGGGGGCATCACCAAATGGTCTCATCGTGTCACGCATGTCGAGAGGTTGCCAGACCTCCTCGGGCGGGCTTTCCACATCGCGCGAGAGGGGCGGCCCGGGCCGGTTTACATCGATCTCCCGAGCGACGTGCTGTTCGCTCTGGTCGAAGAGAGCGATGTCGCTTATCCCGATGGCGAGGCGAGGGTATCGCGGCCCGCGCCGTCAACGGCCGCGGTGGCGGACGCGCTCGAATTGCTGCGAAGTGCCGAGCGTCCCGTCATACTCGCCGGTGGCGGCGTCGCTTATTCGGGAGGCGGCCCTCTACTGACGCGGTTTGCAGATTTGTCCGGCATCCCCGTCGCGACCAACAACAAGTCGCGCGGCGCGCTGGCGACCGACAATCCTCTCTGGGTGCGGGGTTTCGGAACGCTGGGCGCAGCCGCAGCCCGCGGAGCCGGGCAGCCCGATGTCGTGCTGCTGCTGGGCGCGCGGCTTGGTCTCTACACCGGAGGCCGCCGCAAGTCCGTCATTCCGGCTGATGCCAAGATCATTCAAGTTGATATTGCGGCTGAAGAGATCGGCCGCGTGCGCGGCGTGGAGCTCGGCATCGTGTCCGACTGCCGGGAAATGCTGGAGGCGCTGATCGCGCAAGCAGGCAATGGCCCGTGGCCCGACCGCCGCGAGTGGTTGGCCGGCCTCCGAGGGGATCATGCGCCGAGACCTCCGGCTCCTAGCCCGAGCGAAGGGCTCACCCCCGCATTGTTGGCTTCCACGCTCGCCTCAGCTGCTCCGGACGATGCGATCTTTGTGCTCGATGGTGGCGAAACGCCGGCCTGGTTCGATGCCTTCGCCGCAAGCAGCAAGCCCGATCGTTGGCTCGGTCATGGCTATATGGGGATCATGGGCGAAGGTATGCCGCTCGCCGTCGGCGCGCAGGTCGCCCATCCCGACAAGCGCGTGATCTGCTTCTGCGGCGACGGTGCCGTCGGGTTCAACTTCGCGGAATTCGACACGATGGTGCGTCACAATCTCCCGGTCGTAGTGGTCGTCAACAATGACCAGCAGTGGGGCATGTCCGCCCACGGCCAAGATCTGATCTATGGGCCTGGCAAGCGCGTCGCGTCGGACCTTGCCGCGACGCGCTACGATCTCGCGGCCGCCGGGTTCGGCGCGCACCCGGAATACGTAACCAGCTTCGAGGAACTGGGACCGGCCTTAAAGCGTGCACTCGCCGCCGACCGGCCGGCGTGCATCAATGTAATGACCAAGCCGGTGATGAACCCGATCACTCAGCGCTTCATGGGACTTGCCGCGCAAGGCTTGCGCAGTCCCGAAGGCAAAGCGCGCGTTCCCTATGCCGATGTTTTGGAGGTGTGACGATGGCATCTAACCCTCGTTTGGATGGCAGAGTCGCAATGGTGGTCGGCGGGGGATCCGGCATGGGGCAGGCCGTCGCGCGCCGACTATCGCAAGATGGAGCGCGCGTTGCGGTGGTTGATCGCGACCTGGACGCAGCCAGAGTTACGGTAGGTATGTTGAAGGGCGAGGGGCTGGCCCTCGCCGCTGATGTGGTCAGTGAGGCCGCCGTCGCGAATGCGACAGATGCAATCGCGAAATCGTTCGGACGTCTGGATATCGGCATCAATGCTGCGGGAATCGGAATCAGCTTGGCGCTGACCGATCAGACGCTTGAGCAGTGGCAGCGCGTGCAAGACGTAAATCTCACCGGATTGTTTCTGTGCTGCAAATACCAGGCGCTGCAAATGAAGGTGCACGGCGGAGTCATCGTGAACTTCATCTCCACCAATGCCGAGCAGCCGGGTGAAGGTCTGTCCGCCTACTGCGCCTCGAAAGCCGGCGCGGCGATGCTGACGCGAGTCGCGGCCATGGAATTGGCAGCGCACAAAATTCGCGTCGTTGGGATCGGGCCAGGGCTCACCGAAACACCAATGGTCAGTCGGCTGCTGTCGTTGCCACAGGCTCGCGCCGAGTTCGTCGACAATATCTTGCTGGGCCGTCCCGGTCAGCCCGATGAGGTGGCGGCTGTTGCGGCGTTTCTGGCGTCGGATGAAGCAAGCTATATCACCGGCGATACAATCTATGTCGACGGCGGTGCGCTTAACCGTCGCTATCCCAGCCTGGCTTCCCGGTCGGCTCCGAGGACCGCCTCATGAAGGCGCTAATCTACGCAGGCGACCACTCGGTGCGCTTCGCCGACATTCCTTCGCCGCGACCGGCCGCAGGCGAGGAGATCGTCGACGTCCTGGTCGCCGGGGTCTGCGGAACCGACCTCGGTGCGGTCCGAAGTGGCCGGCCAGCGCTACCGATCGGCTTGACCATCGGACACGAATTCGTCGGTCGCAGGCAGCGGGACGGTGCGCTCGTCGTCGCTAATCCGATCCTGTCCTGCGGAGAATGCCGTGCCTGCCGCGAGCGGTGTCGCCATCTCTGCGAGAAGCGTCAGGTCTTGGGTGTTCATCGCAATGGCGCGTTCGCCGAAAGCGTTTTGGTCCCGGCGCCTAGTCTCGTCGAAGTAAGCCAGCTAGACCTGACGCGGGCCGCAATGGTCGAGCCGATCGCGACGGCGCTGCACGCGTGGCGGCTGTCGCCGATGCCGCGGCGCGACGTTGCCGTGCTGGGTGCCGGACCGATCGGCATGTCGCTGCTTCACGTGCTCAAAGAGAACGGAGTCGCGAACATTACCGTCACGGATATCGCCCCTGAGCGGCGGGCCATGGCATTACAATGCGGTGCCGATGTCGCCACTGAGACGGCGGAAGGCATCTACGATGCGGCCTTCGACACAGTCGGCGCCGTCACGACACGCCGAAATGCAGTCGAAAATATTCGCCCGGGAGGCACAGCCATCCTGGTCGGTCTGCATTCTCCCGAATTTGCGGTCGCGGGCGGGCCTGTGGTTGCAGGTGAACGCACCATACGAGGCTCCTTCGCCTACTCGCACGACGAGTTCGTCGAATCGATAGGCCTCGCCAAAAGCCTCGACACACGCTGGATCGCTTCCGTTCCATTCCATCGGAGTGCGGACGTATTCGCCGCCCTTTTGATGGGAGCCGGAGATCCGGCCAGCGTCAAAGTGCACTTCAGCATCGCGGACTAAGCCGACGGAAGATCGGAACCAATCGGGGGAAGGAAAAATGAAGAGACTGTTTAAGAATCTGTTAGCGGCGATGGCTGTGGTTGCCGCGTCGCATGCTGTAAACGCGGCGGACGATCCCATCAAGATCGGCATTCTGCTGTCGACGACAGGAGTCGTTGGCTTCATCGGCGATCCCGAACAGAAGGCCGTTGAGCTATATGTCAAGAAGATCAACGATGGCGGCGGGGTGCTCGGACGCAAAGTCGAACTCGTCTCGTACGACGACGCATCCGAACCTGCTCGGTCGAGCTCACTGACCAAGCGGTTGATCGAGTCGGACCGTGTGGACCTCATCATCGGCGGAACTATCACGCCGAGCGCAATGGCAATGATACCGCTGGTCGAACGGGCTGAGATTCCCTACATTTCGGTCGGCGGAGGGCTGCCGATCGTCGATCCCGTGAAGAAGTGGGTGTTCAAGACACCACACACCGATCGTCAGGTCGCTCAGCGCATTCTTCAGGACATGAAGGCGAAGGGCTACACGAAGATCGGCCTTCTGTCCGAAACGGCGGGCTTCGGGCAATCCGGCCGCAAGGAAATCCTGGAGAATGCCGCGAGCTACGGCATCACGGTGGTTGCCGACGAGAAGTATGGTCCGAAGGACACCGACATTACACCGCAGCTAACGACGATCAAGAATGCGCCAGGAGTTGAAGCTCTGTTGATCTTCTGCGGCGCCGGCACCAGTCCGGCGATGGCGGTCAAGAACAAGGCAAGACTGGATATCAAGCTGCCGCTCTACCTGCCGCATGCCGTCGTCAATCAGGAATTCTTGAACCTGACGGGTAGCGCTTCCGAAGGCGCGCGGATGCCGACGGCTGGCTTCGTCGTTCCGGATGGCGTCGCAGCCGACGATCCACAGAAGCCCGTGATCGACGGCTTCTACGCCGGCTACAAGGAGATGTACAAGGAAACGCCGTCGCCATTCGCCGGCAATTCGTACGACGCCATTGTCATCGCAGTCGACGCGATCCGCCGTGCAGGCTCGACCGACAAGGCAAAGGTACGCCAAGCGATCGAGGAAACGCGCAAGCTCCCAGGCCTTAATGGCGTGTTCACGATGTCCGAGACGGACTATCTGGGTCTCGCGTTGACGTCCTTGCGGATGCACGTCGTCAAACACGGAAAATTCGTGCCGGAAAACTAGTCCGATCCGCGAAACGGCTCGCCGACATCCTCTGATGACGGGATGCCGCGGCGTCGACGCAGCGGCCGATGTGTGCGCGCTGAAGAACGCCTCTTCAGCGCCTACGGAGCAACCAGCTATCGCAATTCCTTCAATTCCTACTGGCAGGCCTGACCGTGGGGGCGACCTACGCACTCGCGGCTCTCGGCTACACCCTCGTCTATAACGCGAGCGGAATGATCAATTTCGCCCAGGGTGAATTCATCATGCTGGGCGCGATGACGGCCTCGGCGTTGGTCGCAGCCGGCTTTCCCTTGTTGAGTTCGCTTGCCATCGCTATCGCGTTCACCACGCTCGTCGGCTTCGCTATGGCCAAATTCGCTGTTGAACCGGCACGTACGACTTCGATGACTTCGCTGATAATCATCACGCTTGGAGCCGGCCAGGTAATCCGAGGCGCTGTCGAAATCGGGCTAGGCAAGGGGAACCATGCCTTGCCCGGGCTTTCCGATGACCGCCCTCTGAATGTCCTTGGCGCTGCGCTGGCTCCGCAGGCGCTTTGGATCATGGGGATTTCACTCGTCATCGTGATTGCCCTGTTCTGGTATTTCAACGCGACTATGCACGGCAAGGCTCTGGTCGCCACTTCACACAATCCACTGGCCGCTCAGCTCGTTGGCATCAACACGATGGGAGTGCTGACGCTTTCGTTCGCCCTTTCGGCGGCGCTAGGTGCGATCGGGGGCGTGCTGCTCGCCCCGCTCACTTTCACTAGCTACAGCGCCGGCACCATGCTTGGACTCAAAGGCTTCGTCGCCGCCGCCTTCGGTGGCCTCGGTAGTTCGGTCGGAGCGGTCGTGGGCGGATTAGCCCTCGGAGTGATCGAGGCGATGACGGCCGCGTACATTTCCGCCGCCTATAAGGACGCGGTCGCCTTCGTCCTGATCATCCTGCTTTTCCTTCTCGCACCGCACGGCCTATTCGGTGCCAAGACCTCGGATCGCGTATGAATATCTCACGACGCTTCGCCGGGCTCGGAGTCTTGGTTGCTGGGCTCGCGATCTTTCCCCTGCTGGGACCCAACGCCTTCGTCTACGATATGGCGATCCGAACGATCATCAACGCGGTCGTCGTGATCGGGTTGAACCTGCTGTTCGGCTACACCGGACAGATCAGTCTTGGTCATGCCGGCTTTCTCGGCCTGGGCACATACGCTTCCGCGATCTTGACGACGCATGCCGGCTTGCCGCCGCTTGTCGCGCTTGGAATGGGCGCAGCAGGTACCGGCATCCTGGCCTTCGTGATCGCACGGCCGATCTTGAGCCTGAAGGGTCACCATCTGGCCATGGCAACGCTCGGCATGGGCATCATCGTCTCCATCGTGCTCAACAACGAGATGCAATACACGGGCGGGTCGGACGGCATGTCCGTTCCGGCATTGGCGATCGGCCAATGGCAACTGAGAGGTGACCGCAACTGGTATCTTCTGGTCTCCACGCTGTTGCTGATCGCCGTCTGGGCGGCGACAAACCTCGTGCACTCGCCCGCTGGACGTGCCCTACAGGCGATCCGTGGCTCGGAAGTAGCCGCCCGTGTCGCCGGCGTCGACGTCACCAGCGTGAAGGTAAAGGTATTCGTACTTTCCGCCATTGTAGCGAGCGTCATGGGGAGCCTCGAGGGGCACTATCTGGAATTCGCGACGCCCGATAGCGCGGGCTTCGTGCGTTCGATTACGCTGATGGCGATGGTAATCGTGGGCGGTATGGCATCTATCGCGGGCTCATTGATCGGCGCGGTCATGCTGACCGTGCTTCCGCAAGCTCTTTCAGCCTTCGAGGGCGGCGAGACAGTGGTGTTCGGCATCATACTGGTCGCAACTATGATCTTCATGCCCAATGGCCTCGTGCCGACGGTGCGCGATCTAGTGGCGAGGGTCCAGACATGAACTCGCTCGAGGTCAGAAATCTATCGAAGCGATTCGGCGGTGTTACGGCAGTCGACGATCTGTCGTTCACGGTCGAACCCGGATCCATTTACTCGATCATCGGGCCCAACGGAGCCGGCAAGACGACTGTCGTCAACTTGCTCTCGGGAATCTATCTACCTACTGCGGGCACCATCACCATGATAGGTGAGCCTACCTCGGGTCGATCGCCGGACAAGCTCGCCAGACTGGGTCTTAGCCGCACGTTTCAGAACCTCCAGATATGCATGAACATGGACGCCATCTCCAACGTGATGATCGGCGGTCATATCCGTTTGGATCCAGGCTTCGTGAGCGCGCTGTTGCATTTGCCGCATATCCGCAAGCAAGATGCGGATTTGCGCGCAGAAGCGGACGCACTGATGGCCTTCGTTGGTTTGTCCCAGTACCGGAAAGCGCAGGCATCGCAAATGCCGTATGGGGCGTTGAAACGCATTGAAATAGCGCGGGCGCTGGCTGCGAAGCCGCAGATACTGCTTCTCGACGAGCCGGCCGCCGGGCTCAATCACGTCGAAACGGAAGAAATCTCCGTCTTAATCGAACGAATCGCGGCGACAGGAGTGACCATCGTTCTCGTCGAGCACGACATGAAGCTGGTGATGCGGGTATCGACGCGCATTTTGGTCCTCGACTACGGCAGGAAGCTTGCCGAAGGCCGACCGGAAGACGTGCGGGCTGATCCGCAGGTCATTGCGGCTTATCTCGGAGCTGCCGCATGAGCGTTATTCATCAGTTGGCATCCGCCATGCCCTCCACAGAAGACGAGCCGCTGCTCGAAGTTAGCGGGCTCAAAGCTCGATACGGACCGATCGAAGCGCTTCATGGACTCGATTTCTCCGTGGCGAGGGGACAATTGGTCGCGCTGGTGGGTGCCAACGGCGCCGGCAAGACGACGCTCCTGCGCGTCCTCTCCGGCGTGCATCGTGCGGCAACCGGGACGATCCGCTTCGAGGGCGCCGAGATCTCGCGGCTTGCGTCCCACAAGCGCGTGGCACTCGGAATCTGCCAGGCTCCGGAGGGACGCCAAGTCTTCGGTCCGATGTCCGTCGAGGACAACATCCGTCTCGGTGCCTATCGCCGGCAGAACGGTCAAATCGACCAGCGCATGGAGCAGGCCTATTCGCTCTTCCCTGTGCTGAAGGTGAAGCGCAAGTTGCCGGCCGGAACGCTTTCGGGCGGTCAGCAACAGATGCTTGCGATCGCGCGCGCCCTGATGGGCGAGCCAAAGCTGCTGCTGCTCGATGAACCGTCGCTCGGACTTGCGCCGCTTCTCGCGGCGGAGATCTTACGCGTGGTGGATCGGCTGCGACAGGATGGCATAACTATTCTCCTGGTCGAGCAGAATGCGCGCGCTGCATTAGCGATCGCCGACGTCGGTTACGTCGTGGAGACCGGCCGGATCGTCAAGTCGGGATCCGGATCCGACTTGCTGCAAAGCGATGACGTGAAGCGCGCGTATCTCGGAATGTAGCGTAGAGGCTCAGGTGATAGACATCGACCATCGTATCATCAAAGCGGGACTCAGGTCGTTCTCCAAGCACCAAGGATGATGAAAAAGGGAGAAAATTCGGCGTGACCAGATTGGACAAACAGACACTGGAGAATGTCGGCCGGTCTTGGGTGGAGGGATGGAATAAGCACGACGCCGACGAGTTCGCGCGCCTCTTCAGGGAAGATGGTGAGTACATGGATACGGCCTTCGGCGCGTTGCGTCGCGGCCGCGACTTCATGAGACGTCATCATCAACTCTGGCATCGAGCCATTTCCGGCTTTCGAATGGTCCCCGAGAGAATCATAGCCGGTGATTCTGTCGTGGTGGTTCAAGCAGTCGGTGAGGGGACCTTCGACGGCGAGAGCCTCGGCGGAGGCAAAGTAGTCGCAACGGGCAAGACCTTTCGTGCTCGTCTGTGCGCCGTATTGGCCATCGCAGACGATGGCAAAATAGCCAGGTGCTCGGAATACTGCGACAGAAGCCTGATGCCTGACGGTCAGCAGGCCCCATTTCACGATCTCGACCACATCTAGGAACCGAAGGAGCGATAACATGCCGGCTTCGAAGCTAGGAAAGGTCAATCGGAAGGCGCCCGACGTTTCGCGGTTTCCTGTCCTCGATCCGCTGCAACTCGGCCATTTGCGTCATATTCAGAATCTTGCCAGTCAGCCCGACGGCGAATGGTCCAAAATGGGTATCCCGGACCCTGGGCAGGAATGGCTGGACTCCTATCGCTATCAGCTTGCGCAGATGGCTTATGCGATCGGCTTGGCCCATTACCACCGATTGCCGGCGGCGCCCGCAGCATTTCGCGGCACTTTCGACAGGCTGATCCACAAGATGCTGCGCCGCGAGGTCTGGGGCTACTGGAAGGACACGAGCCAGTCGGGGCTGTACGTCAATCCGGACATCAAAGAGCTGCGACAGGGATGGACCGATCCGGTGGTCCGCGAGAACATTATGTATAGCGGACATTTGTCGGCCATGGTGGGCATGTATGGCATGCTGTTCAACGACGACAGCTACGATCAGCCCGCCGCATTGACCTTCGTGCATAACCCGATCTTCTGGGGGATGGGGCCTGAAAAGTTCGAGTATAGTCGCAGCTCACTCACCGAGGTCATCTACTGGCAGATGGTCGAAAACGGCTGGCTGGGCGTAGCCTGCGAACCGAACTGTATCTTCATCGTCTGCAATCAATTTCCCATGCTTGGTTTCCGTTTCTCGGACGTGCGCAAAGGGACCTCGGTGGCCGACGAAGCAACGCGGAGCTACCGCGCGGCTTGGGACAAGAAAGGCATCTTCTCGGCGGAAGGATGGTTTCACGGTTGGTGGCGCGTCGAGCAAGATGATTTCGTGCCGCCGAAAAGCGTCGGTTGGACAGCATGGGGCGGTGCAGTCATGAACACATGGAACCGCGATTTCGTACACGGCATCTATCGGGATCAATTGCGGGGAGTCCTGAAGTACGGTCGTGACGGCCTAGTATCGCTTTACCCGAACTCCGTGGTGCCGCAAGTGCGCAAGGCGCTCGATAACGGTCGTTCGGTCGATGGCATCGAGGATCGCGCCTATCCATGGCCAATGCCGGATTTTGGTTACGTCGCCATGCTGCTCTCCGAAATGGGGGATAGCGACCTGAAAGGTCTGCTCGCGCATGCCGACCGACACATGTCGCCGACCTGGAGCGACGGCGGCCTCTACTATCCGCGCAGCGATCAATCCTATGATGAGGATGGCAACCTCATCCGTATGGATCGGCTCACCGGCAACGCGATGCTGGCCTACGCTCGTCTCAACGTGCCGGACGGGCTTTGGGCTCTTTATAACAAGCCTTGGAACGGTGAGCATTTTGCTCTTCCGGCCCTGCGGCGGATCACGTCCGCTGTCGACGTAACGCGCGCAGTGTACGATCAAGTTGAGAGATGTCTGGTCGCGACGCTTCAACCGAGAGACGCAGGTGCGCTAGATGTTGACCTTGACATTGGACCACTGGCGCCGAATGCGAGTTGGACCCTCTTCATCGACGACGTCGCTGTCTCCGACAGTCGCGACGGGGCGCTCGTGAGTACGGATTCCGTGCACGTCGCAGCGCGCGACCAGACTCTTGCCGTGGGCGTCCGGCTGGAGAAGCCAACCACGCTCATTCTTGAGATTGGCGATGTCTGACTGTTGTATGGGAGAATCGGGCAGCGGTCAGACCGTCCGGGTCGGAGGTTCCTTCGATCTGATCGATCATTACGGCAACCCCGTAACCGATGGTAGCTATCGCGGCCAATTCATGTTGCTGTTCTTCGGTTTCACCCATTGCCGGGCCGTGTGCCCGGCGGCTCTTTTATGTCTATCGCGGGTCATCGACCGGCTCGGGCCGTTGGCCACGCACCTCCGACCGCTCTACATCACGGTCGATCCGGAGCGCGATACTCCGGCTGTCATGAAGGCCTTCCTGGAAGGCAAATTCCCGCATTTCACCGGCTTGACCGGCTCGCGGGACAACATCGAGCACGTCAAAAGGCTCTATAAGGTCTTCGCGAGGCGCGCGGCGGATCCGGATGACGCGGCCGGGTATCAAATGCCCCATACGGCTTTCACGTATCTGGTCGGACCTGACGGCAAGTATATCACGCATTTCACCGATCCGAGCGACGAGGACGAATTGGTTCAACGTATCGGCAGGCACATCCGCTGCACATCTGCTATTTGCGGAAATGTCTAGCGTTCGTGCCGAAGCCAGGTGGAGAGGAGGGCATCGAGCACCTCTTCCGCCATCTTGATCGGGCTGGACCATTCGAGAGTGTGGGTGTGCAGGGTGAAAGCGACGATTCCGTGGGTCGCGGCGATCAGAGTGTCGGTCGCCACGCGTGGCGAGCACGGGGGCGTAGCGTATGGAGCAAACAGGTCGTCTACCAGCTGCCGATAGAGTGAGTAGGACCGGAGCACTACAGCCGAACGTCCGAACGGCGACCGGCCCGGCTTGGCGGACTGTTCAGGACGAATTGAGAACAGGACCCTGAACTCTTCGGGTCGTTTCAGCCAGTGCCGGATGGCAGCGAGGAAGACCGTCCGCAACCGCTCTTTCGGGTCAGCAACCCGCTTCGCTATCCTTTCCAGATTGTCCACCACGCGGGACATGTCCTGTTCGCGTACCGCGATGAATAGCTCGTGCTGATCCCTAAAATACTTGTAGACCGTCCCTGGTGAGTAACCGGCCTTGGCTGCAATCTTGCGCAAAGAGACTGTCGATGGATCCTCGACAGCAAACAAGTGCCGTCCGACAGCGATCAGATTATCTCTGACATCCTTTTTCTGTTCGTCAGTCCGCGCCCGCGCGCCTGGCGCAGGCCGTCTCCCGAGGACAGGTCTATTTTCGTTGGTCGATTGTTCGCGCTTCATGTTTGGGCTCTTGCAGCAGGGTCTCGGCTCGCAATCAGGAACTTGCTCGATTTACCTGTAGAAGCTGTCTTTGCAAATGGCAGTTCGGGGCCGATTTGCCTCGAAGCGCCGACCAAAACAGCCCGCTGGACGCACCGGACCATCGTTCGGCTCCGTTTGACATCACTTGCGAGCGTGGAAGGCGGAATAGGACGATCAAGTATCGCGAGAAGTTCGTCGACGGATTTGAAAAAAAACTTTGCCAAGGCTGTACAATGGGACGATGGCAAGCTGATCGTGAGGGGCGGCTGATGTAGTTGGTGGCTCGGCGAATTCGATCCGCGTTCGATCAGATTGTCTCACAGCGTAATCCCGCGCCCGCTTCGCACCGAGAGCTGAAGGCTGACCGATAAAGCCTTTTTTCGACGGGCATCCGCTCCTCGAAAACAAACCCATGAGCCGACGCCTACTCGGCGCGCTGCCCGTTACGCGTCGAGCAACGCTCCGTTTCCCGTTAGGGCGACCGTCCCTACGCGGCGGTATGGATCGTTCCGCGACGAGCGTCCCTTACCGTCAGCCAGATCGCCGAGATTAGGAAGTAGAAGGCGCCAAAGGCAGCATAGGGTGCGATGTCGGCGATGCTAGGCACGTTCGCGCCGCCCGCTACGTGAATGAAGAACACTCCAGCCAGGGCGGATTGCGCGCCGCTCAGAATCATCGCCCATTGTGCTCCATAGGATTTCCAGCGGCGGACGCCCGTCGCAAGTTGAAATGCGCCGGACAGGACGGCCCACACACCGAAGACGGCCAGAACGGCGTTCATGCTTTGCGTAAGCGCTGCGGCGACACCGAACATCGTGAGTGCACTGACCACGAGATTGAGCGTCTGGCTCGGGTTGCCGACGAGGCCGCCGTTGCTCGCCGCATCCACATAGTTCGCGGCCGCGTCCCAAGCCGGGTAGACAATCAACATGACCGCAGCGACTTGCGGAACGTGGCGTCCAAGGGTGAAGGCAAGAGCTACCCAGATCAGCGAAAAGGCCGCGCGAACATAGTAATATCCCTTCAACCAACCGGACGCCGAGACGGTCGGAACTTGCGATCGTTGACTTTGCATGTTTGATAACTCCGCTATTTGTCTTCCTACTAGTAGGTAGGATGGCGAGTGTCAATAGCCGCAAACCACGACGCTTTCAGCGATTGACACTCTACCAACTAGAAGGTAGCGATGCCAGCATGAGTAACCTATCCACCACCGCAGACGACATCCTTGCTTGCGCGCGGACCCTGATCATAGCCGGTGGCTACAACGGCTTCAGCTACGCCGACATTGCGGAGGTTGTCGGCATTCGCAAGCCAAGCATTCATCATCATTTCCCGACCAAAGCGGATTTGGTGCGTACGCTGATCGCTCAATACCGGGAGGAGGCCGTCGCCGGTATCGCACACCTGGAACGACAGGCTTCCGATCCGCTCGAACTGCTTCGGAGCTATACGGGTTATTGGGCGGCCTGCATCAGAGACGCCAGCGCGCCATTCTGTGTGTGCGCTCTCTTGGCGAGCGAACTTCCTGTTCTCCCGGCGGAAGTGGCCCTCGAAGTAAGAGCCCATTTCCGGGCGCTCTCAGCTTGGCTGACCTCGGTCCTCGCGCGTGGCCAGCGAGAGGGAAGATTTGCGCTGACTGATGCTCCCCGAATTGAAGCGGAGGCCTTCATGGCGACCGTTCACGGAGCAATGCTGTCGGCGCGTGCCTATGACGATCCCAAGATATTCGGCGCTGTCACCGATCGGCTGATCGATCGACTTTGTAACAGACAGTGAGAGCCGGTTTGAGCTCTCGCGACGAAGCGGCTGCTTAGCATTCCCAGGGCGCACTTCGTGGACCGGGGGGTAAAGCCGCCCGATCGCACGCTCTATCCGGCGAATTTCTGACGCTGCGAAGCTGCCCACTCGGCCCCGAGCTTCGCGAACAGTGGTCCGGGATGGCTAATCCGGCGACCGGCCGGAATTCGGGTCAGGTGATCCGTCGAAGGGAACGCTGGCACCGCTTCCAAGTCGCCGATCGCTTCGAGCGCCTTTTCCGCAGCATCCGGAACGATCGGCCAGGCGGCGCGCGCGCAAATGCCGATGAGATTCACGGCGGTTCTAATCACCGAAGCGGCCTCGTCCGGATCTGAAGCGATAAGCGACCAGGGTGCTTTTGCGACGAGGTAGGCGTTCGCCGTCTTCCATATCGTGCGTACGGCATCCGCGGTGCCGCGCAGGGCCAGAGCTTCCTGGCGCTCGCGCAACTGACCGACCAAGGCCTCGATCCGGGCGGAGAGTTCGCCATCGACCGGATCGGAAACGCCGCCGGGGACCACGCCGTCGTATCGCGAGACCACGAAGCTCAAGACGCGCTGCACGAAGTTGCCGAATGTGTCGGCAAGATCGTGATCGACGTCAGTCGCGAACCGGGAGAATGAAAAATCGACATCGGATGTTTCCGGTGCGTTGGCCGTCAGCCACCATCGCCATCGGTCCGCCGGCAGCAATTCAAGTGCCTGATCGAGAAAGATGCCGCGACCCGAACTGGTCGAGAACTTGCCGCCCTCATAGTTGAGCCAGTTCACGCCCTTGATAACGTCGACGGTGGTCCAGGGCTCGCGGGACCCCAGCAGGGTGCAAGGGAAGCTGACGGCGTGAAACGGTATGTTGTCCTTTCCCAGGAATTGCACATATCGAACGTCCGACGCGTCCAGCCACCACGATCTCCAATCCCTCCGCTCGGGGTCGGCGTCCGACCACTCCTGAGTCGCTGCGATGTACGCGATCGGCGCATCGAACCAAACGTAGAAGACCTTCCCGTCGTAGCCCGGTTTCGGAACCGGTATTCCCCATGAAAGGTCCCGGGTGATGCAGCGATCGCGGATGCCTTCGTCCAACCACTTGTTAGCGATCGAAGTCACCAACGGCGGCCAGCCCGAGCGCGAGGATAGCCATTCGCGTAGATCGGCTTCAATGGTGGTTTGTCGGAGAAAAAGATGGCGTGTCTGGCGCACCTCCAGATCGGTGGCGCCGGATATCGCCGAGCGCGGCGCGATCAGATCCGTCGGATCGAGCTGTCGCGCGCAGACTTCGCATTGATCGCCGCGAGCGCGGCTCGATCCGCAATGCGGGCAGGTGCCGACGACGTAACGATCGGGCAGGAAGCGATCATCCGTCGCACTGAACACCTGATTGAGCGTGCGCTCCTCGATGAAGCCGTTCCTATCGAGTTGCGAGAAAAAGTGCTGCGTCAAGGAATGATTGCGGCGCGACGACGACCTTCCGAAGTGGTCGAAGGACAGATGAAGTCGACGATAGAGGTCGCGCTGAACGAAATGCTGACGCTCGCAGTAGGAGGCGACATCGCAGCGTGCTTCCGCCGCGGCGAGTTCCGCCGGCGTGCCGTGTTCGTCGGTGGCGCAGATGAATAGAACATCCGCGCCGGTCTGTCGTCTGAATCTGGCGTGGACGTCCGCGGGAAGCAGCGAACCCGCAAGATTCCCGAGATGCTTGACGCCGTTTATGTAGGGTAACGCGCTGGTTATCAGATACTTCGTCATGACGCACTCCGTGTGGCCGAGAGGACGCGGACACTGAAAAGCCCTCCGCAGGATGGGAGGGCTCGGGTCCGCTTCGTCCGAACGGCGCGTGTGCGCGCTTAATCCCTCCAGCAAATCTCCTGCGGGACGGGCATTCGCATCTCGAATTTCGCGAAGAGGAAGGTCATGTGCCACCTTGTATCTTGGCGACGATATAATTTCGAATCTTTTCCTGCGCAAGCGGCGACGCTTGACCGATCGGCCCGGCATGCCTGCACTGCGTTGGCCTCGATGATCTCGAGTTTCTGCCGGCGGGCGATGCGCTGCTCACGCGGCGCGCGAAGGCGAACAGTGCCCGGTATGCCGTCGTCGTGCGCTTCAGCAGGACGCGCCGCCGCTACGAACGACAGGGCCTGCTGGTCGAGCCTCGGGCCTTAAGCGATTTTCCACGTCCTAAGAACTGCTAGCGGCGAGCCGATTGAACCGGTTCACTCCCGCGTTGTCGCAAAGCTTCAGGGCTCCGGCGCCCGGATGGGAGATCTGCATGTCGGCGAAGCGGCACGAGCCGCTGCGGCGCTGGAAGAGAGAGACGCCCAGCAGCCAGATGTTGACGACGGTTCTGGCAGGGCCGCCGATGTGCTCCTTGTAGTCCGCGTAGATGTCGCGCTCGTCGCTGACCCACTTGCCGAGATCGGCGAAACCGCTGCGGACCGCCATGTGCGACTCGAGCGGTGTCCAGCGCGGAATCGGGCAGCGGAACGCGGTGCCGATCGGCAGGCTCGAACTCCAGAAGTAGGTGAGGTCCTGGCCGTCGTCGAACTCCGCGGCGATGGAGAGGTAGTCGTGCGAGGTGAGCTGGTTTTCCGGCAGCCGAGTCGGCAGCTCCTCGACGATCCAGCGTCAGCTCAGTTTGGTCTGCGGCTTCAGTTCGATGCCGACGGGGCGCAGCAGAATGCCGGCGTTCTTCAGCGGCTCGACGGCGATCGCGCCATTGCCGATATCATTGAAGATCACCGGGCCGCCGCCCAGCATGAAGAAGTTGTGCCAGCCCGCGGGCAGCTTGCGGGGCGACTGGAGCCGCGCCAGTTCCGCGGCGAAGACCCGCCGGTAGACCTTCCTTAGCCGTTTGCGGAGGAATTGGTCTAGACAGAGCGTTCAAAATGATGGCGCGATCTTGGTCCGTTGCAGCGTGCTTTTGATCTTGGAGCAGAAGCGCCGCCCGTGCGTCCCGCCGATGATGAGGTTGAAATGAACGATTCGGGACGGCTTGCGCCGCTCACGGTGTCGACTGATGAGTTTCCGGAAGCCAAGCGCCTTGCAATGTGGCGCGAGGTCTATGGCCGCAACATTGCGAATGTCGATATCGAACCGATCGACGACGCTCCGTTCCAGGCGAGCGTGACGTTTCAGGCCTTGCCTGGGGTCGGGATCGTTTCCGGATCCCGCTCCGCAGCCCACTATCACATCACCCGAGAACATCTCGCAAAATCGAAGGATCTCGTCGGCCTCTCCGTTCTGATCAGCGGCAAATCGACCACCTCGCAGTTCGGCCGGGAGATCGTGGGCCGTGCCGGAAGTGGTGTCGTTCTCTCGGCCACCGATCCATCGGTGAGCACCATGCATTGTCACGGCAGCTTTCTCACGATCGCGCTCCCGCGACCAGATCTCGCCGCCCTGGTCCCGGATCTCGGTGCCGCATATGCGCGCCAGATTCCGCCGGACAACGATGCGCTGCGGCTGCTGATCCGGTATGTCGAGGCGCTGCGGCAGGGAGGGCCGGCCGAGGCACCGGGTCTCATGCGAACCGCCGCGACCCACGTTATCGACCTCGCCGCGCTCGCAATCGGTGCGACCCAAGACTTCGCCGAGGCGGCCAGGGGCCGTGGACTGCGCGCCGCGCGGCTCGAGGCCGTCAAAGCAGATATTGAGGACAATCTTGGCCGGCCTGATCTGGATATTGTCGCTATCGCGCAGCGTCAGGGAATCTCGCCGAGCTATATCCGCAAGCTCTTCGAGGCCGAGGGGACATCGTTTTCAGCTTTCGTGCTCGAGCAGCGCCTCGCTCGCGCGTATCGCATGCTCAAAGACCTGCGGTTTGCCGACAGAGCCATCGGCGCAATCGCCTTTCAGGTCGGATTTGGTGATCTGTCCTATTTCAACCGAACCTTCCGCCGGGCCTATGGTCTCACTCCTTCCGATGTGCGTGCCATGGCCGTGCGAGCGGGACTGCGGTAGTTACCGGATCCCCGCGCAACCGCGCCGGATCCGCGCGACGAACCACCGCACGACGCGCGCCTTGACCGCTAGCGACTTATTAATCTCCCGTTGCTTAGGTCCAGACCTTCGCATGTCGAATCCGCAGTTACGAGTGATGCGGTCTCCCAAGCCGCCTGCCAGCCTGCGACTTGGAGAGCTTGATGTTAAATACTGCCGCCTTTTCCCTGGTCCTCTTCAGCTGGGTGAAGGAGATCGGGGAGATCCTGCTTCTGATAGGGTTGAGCGGCGAGGTCGCTCTTCTGGTTCTCGGGATTTCGAAAGGCGCCTGGGAGCGAGGACTGGCGATCACATTTGCCGCTCTCGTCCTGGTCGGCGTCGCTCTGGCATATTGGGCCGACAGCCCGCGGACGTTCGGTCCCGCATCCCAACAGCGGATTGCCGATGCCCTCAAGGAATTTCGTGGCACTCCGTTCGATTTCTCGGTCGAGCTTGACCCCGAAGCTGTTGCCTTGATGGAAGATGTCGGAAAGGCGCTTGATGTCGCTGGTTGGAAGAGACAGGCGGTTGCACAAGGCTCTGGATACATCCCGCCGGGAAAGCCTGCGGCCGGCATCGTCGTGTTCAAGGGCGTCGAGGTGCAGATCGCCGAATCGCGACACTCGGATTGGGGAGCGGCGGGCAAGCCAGCCGCTGTCCTTCTGCACGCCATGCGCAACGAGGGATTGACCGCAATCGTGAAACAGGTCCCGGATCATCAGGAAAGCGCCGACGCGATCCATATCAAGATCGGCGCGAAGCCATAATAAACACCGGCGGTGGTCGGCCCGCGGATCGTTCATCAGGAAGTTCATCCAGAACCTGAGGACCGAGATAGTAAATTGCCATACCTGTAATTGGAACGCGAGGACAGACCCGGGTGGAGGTGGGGCGCGGGATGGATGGTGGAATGATTCGGGTGGCGTCGCTATGATGCGCGGTAAATCCCGGGCATTGCGCATGCGAGAGAGAGCGTGGAGACCGTTACCGTTGCTTTGATTCTGCTGCTGGCGGTGGTCGTCAGCGGCGGAGTTGCCCGCATGTTGCCGATATCGCTTCCCCTGCCGCTCGTTCAGATCGTCATCGGCGTGCTGATTGCTGCCGTGGCCGACCTCGGCGTCCAATTGAAACCGGACATTTTCTTCCTGCTGTTCCTGCCTCCACTGTTGTTTCTGGACGGCTGGCGCATCCCCAAGGAAGGACTATTTCGCGACAAGGGGACGATCCTGGAGTTGGCGTTCGGCCTCGTCGTATTCACGGTCGTCGGTGTCGGATATTTCGTTAATTGGATCATTCCGGCGATGCCTCTCGCCGTCGCTTTCGCGCTCGCCGCAGTCATCTCCCCCACCGATCCGATTGCCGTTTCCGCGATCGCCGCGCGCATACCAATTCCCCGCCGGCTCATGCACATCCTTGAGGGAGAATCGTTGCTCAACGACGCATCGGGCCTGGTCTGTATGCGGTTTGCCGTTGCTGCAGCTCTGACCGGTTCGTTTTCGGCTTTCGCCGCGTTCGGAACGTTCCTTTGGCTTGCGACCGGTGGCATCGCCATCGGCGTCGTTGTGACATGGGCGGTGACCGTCGCGAAGAATTGGGTCTCGCGCCATTTTGGCGAAGAGACGGGCTCGCAGATCCTGATCAGTTTACTGATTCCGTTCGGCGCCTATCTCCTGGCCGAATACGTGCATTGTTCGGGCATTCTTGCAGCCGTCGCCGCCGGGATCACCATGAGCTACGTCGAGCAGAGCGGGCAGGCATTACCTGCGACCCGCATTCGTCGCAGTGCCGTCTGGGACCTGGTGCAGTTCACCGCGAACGGCGTGATCTTCGTCCTGCTTGGCGAGCAGCTCCCGCAGCTCTTCGATGGCGCGGCGAGGGTGGTCCAGGAGACCGGGCATCATGCGCCGCTCTGGCTCCTCGTCTATGTGGTCGCGATCAATCTCGCTCTGGCTGTATTGCGGTTCGCCTGGGTCTGGACGTCACTACGATTTACGTTGTTTCGTGCACATCTGAAGGGCGAGAAGCCCTATATTCCGAGCTGGCGCCTGATCGCGGCGACATCGATTGCCGGGGTGCGCGGCGCCATTACTCTTGCAGGCGTGCTGACACTGCCGTTGACGATGAACGATGGTTCGCCGTTTCCGGCACGCGATCTCGCGATCTTTCTCGCCGCAGGCGTCATCATCGTATCCTTGGTCGCTGCCAGCATGACGCTGCCGTTCTTGCTGAGGGATCTGGAGCTTCCACCCGAGCCATCGCATCAGGCCGAAGAAGATCGCGCGCGCATCGCTGCGGCGGAAGCCGCGATCCGGGCGATCGAGCAGGCGCAACACGATATGGGGGAAGGGCAAATTGACGCCGATCTCTATACCGATGCCGGCGTTCGCATCATGGCGCTATATCGCCAGCGTATCGACGGGCGTTCCAAGGTCGGGCAGGAAGCCGAACTAGCGCAGAAAATCGACGACGTCGAACGCCGCCTCCGTCTTGTCGGACTGCGCGCCGAACGGGCCGAACTGTATCGCATCGCGCGTAGCCGGCAGCTCTCGGACGAGATCGCCCGCAAGTTGGTCAGGGAAGTCGATCTCCTGGAATCCCGCTTCCCGACAGCTTGAGCCCGCTCAGCTCTTGACCATATCCCCCAGCATGTTTGCCGCTACCGTCAGCTTGGCGAGCGTCAGGCCGCTGGCTGCGATTTCTTCGACCGAGCGGCGGATGCGCGTGGCTTCAGGATGAGCGGCGAGCCAGTCGCCCGCGGCTTGCTGGCCGCATTGGCCGGTTGCCAGCATGTCCGCAGCCAGTCTTCTTTCGGCGGCGGCGATCTGGTCGACGGCGCGATCAATGGCGAGACGTTCGTAATTGTCGTTTGCCGACACGCTGCGCGCGGCGGCGATCAGGCGATCGAGGCGGAAATTGGCCTCGGCGGCGAAGAAGGTCGTAGCGGCGTCGCCGATGGTCCGGCCGGTGCGCTCGGCGACGGTTACGATATCCGGTGCGGAGACCAGGGCGTCGAGATCAGCGAGCTCGCCTGCGAGCTCGCCCGGGACGCCGGCATCGATCAGGTCCTGCCGCCGCTTGCTGCGCCCGGCCTGCACGTCGTCCGGCAGGGTCTTATCCAATCCGGCGGCGATTTCGCGGATGCTCGGGCCGAAGCGGGCGATGACCGCGTCCAGACCCGATTTGAAATCGACATTGCGCACGTACCAGAGCATACGCGAGAGGAGTAGATCTTGTATCGCCGCGTAGAGGCCAAGTTGCACTTGCCCGTCGATGCGGGTGTCCAGTCCGTCGATCGCGTCATTGAGCCGCTTCAGGCCGTAGCACTCGTCAACCGCCACGAAGGCCATGACAATCGTCGATACATCGGCATCCGTCTCGTCGATCAGACGCACGACACAGGCCGGGCCGCCGCGATTGACAAAGGCATTGGCGAGATTGGTTGCGATAATCTCCCGACGAAGGCGATGCTGTTCCACCGCAGCGGGGAATTTGTCCCGAACCTCGCGCGGGAAGTATTCGGATAGTTCGCGGGCGAGATATGGATCATCAGGCACGCGGGTGACGAGCAGATCGTCGTAAAGTGTCAGCTTGGCGTAAGCGAGCAGAACGGCCAGCTCTGGCCGAGTCAAGGATTGGCCGCGCCGGGCGCGTTCGGCAATCGCCGCATCGTCTGGCAGGAATTCCACGGCGCGGCTGAGCAGGCCACGCTGCTCGAGCGATTGCATCAGCCGCGTGAGGAAGCCGGTCTCGGCGAGGCCCTTGCGTTCGGCCAGCGAAAGCGCGAGCGACTGCAGATAATTGTTGCGCAACACCAGGGCGCCGACCTCATCGGTCATCGCGGCAAGCAGCATGTTGCGGTCGTTCGGACTGAGACGTCCTTCGCGTTCGGGACGCGCCAGTGCGATCTTGATATTGACCTCGACGTCGGAGGTGTTGACCCCGGCCGAATTGTCGATGGCGTCGGTGTTGAGCTTGACGCCTTTCTGCGCGGCTTCGATGCGGCCACGCTGCGTAACGCCGAGATTGGCCCCTTCGCCGATCACCCGCGCGCGGATATCAGCGCCGGTGACACGGATCGGATCGTTGGCGCGATCGCCGACCTGGTCGTCGCTTTCCCCTGATGCGCGGATATAGGTGCCGATGCCGCCAAACCAGAGAAGGTCGACGCGTGCCTTGAGGATCGCCGTGATCACCTCGAAAGGCGTGGCCTGCGGCTTGTCGAGATCAAGCAAGGTCCGCACTTCCGGCGCCAACGGGATTGCCTTGAGCGAACGCGAGAATACCCCGCCGCCGGGCGAGATCTTTGACTTGTCGTAGTCCTGCCAACTCGACCGCGGCAGGTCGAACAGGCGTTGGCGCTCGGCGTGGCTGGCGGCGAGATCGGGTGAGGGGTCGATGAAAATATCGCGGTGATCGAAAGCCGCAATGAGCCTGGTCGCCGGCGAGAGCAGCATGCCATTGCCGAAGACGTCTCCGGACATGTCGCCGACGCCGACAGCGGTGAAGGGCTTGGTCTGGATATCGGTGCCGAGTTCGCGGAAATGGCGCTTGACCGCTTCCCACGCGCCGCGCGCCGTGATGCCCATTTTCTTGTGATCATAGCCCTGGCTGCCGCCGGAGGCGAAAGCATCGCCGAGCCAATGTCCCTTCTCCGTCGAGATCGCGTTGGCGATGTCGGAAAAGGTCGCGGTGCCCTTGTCGGCTGCGACAACGAGATAGGGGTCGTCGCCATCGTGCCGCACGGTGTCTTCGGGCGGCACGATGGTGTCGCCGTCGAGATTGTCGGTGAGTTCAAGCAGCGAGCGAACGAAGATGCGGTAGGCTTCGGTGCCTTCCGCCATCCAGGCCTCCCGATTGGAAGGCGGTGGCAGACGTTTGGGCACGAAGCCGCCCTTGGCGCCGACCGGCACGATGACGGCGTTCTTGACCTGCTGCGCCTTGACCAGACCGAGGATCTCGGTGCGGAAATCCTGCGGCCGGTCGGACCAGCGTAGTCCGCCGCGCGCGACCTTGCCAAAACGCAGATGAATGCCCTCGACACGCGGCGAATAGACGAAGATCTCGTAGAGCGGCTGGGGTGCAGGCAGCTCCTCAATCTTGCGCGCGTCGAATTTAACGGAGATCACCGGCCGCGGATGCCCGTCCGGACCGAGCTGCCATAGATTGGTGCGGATGGCGGCCTGCACCAGGTTGGTGAAACGGCGCAGAATACGGTCTTCATCCAGTGAGGCGACGGATTTGAGCTGCTCTTCAATCTCGGCGAGCAGGGCCGTCTCGCGCGCCGAGCGCTCGGCATCGGTGGCGGTGAGGCGCGGGTCGAAGCGAGCCTGGAACAGAGCGACGATGCTGGTGGTGATCGCGGTGTTCTTGCGCAGAGTCTCCCACATGTAGTCCTGAGTGAACGGGACGCGGATCTGATGCAGGTAGCGGGAGAGGGCGCGGATGGCCGAGACTTCGCGCCAGCTCAGGACCGTGCGCAGGATCAGCGCGTTGTATCCGTCGGATTCCGCGCGATCGCCCACTACCGCCATGATCGAGGCTTCCAGGCGTCGGGCGAATTCCGCGGTGATGACGATCGGCTTGCCATCATTGGTCTCGATCGTCATGTCGTGCAGCCAAACCGGTGCAGGTGAGGGTGTGGCGCTCGGCCTGATCTCATAGGTGCGCTCGTTCACGACGCGCAGGCCGTGGTTTTCGATCACCGGCACCCGATACGACAGCGACAAGGGCGCGCCGCGCGAAAAGACCTTGAGGCCGAAGCGCGTCGGATCGTCGCCGTCGATCCGGTGAACCGAAAGTGCCACGGAGCGAGCGGCAGTGAGCTTTTCGATGATGGCGATATCGGCAATCGCCTGAGAGGTGTCGAAGACCTCGGTATAGCCGCCGGTAAAGGCTCGTGCATAACGATTGGCGATCAGGCGGGCTCGCATGCCGTCAGCGGTGGTCGCAAGCGCGGCTTTCAGCTTGTCAGCCCATGTTGCGGCGATGGCGCTGATTCCGGATTCGAGCGTGGCGCGCTCGATGACAGGCGTATCGCCCTCAAAGCGCGCAATGATGTAGTGGATGCGGGCAAGCGACCCTTCAGGGAAAGCTGCGTAGGAGGCTGCCACTTGCCCGTTATAGACCCGCGCCAGGAAGCCTGCGACGCGTGTACGGACGTCGGTGTCGTATTTGTCACGCGGAATGAAGGCGAGGATGGAGACGAAACGGTTGAATTTATCCGCGCGCGCCAGCGCGCGCACGCGGGGACGCTCATAGAGCGTCAGGATCTCCATCACGAAATTGTAGAGAGTCTCGACGTCGACCTGGACCAGCTCGTCGCGCGGATATTCTTCAAGGATATGCAGGAGCGCCTTGCCCGAATGGCTGTCCGGCTCGAAGCCGGCGCGTTCGAGTACCTGCGCCACCTTGTGGCGGACATAGGGAATCTGCCGCACCGAACGGGTATAGGCGGCCGAGGTGAACAGGCCGACGAGGCGCAATTCGCCGTCGAGCCGGCCGTCGGTCGTAAAGAGCTTGATGCCCACATAATCCATCCGGACGCGGCGATGGACGCGGCTGCTCACATTGGCCTTGATGACGATGAGCAGGGTAGGCTCTCGCATGAATGCGCGGATCTCCGACGTCATCACCACCATTTCGGCGCCGCGGCGCAGCACCTTCACATCGGGATCGCGCAGGATGCCGAGGCCTTCGCCGGTGGTGATGCCGTCCGGCGCGTCGCTATCCGGCGCGAAGCGGTATTCGCGCAGGCCGAGAAAAGTGAAATTGTCGGCGCACAGCCATTGCAGGAACTGGGTGGCTTCGGCGACCTCGTCGATCGGCATCGGCGGCGGATTGGAGCTGAAGGTCTTGATCGCCTGCTCGACGCGAGCGCGCATGGCGCGCCAGTCGGTGACGCAGGCGCGCACGTCGCTCAGCGTCTTGGTGAGGCCGTCGATCAGCTTCTGGCGGTCAGCCTCGGCGTCCAGGCGTGCGATGTGGAAGTGAATGAGGCTTTCGCGCTCGCCGTTTACCCCCTCGGGGAGCGTCTCGCCGTAGAAATGCAGCAGCTTGCCCTGCTCGTTGCGTTCCACGGCAATGATCGGATGGGCGACCAGCGTGACCTCGACGCCCTGCTCGGCGAGCTCCGCCATCGTGGAATCGAACAGGAAGGGCATGTTGTCGTTGAGTATTTCCAGCACGGAGATCTCGCGCCCGTCTGGCATCATCGGATTGATGACGCGGATGTCGGCACGATCAGCGGTGCGCCGCTGCACATGTTCCCAGGCTTGTTCTGCCAAAAAGGCCAGCGACACGGCATCGTAGTTGGCGAGGTCTTCGATGTTGCTGTGGCCAAACAGAAGCTCGGCAAAGGCTCGTGGCGTCTTGCCCGGCTGCACGCTCCCGCCGGCCTCGTGGATCAGGGTTGCTCGGGCCTTGTCGTCACGCCACGCCATAACGTCCTCCATTTCCCGCGCCGGCTGACCGCGGTCACGATCGCCTGCCTGTTTTCGGAGTGCATCTCTTCGAGCGCCGTCGTCTTGATCGCAGTTGATTGCGTAAGCCAAATCCTTGGTCGCGGAGCCTCGATAGCTCCTGATGTCCGATGTTATATCATCTTCGCGGGAGCAAGGGGTGAGCTGTCGTCAGCGCACCGATAGGCATTGCGGTGCAGCGTGAAGCCGAAATCGGTGCCGTCGACTTTCGCGGGAAGTCTGGAAAGCACAGGAATTTCAATCGCGTATGAATTCGCTGTTGATGGCGACCTGCGGGTCGCAGGCAAGGCGTCGGCTGGCTTCACTGCGCCCGCAGGCCTGGCGCACCGACGCGTCCGTTTTCCGATCGTTGTCACGCGCTACCGCTCGAGGAGGGGCGAACGGATGCTGAAGAACGCGCTGTGTTGTTGTCAGCGGTCGCGACCTGAAGGATTGCGCAGTGAGGCCGTAAGTAATGTCATCATCCACTTCGCGAGAGGGACTTGTTCATGGAGATGAACCGCAGCTAAACGGCCGGGTATTATGTCGCAGCCCGGAACGTGGCGCTCCTTGTGGGATTGAACTTCACACACGAAATGGAGTGCGACCATGAAGAGGTTAGCGATCACGTTGGCGGTCGGTGCTGCAGCGCTGATTGGTAGTTCGGCCGCAAATGCGGCGGATCGGCAGGCGGCGGCAAAGGCGGGCAGCTATGAGAGCCGGTCCACCGATCTGAGCGCACGTGGAAGGGGCCATCACCACCATCACTACGGAATGCACCGTCATCACCACCACTACGGCTACCACCGCTACGGCTATCATCGCTATGGCTACCACCGCCATGGCTACTATCGCCCATACTACAACAGCTATGGATATCAGCGGCCGTACTACGGCGGCGGACCAGGTGTCAGCTTCAGCTTCGGTACCGGCGGTTATCGCGGCTGGTAGCGGAGAAAGAAAGCCCGCGACGCGCGGGCTTTCTTCTTACATCTGGCTGACTTGATAAGCGCGAACCGTATCGGTGATCATCGCCGACCAGCGCAAAGACTAATCGGCGGCCAGAACGCTGTTAGGGGCGCTCCGCGATCGGGCTGGCTCCCGTCGAGCTGCATCACTCCCAGAGGATGCCGAAACGGCCGGTGCAGGTCCGTCCACGAAAGCCATGATCTTCGGCTGCACCCGCGATCCGTCTATCACCTCGAGTTGGCCGCAGCGATTCAGCGTGTGCAGCTTCCTGCCTGGCCATGCAGGCCCTGGCTTAAGGGAGTGCCGAACGACCTGTCTGAACGTGGTCGGCGACAGTTCGAGAACTTCGGCAAGACCGAGCGCTGCGCCATATCCGTCGGAGCAATCCTGGACCGGCCGCCACAGGCTTCCATTGATGGTCACAAAGTTGCCCGCGGGTCGCGCACTTGCGCGGTCCATCAGAACCGGATTGCTCCCATGTGGCAGCCAGGGTCCGAAGAGTTGCTCGGCATAAAAGATAGCCAACGTATCGGAATAGCCTCCAGTGCCGTCGCGCCAGGCGCCGAACAGATAGTACATGCCGTTGTGTCGCGTGATGGTCACGTCGGCCAGTTCAAGCCCTGACAGCAGCGTGCAGTGACGCTCCCATTTGTCCGGAAACCGAACGCATTTGTAAACCGCGACGTCCCGATGCTCTGTGCTCTCCGGGATCATCCAGAGTTCGCCATTGTCCTCGATCAGAAACGGATAGGACAGATGCCATGGCTCTTCCAGTACGGGGACGACGTTTGCGGCCGGACCGGTGCGGTCGAACTCGACCGCGGAAATGATGCCCTTGCCCACCCGGTGATCGAGATCTTCGAAGAACACGAATGTCCTTCCCTTCCATTTTACGGGGAAGGGATCGGCGTAGAAATGATCTCCGGGATCCCCGAGCACTTTCCAGTCGGGCCCGGATAGATCTCCGGTTCGCCACACGTCGGCATTTTCACTGTAGCGCCATCCGATGTGCCAATGAGGCGCATAGCAGCAAAGGCGATATATTTCTTTCGCGATCGATACGGCCAGGCCGCGCAGAACATAGGTGGCCGCCGGTCGTGGGGTGCTTTTGCCCGTCGACGACGCCAGCCCCGGAACTAGTCTTGGCGCTCCTGACAGGATCGCTGTCAGCATGGTCAGGGTTCGCGCCATGACTGTTTCGAGCGCACCGCTCAAGCCGACTGCGATTTCTCCGGACGGATGACCGCGATCGAGCACCCTGCCGTCGAGTTCATTGACGATTTCGATAATCGGCAAGTCGCCCGCGAGTATGGCTGCCAGCGCTGCAGTTTCCCCTGGTATCCCATTGAACTGCGGGCGCAGATAGAGCCGGGCGGAGCAGTCCGGATCGCGGCCGGCGCGTGTAAAGTCGACAATCACGTCGGCCTTGCCGGCCTGGGCCTGCGACCGTTCCGGGATGACTTTCAGTTTGTCGGCGCCGCTGCGCTGGCCCCTCCGCAATACCATCCGTTCAAGTTCGAACAGCGCCTCCAAGCCAGCAGGCCGAGATTCCGAAGTTGTTGTCCACGCGATTTGAACCGGGACGTCCCGGCCGCCGACGGACAGCGCTTCGCGGGACATCCACCGCCGTGCATGCTCGCGTTCGCAGCGAAATTCGATAATCATGTCCGGCCCATCTGCGCTCATGTGCCTAATGCGTGCCGATCAAACAGCCTGGCTGAGAATTTGGACGTATTCCTCCACCATGCTGTCTACCGAATAGCGCGACCTCAGGCCCTTGGCGTTTTGCCGCAGTTCGTCGCGCAACGTTCTGTTTGTTAAAATTGCGGAAACGGCGGCGGATAATTCCGCATTGTCCGAGGCGTCGACAAAGAGCGCCGTGGGTTTTCCTTCAAACGACAGCACCTCTCGCAAAACGGGGAGATCGTTCACGACCGAAGGAACACCTGCGTTTGCGGCTTCAACCGCGGCGAGGCCAAAGGTTTCAGCTTGCGTCGGGAACACGAACACGTCGAGGCAGGCAAGAAAGTCGGCCATCCGCCGCGGCGGAATCTCGCCGACAAGATGCAATCTGTCGGATACTTTCAACTCGTCTGCCAACAGCCTTAGCCGTTCCTCGTCGGCGCCTTGGCCGGCCAGCGCGAGATGCCAGGACGGTTCACTGCCTAAGAGACGTATCGCCGCATCGAGCCGTTTGTGGGGGTGCAGTCTTGCAGCGCAACCGAGCAGCACACGATCCGGCGGCAGTTTGAACTGGTGCCGCGCGACATCCTTCGGCAGATCAAGCGATTTGTCGTCGAAGCCGTGTGGGACATGCTTCATGCGCGATCGATAAGGGGCGGGGTAGCGCGCGTACTCACGCTCCATCTCCCGCGAGTTGAGCGTTATGCAATTGTAGAAGCCGACGCTGCCCATGACGATGTCGGCGGCGCGGACCGGCCAGCTCATCGACATCGCCGATGAAACCTGGTTGGCAATAACCGGAGCGCGACTGACGAGGCGCGATACGCCTCCGCCGATCACATTGCCAAAATGCTGGAACGTGAGGACGACATCGGGTCTGATGGCCCTGATATGGCCGCCGAGCGTCCACAGCATGCGGAGCAGCGCCACCGGATTTCCTGGCCGGTTCTGCGCGCAATAGAACGTGTTCGGCGGCTCGTCGAAGGAATCTGACTTGCGGAAGAAGAAGAGATTGAAGACCTCATAGCCGCGCGCCGTCAGGCCGGCACCAAGCAGCCTTGTGATCTCCTGAGCACCGGCGTTCTCCGCCTGGGTCTGCACCAGAACGACACGTCGCTTTGGCTTGATGCTGTTTGACCGATCGCGTGACGCTGCCGACGATCGTATCGGTGCCTCGCGCAATTCTGTGCTTGGCTGGTAACGGAACACGGATTCCTCAACGGTTGAGGGAGTGGGGATTCTTCCCCGATTTTCGCAATGCCTATCACGCGATGCTCGGTCCTACACCGGCCAGCGCACAATGGGGTTAATGCAGCGCATCTCGCTCACAGGGGAGGTGTCGTTGCATCCGCGCAGAACATAGAGCCAGTTCGTTAACTAATTGGTTACGGCGTTGGCGAGAGAGGGTAACCGCCGATTAACCATAGATATTTACGTTGGGGGCAGGGCCACTGAACAGTGTCTGCCAGTTGAATTCGAGTCAAAACCCATGATGTTCGGTAGCCGCGCAGGCCCGAGACGTTCCGGTCAGACGGAGCCCACGGCGGCGTCGTGGGAGGCTCCGCGTCAGCCGCCTGGCACCGGACCCGCGGAACGCGTTAAGGGATTGCTAACCTTCTCCGGCATGCTTTCCTTTCTGCGGGGAAACGGCCGACGCATCTTGATGCTCGCGCTGGCCATCTTCGCCATTGGTGTCATCGCTCTGTTGCTGATTCCGCTTCGGTATGCGGCCACAGCGCTGGTCGTTGTCGATCCCCGAGAGCAGCGCGTGACCACGGATCAGGACGTGTTGCCGGGTATCGGCCAGGATGCCGCCGCGCTTCAGAGCCTGGTTGAAATCGCCAAGTCCGATGGCTTCCTCCGCCCGCTTATCGAGCAGCTCAAGGTTCGAGAGGATGAAGACATCGCCGGCGGTCAATCCGACACCACGCGTCTGCTCGAAAGATTCCGCAACCGGCTCGATATTTCCCGCCGTGGGCTCACCTACGTTATCGGCTTCAAATTCACTTCGAACCGTCCGGAGCGAGCGGCTTACTACGCCAACGCCATAGCTGAGGCGTTCGTCGCTAACCAGGGCCGTGTCCGCACTGAGGCGACCGACGAAGCAGCCGATTGGCTCAGTGGCCGGCTCAAGACGTTGAATGACCGGCTGAGGACATCAGAGGATGCCGTTGCCGCCTTCAAGCTCGAGCACAGGATCGTCAATGCCGGCAAGGACGCCACGACCCAGCAATTGCGCGTTACCGATCTGACGCAGCAGGTTTCGGCCGCTCGCGCTCGTACCGAAGAAGCAAGGGCTCGCTACGAGCAGGCGCAACGCGACCTCAAAGCGAATGTCGATGGGCCGGTTCGACAAGACCTGCTGAGTGCCCTGCGAGCTCAGAGGTCGGCGCTCAACGACCAGATCGCGCAGAAACGCGCGGTGTTCGGCGATCGCCATCCTGACCTCGTCATATCATACAGCCAGTTGAACGATCTCAACAGGCAGATCGAGATCGAGCGGAAGAAGAACATCGAAACTGCAAAGTCCGAATATGAAGCGCAACGCGAGCAGCAGAGATCGCTGGAAGATCAGTTGAAGGCGGTCGAATCGCAGATACTGGTCGACGGTCAGGCGCTCGTCAGACTGCAGGAGCTGCAGCGCGACGCGGAAGCCAACAGGAATATCTACGAGCAATTTCTGTCGCGGTCCAAGACCACCAACGAGCAGCGCCTGCTGCAGAGCTCGCAGACCAAGATCGCTTCGCTTGCCATTCCACCGCTTCGTCCGACCCGGCCGCCGCTCGCATTGCTCCTCGCCGTGCTTGCGATTGCCTCGATATTGATATCGACGGCGGCAGTTGCCGTACCGGACATCAAGAACATTCTAGAGAAGCCCACTCCGAAGGTTCGCCGGGCAAATTCACCTTCGCTCCAGCCCGAATTGCCCCAGGCGGCATCACCATCCCAGCCCGAATTGCCGCCGAAGCTGCCGGTCTGGGCCCGCATTCCCGACCTGCCGGCACGGGAATTCACCAGAAGCGTCTGGCAGAAGCCGATTGCGGCAGCCGCCGAGCTCGATCTGAGTGCCTACCTGCGCTCGCTGATCGGGAAAATCGACGAGTTGCCGGGATCCGGTGGCAAGGTAGCCCTCGTGATGTCGATCGAGAACGGCGCGGGAGGCAGCACTGTCGCACGATCGCTCAATCGGTCGGCCGTGAACAAGGGCATGCTCAGTGTTCTGATCGAGCTGCAATCGGATCTGTCCGCTGCAAAGCCGGTCGCGGCCGACCGGCAGGAGCAGGGCATCACCAAGACAGATCTTCGCTCTGTCAGTGTGCTCTTGAGTGCCGGCACGCAAACAGGCGCGCTCCCTGCCGACGACATTCGCAAGGAGTTCGATCTGATCGTCGTTGACGCATCGTCTCTTGCTGCACAACCCGACGTGAGGACGCTGGCGGCCCATGCCGATCTGATCGTCGTGGTCGTTCGCGACGGAGCTGCCGCTCCGGCGGCAATTCAGCGGGCTGCGGCTGGCTTGTCGAAGTCCGGCGCGGTGCCGATGGGGCTTGTCGTCAATCGCGTCTCCATCAGTTCCGTCATTGCTCAATCTCAGCGCGAGACCTTGGGACTGGCGGGCTGAGTTACCTCTAATCCTTCTAATCCTTCGAGTCTGCGACACGAACCGGATACGGTTCGGCTTTCGAGGACAAGCGGCGAGAAAGCACCAGGATCGAAGGATCAACGCCGGTGCGGCGGCGGCACAGAACGTTGAGGGCGATGGTGGCGACCGCCAGCGAAACAGTGGCCGAAATCGCGGCGCCGAGCACGCCGAGCCAGGGAATTAGAACGAGGAATCCGATCAGCCGCAGCACGACGTTCCCGGCGATGACGGGAACATAGTCACCCTCATGGCCGGTCACCTGCAGGATGGCTGCGGACGGACCACCAGCTGCCTGAAAAGCCGTTCCGAACGCAAGCACGATCAGTACCCATTGCTGGGCTGCGAAATGAGGTCCGAACAGGCCGAGAAGATGGGGTGCGCCGATCCAGACAAGGACGAGCCCGGCGATGACGCAAAGCGCGGTCACCTCCGCCATGAGCTGCAGCGTGTGGCTGAACTCTTGATGATTTTTACTGAAGTAGAGCGAGGGCAGGCGGCGCGCTCCGAAACTATAAAGTGCGGCAGAGAGCATGGCGAAGATGTTCGCCAGACGGGAGGCGGCAAAATAGATGCCGGCCGTGGCCGGATCCAGCATCCAGTAAATCAGGATCACGTCGAAGTACTGGTTGGCCGCTTCAAGAATGGAAGAAACCCAGTAGCGAAGCGCGCTCGATCTCCAGCGTGAGTTCTCCGAGCGCGGCGGCACATTGCGCAAATTCGGCAGAGCGCGTGCGATCGAAAGGACCTGAACGACGAGCCCCATGGCCATGGCGACCGCCATCACGGTAAGCAACTGTGCGGGATCGAGTCGCGCATGGCCGAACAATATCGCTACTAAAAACAGCACGACGACGACCCGCCAGAAAAACTCCCGATTGCCTTCCCCCATCAGAATGCTGATGAGCGATCGTGCAATCTGGCTGCCGAGCATCAGCCCTGCATTCACGGCCGTAAAGGCGGATACGGCCAGGATCAGCAGCCACGTATCGCCCCGCACGTTCGCGGCCGCCGCGATCGCGGCAATGACGACCATCATCCCAATGGAGGAGATCTTCAGGCTCGATAGCAGCACACCTTTGGCGAGATCGGCCTGTTCGCGCACCTGGTACTCGTTCAAGAAACGAACCAGGAGCAGTTCCTGGCCGACAAGCCCTACGACGGATGCGATCTGAGCGACAGAAAGCCACATCGCGAAAGCGCCGAACGCATCCGGCGACATGGTTCGTGCTGCCAGGGAGAACAGCGCAAACGCAAGGCCGCCGCTGCCAACCTTCAGAAGGATGGTCCCGGCAACACCGCGCGTCACGTCGCGTCGCATCAGTTGGAGAATGGATTCGATCATGCGAAGTACAAGGCATCTTTCCTTTCAAGATGCTCGTAGCAGACAATGGCCCAGTGCCTAACACGCACGCGAACCGAGAGTGTTAATGTTCGGCACCTAAGATTTCGTTCTCCCCACCCGGTAAATGCACCGGCGCAAACTTGCTCTCTCCGGCGGACCTGCGGCCTTGCTCCATTGTGGAACGCCGCTGTCCCGGCTGTCTTCAGACAGGGCAAACGATGGTTTCCCAGGATCGCCGCTGCGCCGGCACGAAGATGATTGCCGAAGCCAAATCTGCACAGCCACCGGCCGTTTGCACGTAAATGACCTGCTGACCTGACGATAAACAATGGTTCACCCTAGTGCTGAGTAAGCGGGGAATAGATTCCACGATACTCTTTGAGCAAGGCGCGTGCCGGGACGTCGCCAGATCTGGACCAGGCCGCGGGCGTTAACTGCGATGCTCAGAAATGATCGTGCCGGTTCGGCGAAGTGGATATCAGGCGAGAAAATTGCGGTTCGGCCGGCATCAATCGTCACAGCCGGCAAACATGATGGTGAATAAGGTGATACAACCGATCGCGGACGAGGGACGTGAAACCATCACCACGGACGTAGCGATTGTCGGCGGCGGGCTGGCGGGATCGCTCGCGGCGGCAGTCCTCGCCAGGGCTGGCTACCAGGTCGTCCTGATCGACAAGCGAGCGGTTTATCCGGAAGAATTCCGCGTCGAGAAGATCGCCGGACGACAAGTCGATGTCTTTCGCAGGCTGGGTTTCATCCGCGAACTCGAGGCGGTCGCGTGCGCATACGACCGCGTGATCAATATCAGAGAAGGCCGGGTGGTCGACGTCAGTGCCGGCCAAACCTACGGCCTTCCCTATGCCGATCTCGTTGGCCTGGCACGACGTCTGATGCCGGGTCATTCCGGCTTCATTGTCGACCAAGTGACCGCTGTGAGCTGCAGCGATGACGTTCAGCACCTCGTTTTGGCCTCCGGAGCGCGCGTCACTGCGCGTCTCGTTGTCCTGGCGACGGGCATGGCCGGAGCTCTTGGATACGGTCTCGGAATCACGCGGCGCATTCTCGCCGAGCGTCATTCGGTTTCGTTCGGCTTCACGATTGCGCGTCCGGACAATTTGCCGTTCGAATTCGAGGCGCTCACCTGCTATGGCGAACGGGCCATCGATGGCGTCGACTATCTCAGCCTGTTTCCGGTGCGGGGTGGCATGCGGGCAAACCTGTTCATGTTTCGCGATCCGACCGATCCGATCATGCGCGAGCTGAGGCGGCAGACCGGATCAACGTTGCTGCGGCTCATGCCGGGATTGCAGTTCTATCTCGGAGATTTCAGCGTCATCGGTCAGGTGCAGAATTGGGTGATGGACCTGTCTGTCGCCGAAGGCCATCTGCAGCCGGGCGTCGTGCTGATTGGCGACGCGTTTCAAACCAACTGTCCTGCAGCCGGCACCGGAGTGAGCCGTCTTCTGGTGGATGTCGAGCGTCTTTGCATGGAATATGTGCCGCGCTGGCTCGAAACCGGCGGCATGGGCAAGGACAAGATATCGGAGTTCTACTCCGATCCGGACAAAGTGGCTGCCGACCAACACTCCCTGCAAATGGCGCGTTTTCGGCAGGCACTGACGTCGAGCAGCGACATAAGATGGAACGTGCGACGCAGGGTGCATTTTCTTCGTCGCAATATCACCTATCGGGTCGACGGTATCAGGCCGGGATGGATCGCACGTGTCCGTGGCGCGCTTCGTGCCTAGTGATGGGGTTTAAGCTCAGGTACGGACCGGCCGCAGCTTGAATTCGGCCATCCGCTTGGCGGCCAGTTTGATCCAGGGCGCCTGTCGTAACGCGAACAGAGCAAGGGAGCCGGCGACGCTACCCGCCTGAGTCACGCTCCACAACGGCGAGGGCCGGCCGCCAAACATCTTCTTGTACGGTTCGTCGCCAATGGTGAAGTCCAGGATCTGATCCCCGCGCTCGATGCAATCCCTGGCGACTTGTTCGAACATCAGCGCGCCAATGGATTGGCTCTTGTATCCCGCGATGTCGAACGCGCTCATAATGACGAGGAAACTGCCGCGGTGGCACAATCCCAGCACTGCCGCGATCAGTTTGCCGTCCATTTTCATAGTGTAGAGACGAACAAAGGCCCTGAGGCCGCGGAGCGCCACGGTGGAATAGAAGTCGAAATATTCGGGATGCTGCAACAGGTCGCCATCGCCCTGGGCTCGAAACCGCGGGCCTCGAAAGTTCTTCATCATCTCCATCGCGGCCATGATGGATGCATCGTCGTCGCAGCATGAAAAGCTCAACGCGCCCTTCTTTTGTAGCTGACGCAGCTTCTTTGCGAGTTCTTTCTGATAGGAGCGGCTCAGCGCGCTCGCCCGCCATCGCTCGAACGGGGCGACTAGCGCTGTCGCGTAGGCATTCATCTCCATGACCGTACGGCGAGGCGCTGCAAGAAGGTTCTCGATCGGCATTCTTCCATCAGGAAGCTTGCACATACGCAAGAAGTCGAACGGCCTGACAAGCCTGCGGAGCGTCAGGCAGGCATCCTCGTCCTGGAGCAGTTCGGAAAATATCTCGGCCGTGCACACAGGGGTCAGATAATCGGACACGCGGAGGTCAGCGAATTCAACCGTCCGCATCGGCCCACGCGGCACCCGCATCAAAGGCAGCACCATCGCCAGTTTTCCGGTCGCGCGACGGCGGACCGTGACGATCAGGGGTTTTGCTGCCGCGACCGGCGCGAGCTTGCGATATAGCGTGTCCAGCCACACCGGATGCTGGAACGCCGTGGCGTCCGAGCCAGCAAACAGCTCGGCGTATTCTTGAGACAAAAAATCAAATGCGTTTTCGATGCAGACATCGAACGCGTCGTTATTATTCTTGTTCATACGTGCGACAGACAAACCGGACTTTTTCGAAAATGCCGGCCGAGCCGGAGCTGCGACCTTCTAGCACACGCAGATTGGCGGAGACACGGGCCGAGTGCGATCTGTATTAATGTATCGTGGTTGCCGCCCGCTGCGCGGACTCCTACCAAATGTCTTGATAGCGGGCCGACCTTGCCACCGCCGCGCAACGTGTAACGTTTCGTTATGGTTAGCGAGCGCTCCACCTTTGCGAATAGTTAACCAGTTCGCGCAGCGTCGAACCGTCGCGCGGACTCGGGGTCGCCGATGGACTGCATATTGCAGTTGGAGTGGACAACAATAGAGATCTCCAACTGAAGTGCTTGAATCATGATGAAAGAGCTGATTTCCGGCCCGATTTCGATGTCAGGGGACGCGGACGAACGCAATTGGCGTGTCGGTTTCGGTCGGACTGTCTCAACTGTCCGGATTTGCGACACCTCGCGGGGAGCGCCGATGCAGTCGTCGACGGGCGCAGCTTCACGCCGTGAAGCGTCAGAGAAAGACAATGTGCGCGAGCGTCGCGCGAACCTCATCGGCAGGGCGGCCACCGCCGAGATCCCCCGCGTCACGGTCGGAGGGCTTCGGCTCGCCGTACTCGATCTCGAGCAGACCGCCGATTTCATGATCGAACAGGTTTCGCCAAAACGCCGCGCGGGCCGTCCGCTCTATCTGACGTCGGCGAATGGCGAGGTGGTGGCACGCTGCTCGACCGAGCCGATGACGGACCGCCTGTTCCGCGCCGCCGACCTCATCAATGCCGACGGACAGCCGCTGGTCACGGTGTCACGGTTCAAGTCATCGCAGCCGCTGCCGGAGCGGGTTGCCACAACCGACCTGTTCCACGTCGTCGCGCGCAAGGCCGAGGCGGCCGGGCTCTCCTTCTACATGTTCGGCGCCGACGAGGCGGAGAATGCCGCCGCTGTCGCCAATGTCCGCAGGATGTATCCGAAGCTGAAGATCGTCGGCCATTCGCATGGCTATCTGCGCGGCGACGCGCTACGTGCCAAGGTCGACGAGATCAATGCGTTGGCGCCCGACTATCTCTGGGTCGCGCTCGGCGTGCCCTATGAGCAGGCCTTTGTCGAGGAGTTCACGCCACGGCTCTCCAACGTCGGTGTCATCAAGACCTCAGGCGGGCTGTTCAACTTCCTCTCCGGCAGCCGCCGCCGCGCGCCGCAATGGATGCAGAATGTCGGGCTGGAATGGGCCTGGCGGATCTGGCTCGAGCCGCGCCGGCTGTTCTGGCGCTATCTGACTACCAATCCGCGCGCGCTCTATCTGCTATTTAACCGGAGCCATTCCACGCCAACCGAGCGCGACTGACGCTGCGTGCCGTGCCGAGCGGTTGCAATAGCAAATAATTAACCGCGCTTCACGAAGCTCATTCCATGACCGGAGCACAAATTCAGGTGGATGCGGGCGCGCTTGACGGCGCGATCCCGCACATGCGCGGTGTCGACATCGAGCGGGCCGCAAAGGCCATCATGAATTGGTCCATCACCATCAATGTGGTGGCATCGATGGGGACCCTCAACACTGCCCTATTGGCGGTGGAACAGACCTATCTGCAGCAGTTCGCTGCGCTGTCGATGTGGATTGTGCTGATTTATGCAAGCGCGTTTGTGCGACCTAATCTGCGGCTCGGGTTCAACCCCGACTTGATCGGGATCGTTTCATTCTATGTCCTTGCCGCCATTTCCGTGTTTTGGACGAACCTGAGCCTCGCGGCCATCATGAAAAGCGCGGCTCTTGCAATAACGACCCTCGGCGCATTCTGTCTTATCACGCGACTGGATATTGACGACATTGTCAAATCGGTCACTCGGGGCCTCCTAGTACTGGTTGCGGCATCCGCTTTGTTCGCCGTGTTCGTGCCGGACATAGGAGTTGACAGCAGTTGGATGCACAACGGCCAATGGCAAGGTGTTTATGAGTCAAAGCAAACACTAGGCTTCGTTGGAGCCTATCTCATGTTCTTTGCCTATTATCGAAAGACGACAGGGCAAAGATGGCTACCCTTCCTTGTCACGTTCTTGCTCGCTTCAACGTGCGTCCTGGCTTCGGGCTCGCGAGGCGCCGGTGCGGTGGCGTTGGCGGCCTGCGGATTGCTGTTCACCTCCTTGCGGTCGGTGAATTGCATGAAAGTCTACGCGGTGTTGCCCTTTGTCATGTGCATCATGGCGGGCTTGCTGATCCTGTATTTCTACGTGACCGGATACGACTCCATCCATTTGTTTGACACGACGATCGACTTCACGGAGAGAACCTTCATTTGGCAGTACGCGATAAGCCACTTCGACGATGCGCCCTTGCTTGGCTTTGGAATAAACGGATTTTGGACGACCCAATCGATCTATGATTATTTCGAGCAGAACCACGGTTGGGTGCTCGACAACTACCACAGCGGCTACATCACCATTCTCATGGAAACGGGGCTTTTGGGTTATTTGCTTTTTGCGGCAAGCGTCTTCCTATTTTCGAACAAGGTGCTCCATCTGATTTCATCCCGATCGATCGATCGGTTTCATTGTGCCCTGATCATAGGGTTCTCCGTCCTCAGTTTTCAGACCAATTTTACCGAGACGATATTCCTCCGTTCCACGATGTTTACATCGGTGCTGTTGCTGGTCTTCTTCCTCGCAACCTGTCGGCCGGTGCTGCCGGAAGATCACGGCGATCGTGAGTTGGCGGAGCAATGATCGCCACACTTGCCCGCCGGCCAGCGGCCCTCAAGTTCCTCCTGCTGGCTTTCGTCTTGGCAATGTGGATCCCGCGAGCCTGCGGATCCGAGCAGATCGCGTTTCGTGACGTCGCGGGCTTGGGACGCGGCATCAATATCCTGGGATATGACGGCATCTGGGAGGGCGCCGAAAATGCCCCATTCCGTTTGGAGAACCTGACCGCAATTCAAAGGGCCGGCTTCTCACATGTCAGAATCAATTTCTTCGGCTTCAAGCATATGGATTCGGATAACATCCTTGATGAAGCCGTCTTGAAGCGCCTCGATAGAGTTATCGAAGAGGTTCTTGCAAGGAAGCTCATTCCCATTCTGGATGAGCACGACACCGATTTTTGCCAGCGTTATATCTCACGATGCGCCGACAAGCTCAAATCATTCTGGAAGCAGATCGCGTCGCGCTATGCAGGGAAGTATCCTGCGCTTGTATTCGAAATTCTGAACGAGCCCGGGGGACATATGGCCTCGGCCGAATGGAACTCACTTCTCAATGAATGTCTCGGCATTATCAGGGTTGCGAACCCTGAACGAACTGTCATTGTCGCTGTTCTCAACACCGACGATGCGCCTATTCACGAGTTGACTCTGCCGGCTGACGACAGAAAACTGATCGTGACTTTTCACTATTACGCGCCGATAAGGTTTACCCATCAAGGCGCGCCATGGTCGCGAACATTTTCGACGATCGGCCCGCTGGATTGGGGAACCTCTGAGGACGAAGCAAGAGTTGTCGCTGATTTCACCAGAATCAATCTCTGGTCACACCGAGAGAAACGTCCGATCTATCTCGGTGAGTTCGGGGTTTATGAGCGCGCGCCATCTGAAAGCCGCCAGAGATACTTGTCGTTCGTGGCGCGAAACGCTGACCGATTTGGCTGGGCATGGGCCTACTGGCAATTCGACCACGATTTCGCTGCGTTCGATAGCGCCCGTCAAATGTGGAATCGGGACATTTTGCGCGCTCTCATTCCGTCGGGGCAGTGAAGCATAGTCGCAGGTTTGGAGAAGAACAATTGAGCGGAAGCGGGGAGAGCCGAGCCAAGGATGACGTCGCCTATCGGGCCGTCGAACTGATCTACCATTCCTATCTGACGGGCCTCATCCTGATGCTGTCGTCGCGCGCCGGCGCCGCGCGAGCGGCGGAGGTGGTGTTTCGGACCTTCCGACGCCAGCAACTGGCCCGCTTTGTTCCGGGATTGAAAAAGCTCGGGCTCGACAAGCTTCCGCACGCGGTCGCGTGCGCGCAATACCATTATCTTTCAAACCAAGTCGGCGGCGTTAAGGTCGAATATGTTTACGAGAGCGACCAAAAGGCCTGGGTACGCTATCCGCCGCCGCGGTGGATCTGGTCGGGCACCGCGATCTGCGGCATTCCGTCGGAAGTGTCGCGCGCGATGCTGCGCGGATGGCACGCCAATAATGGCGTCGTCCTCGGTAATCCGCGGCTGGGCTTCGTCTGTACGGGCCAAACGGTCGACGGACAGCCCGGCCTGGAAGGCTACTACAAGGAGTGGGATCACGACCTCACGCCCGATGAACGGCTGCAGTTCTCGCCCGGCGAGCAATGTCCCCCGTTTCGGGTCGATCTTGCGCCACGGCTTGCCGAAAACACCTGGCCCGAAGGGCGCCTTCAAAAGGTCCTGCGCAACTACGCGATGGAATACATCACGTCGATCGTGCCGGAAACCATCGCGGTGCTCGGTCCCGAGGAGGGCGGCCATCTTGCCGGCGCTGCGGCGCGGCTGGTCGGGATGCACACCTTTGACGACGTTGCATCGCTGCTCGGTGGTGTCGGTCCCGGCGCCGAGGGCTTCGCCAGCGCCTTCGCGCGCATTGCCCGTGGGCAGGGCGACGACGCCGAGTTGCGCGTGCAGGGCGCGACCGCGATGGTACGGCAGACCTCATGGCGCCTGATGGCAGAACGCGGGCCGATGTCTCCCGCGGTGTTCGATGCCTGGAACGAGCTCTGGGTCGGCGCCGCGCTCGCGCATGATCGTTTCATGCGCGTCGACATGACGGAGCGCCGCGATCGCGGCGATCCGTCCTGGTGCTGGCAATTCCGGTGACGAGGTGGCGGGCGCCCAGCCTGACGATCGGCGGCCTAACTTCGCTTCCTTGATACTCTATCGAACGCGAGGCTCGTTGCGACGCCGAGCAGGCTCCAGAACAGGAGTCCGGTGAGCACGACGGTCACCACGAACTGGTGCGAAAGGGACGCTGGCACTTCGGCATGAGACTCGGGTGCAACAGGGGCGCCGACGAGATGCGGGATGACAATGAGTATGACCCCGAGAACCGCAGCCCACGGCTCCGAGCGCAGGATCAGGAGGTAGAGCGCTGATGCTGTCAGAGCGGCGGTTGCGATCCACCAGATTTGCCGCGCGGTGAGATCGGCGACCGGCAGGCCCGGCAACTCGGGAGGGAGGCCAAGACCAGGCGCCGCGACAAAAACGGCGAACCCGGCAAGGCCCCAAAACAGACCTTCGCGCCAATGGACCGGTCGTTGCCGAAGCGCATAGATGCCGGTGAGCAGGAGGCCGAAGCCGATCGCGGTAAGGACGTTGGCGGCGACGGTGAGGGCGCTGCGCTGGAAGCCCTCGTCGGGCTCCCATTCCGCATCGTGATGATGATCCGCTTCACCGCTGCCGGCGTGGGAAGCCTTGTGGTGTGCATCGGCCGCAGCCTTCTCGAAGACCTCGCTCTTCTGGATCATCGGCACCGTTCCGAAGAACTGAACCACCGATATCAGCGCGCCGACGATCAATCCGGCAAGCGATGCCGCAAACACGATCGATCTGAAGACGTGCATCTGTCGTCAGTGACAGGGGAAAGCGTTGGCATGGCGCACGTCGTGGGCGGCGTTATGGACGGCGCTGATGTGCGAAAAGCCGACCATGCCGACGACGAACAAACCAAGAGCCATCGCCAGAACGGCCTGAACGATGACATTCGTTCCGGTGGCAACGGTGGTAAAATTGGCTGATTGCGTCTGCTGCATGATGATCCTCGTTCGGCAAGTCATTCTAGCCCACGGCATCATCAGATGCGACCGAATTTTTTAGCCGGCGACGGACGTCGCGGCTGGTGAGATGAAAGTTGTCCGTTTCCCGGATGCTTCTCGCGGCCAGTTTGGCGCGGGCCGCCGCTTCGAACGAATCCCGGTGTATCAGGTAGAAATCGATGCACTGCTGTGACGAAGGCATGCAGCCCAGCAGCGTCCGGAATGCGCGCCGGTGCATGACGCATATGCCCATGTGTCCGGAGGGACGGAATGCCAATGAATCGATGTCGCTGCGCCAGATCGGTTCGCCTTCGTCAGACATCGACGATTCACTCGAACATAGGCGCAGATCACATGGCCGACCGGATGACGGCAGCAACGCCGAGCAGGAAGCCAACCTCGAACACCTGCTCGATGGCCCCGAGTACGTCGCCGGTATAGCCGCCGATCGATCGTCGCGACCACAGCGTGACCGCAACTGCCAGTGCGATGCCGCAAGCGATGCCGCCAATAAGCGCGATCGGGGCATGCGTGCCGGAGGTCGCGGCGAGCGGTGCCAGCGCGAGCAGCGCGACGATCGTCGCGAAACCGATTTCGCCTGCCCGGAGCGGAGAGGGCGCATAGGCCACCTTCATCGCGGAGGTGTTACCCGCATATTTCATCCAGCCGATGATCGGCAAGCCCACGGCGCGACCGCCGGCTCCACTTGCAATCAGCGCCGCCGCACCAATCCATGCCGGCATCTCAGCAAGCGCAGCGACCCGCAATGCGACCGCGAAGATCAGCGCGAGCGTGCCATAGGTTCCGATCCGGCTATCCTTCATGATGGTGAGACGCTGTTCGACCGTCCAGCCGCCGCCCAAGCCATCAGCGGTGTCAGCCAGGCCATCCTCGTGGAACCCACTGGTGAGAAGGACGCTTGCCAACACTGCCATGAGCGCCGCGATCACTGGTCCTAATACGAGCGAGCTCAGCAGAAGAGCCGCCGCCGAAACGAAACCGACGATCGCACCGACCAGCGGGAAAAACTGCGCCGAGCGGACCAGCCACTCGGAATCAGGCGCATCGTTCGAAGCGCCGACAGGAATGATGGTGAGGAATCGGACCGCGTCGCGAAGACGATCCAGGCTCATCTAGATCCTTCCTTCCAGCACATCGCTGAGGTCGGCGACGTCGGTCAGCAGGCGGGACGCGGCCCGCACCAGCGGGACCGCCAGTAGTGCGCCGGTGCCCTCGCCAAGTCTCATGTCGAGAGCGAGCAACGGCTGTGCCCGAAGTGCCGCCAATACGATGTCGTGACCTTTCTCGGCCGACCGGTGCGCGAAAACGCAATAGTCGCGCGTCGCCGGCGCCAGCCTGACGGCGACGAGGGCGGCGGCAGACGAAATGAAGCCGTCGATGACGACCGGACGGCGATGTGCCGCTGCACCAAGCGCGGCGCCCGCCATCATCGCGATCTCGAGGCCGCCGAATTCCCGGAGTACCTCGAACGGCGCGGTCGCATCGCTGCGATTGGCTGCCTTGTGGATGGCGGCGCGCTTGCGGGCCATGCCTGGCTCGTCCTGGCCTGCGCCGACGCCGATGCAGTCATCGAGGGGAGCGGGCGCCAGCCGATGCACCAGGAGCGCGGAAGATGCGGTGTTGCCTATTCCCATCTCGCCGAGCGCAATGATGTCGGCGCCATCATCGATTTCGCTGGAAGCTATGGCAAAGCCGGCCGCGAGCGCCTTGTGCGCGTCCTGGGCCGACATCGCTGCCTCACGCGCCGAATTCGCGGTGCCGGTCCGAATCTTGATGCTGAGGAGATCGGGATGGGAAGGCAGCTCGCTGGCGACGCCGGCATCCACGACGCGGATCCCGACATCTGACGCGGCCGCAAAGGCGTTGGCGCTCGCTCGGCCTGCGAGATAAGTCCTCACCATCGCGGCCGTGACGGCGGACGGATATTGCGAAACGCCTTCTTCCGTCAATCCGTGATCACCGGCGAAAACGAGCAGAACGGCCTTTTGCAGCGCTGCGGCGGATGGATGCGCGATCATGCCGAGTTGCACCGCCAGGTCTTCGATTCGTCCCAGTGAGCCCGGCGGCTTGGCTTTGCCGTCGATTCGCGCGCGCATCGTTGCGGCAAGCGTCTGATCGAGCGGAGCGATTGCGGGAATTTGCCAATCGGATGGGATTTGGAAGGTCATGGGCTCCTCGTGCGCGCCTTAAGTGACCGAAGCAAACGGGCGGGTCAACTGCGGTTGACCGCCGTCGCGGGGACAGCTAGCGTGGCGGCGATGGTCCTTCCTTCGGGAAGGTGAAAAAGGGAAGTCGGTGCAATGCCGGCGCTGCCCCCGCAACTGTAAGCGGCGAGCCAAAGCCGAGGCCACTGGGATGACCGGGAAGGCGGCGAAAGGCGACGACCCGCGAGCCAGGAGACCTGCCATCGCGCATTGTGCTTTGGAGGTTCGTCGGGCGGGGTGCACCGGACGGAATGAGTTCGATGGTCTTCCCCCGTCGAACGCGATCCAACAAAGCTCGCGGCCGTCGTGGCCCTGACTTGAGCATCGTGATGGATCGCAACGACGTCGATCAGCAAGATACTGATTCTCGCCCGGGCGAATATTTGCCGCCGACTGCGCCCGGCGGTCCCGTCGTCGTGAGCGTATGCGTCACCTGCAAGACGTCCGAGGGCGTGTTGGCCGGGCCCGCCATGTTCGACGCGATCCGGGTCGCTACAGGCAAACGCGACGCGGCCGTTCAGGTCCGGCGCGTGCAGTGCTTGAGCGTGTGCAAGCGGCCGACCACGGTCGCGGTTTCGAGCTCGGATGGTTACACCTTCCTCTTCGGCGATCTCGAGCCCGAGGGCGCTGGTGCCGTCGCGTCTTTCGTCGATTCCTATCGCAAATCGACCTACGGCCTGGTGCCGTGGCGCGAGCGCGCCGAGATCCTGCGCAAGGGGATGGTGGCGCGGCTGCCGCCCGTTCGCTGGTCGCCCGAAGATGGCAGCGCTCCGAAATGACTGATCTCTCGACCACGCTGGTACTGGGCGGCGCACGCTCAGGCAAATCGGCTTTTGCCGAGCGAATGATTGCCGAAAGCGGCCTTGCTCGCGTGTATCTGGCAACAGCTACCGCAGGCGATGAGGAGATGCAGGACAGGATCGCGCATCATCGCAGCAGGCGCGGTTCGGATTGGACGACCGTGGAGGAGCCGTTGGCGCTCATCGATGTCCTGACGCAGGTATCGCGACCCGGCTGCGCGGTCCTGGTCGATTGCCTGACACTCTGGCTCTCCAACTTGATGCTCGCCGGGCGTGACCTTGATGTCGAGGCGAATCGGCTCGCGGAATTTCTGGGCGTCGCCGCAAACCCCGTTGTCCTGGTGTCGAACGAGGTTGGTCTCGGCATCGTGCCCGAAACCAGGCTCGGCCGCGATTTCCGCGATGCGCAGGGCCGTCTCAATCAGATGGTCGCCTCAAGCGTTCCCAACGTCATGTTCGTCGCGGCCGGCCTTCCGCTGTGGCTCAAACGTTCCTCTTAAGGAGTCCTGAAATATGTCCCGTGTTCCAGTCACCGTGCTCACTGGTTTTCTCGGTGCCGGCAAGACGACACTGTTGCGCTCGCTTCTGACGCAAGCCGACGGCCGCCGCATCGCCGTCATCGTCAACGAGTTCGGAGATGCCGGTTTCGACGGCGGTCTTGTCGAGGAATGCGCGGCCAAGGCCTGTGCGCCCGGCGACATCGTCGAGCTGACCAATGGCTGCATCTGCTGCACGGTCGCCGACGATTTCATTCCGACCATGGACAAGCTGCTCACGCGCGACGAGCCGCTGGACGCGATCGTGATCGAGACCTCAGGCCTCGCGCTGCCGCAGCCACTCTTGAAAGCGTTCGCGTGGCCTGCGATCCGCACGCGCGCAACCGTCGATGGCGTGGTGACGGTCGTCGACGCGTTGGCGCTATCAGAGGGACGCGTCGTGCTCGACGAACATGCGGTCGCGGCCCAGCGCGCCGCGGACGAGGAAATCGATCACGACGACCCGATCGAGGAAGTGTTCGAGGATCAGCTCGCCTGTGCCGACCTCGTGGTCCTTTCCAAGAGCGATCTGGTGTCGCCGGATGTGCTCAGCGGCATCGAAAACCGGCTTGCTGCACAATTGAGGCAAGGTGTCCGTGTCGTACGCTCCCATGGAGCGCTTGCGCCCGACGTCCTCATCGGGATGAAGGCCGATGCCGAGAACGACCTCGCTGCGCGGGCCGGGCATCACGGAGAGGAAGAGGAGCACGATCACGACGATTTCGACAGTATCGTCGTAAGGCCTGCGGCGGCCGAGAGCGTCGAGGCGATGCGCGCACGGGTCAGCGATGTCCTCAGCCTCGCGGGGGTGCTGCGCGTCAAGGGCCATGCGCGCATCTCCGAAAAGCCTGCGCCGATCGTGGTGCAGGCGGTCGGCAGCCGTGTTGAGCTGGCGTTCGCCCGGCCCGACGCCAGGCAGGCCGAGCATCTTGTCGTGATCGGCCTGAAGGGCTTCGACGCCGATGCCGCACGTCGGGCGCTTGCGGGGTAGCCTTTCGAAGGGCGATCAATGCATCTGAAACTCGACAGCGGTGGCAGCATCGACGACGGAGATGTCGCTCGCGACCTCGGCCAGGAAACCGCCGACATCGTGATATTGTCCGCCGCGGACAGTGATCTCGCGGCCTTCGGCGCTGCGCATGCGGCATTGCCTGCGGACTTCCCGAGTGTCCGTCTGACCAATCTGCTGGCTCTTGGTCATCCCGCTTCTGTCGATCTCTATGTCGAACGTACGCTCAGCGAAGCCAAGATCGTCGTTCTTCGGATGCTCGGCGGCGAAAGCTATTGGCCGCACGGTGTCGAAAGCCTTCGGCGCGATGCGATCCAGCGCGGGACGTTGTTCGCCTGCATTCCCGGAGAAACCGACTGGAACGCCGCATTGGCTGCGCGCGGCACGCTGGGCGCCGACGAGACCTATGAACTGTGGCGCTATTGTACCGAAGGCGGCATCGACAACGCGCAGTTGGCGCTTTGCTTCGCTGCGAATCTGATCGGCTACGGCAGCAGGTCGCCCTCGGCGCGGCCAATGCCGGCCGCCGGCTTCTGGAACGGCGAACCTGCCACGGACCAACGGCCCAACGCTGTCGTGATCTTCTACCGCGCCCTCGTCGCGGGCGGCGATACCGCTGCGATCAATGCGCTGTGCTCGGCGCTGGGGGCGCGCGATCTCAATGCAGTCGGGCTCTATGTCACGAGCCTCAAGGACGAGCGTTCGATCGCGTTCCTGCGCACGGCGCTCGCCGCGCACCCACCTGACATCATCGTGAACGCAACAGCCTTTGCGACGGCGACCGCGCGCGAGAATGCGGGGATATTGTCCGAGACCGATTGTCCCGTGCTGCAGGTCGCTCAGGCTGGCATGTCCCACAAGAGCTGGGAAAGCTCGACCCGCGGCCTCAATCCGCGCGACCTTGCTATGCATGTGGTCCTGCCGGAGGTCGATGGGCGCATCTTCGCCAATGCCATCGCATTCAAGGAAGCCGGCCAGAGCATTGGCTCCTTCACGCCGACGGCCTTTCGGCCGGTCGAAGATCGCGTGGCGGCGACGGCCGATCTTGCCGCTGCGTGGGTGCGGCTACGCCGTACGCCCGCGAGCCAGCGACGGGTCGCCATTGTCCTCGCCAATTATCCCAACCGCGACGGCCGTCTTGCCAATGGCGTCGGTCTGGATACGCCGCAAAGCCTGATCGGAGTCCTCGCTGCGATGAGGAACGAGGGGTACGAGATTTCCGGCGCACCCGATGATGCGGCCGACATGATGCGGTTGTTGCAGGAAGGTCCGACCAATGCGCTCGGAGACCGCGGCTTGCGGCGTGGTGGCGCATCATGGCCGCTTGCGGAATACGGCGCGGCATTTAGTGCACTCTCTCCCAATGTTCAGCGTGCGGTCACGGAGCGTTGGAATGATCCCGTCCATGATCCGCATGTCGCCAATGGCGTGTTTCGTCTCGGCCTGCATCGCTTCGGTAACGTCGTCGTCGGCGTACAGCCGGCGCGAGGTTACAACATCGATCCCAAGAGCTCCTATCACGATCCGGACCTCGTTCCGCCTCATCACTATCTGGCATTCTATCTTTGGCTGCGCCGCGTGTTCGATGCCCACGCGATCGTGCATCTCGGCAAGCATGGCAATCTGGAATGGCTGCCGGGCAAGAGCACCGGGCTTTCCGCCGATTGCCTGCCGGGCGCGGTGCTCGGCCCGTTGCCGCATCTGTATCCATTCATCGTGAACGATCCCGGCGAGGGCATCCAGGCCAAGCGCCGGACATCCGCAGTTATAATCGATCATCTGACGCCGCCGGTGACCCGCGCCGGATTGCATGACGATCTGGCGCGGCTGGAATCGATGGTGGACGAATATTCGGTTGCGACCGACCTCGATCCGAAGCGCGCGGCTGTGATCGCCGAGGACATTCTTTCGACGGCGCGGGCCAAGCAGCTCGATGCAGACGTCAACCTGACGCGCGACATGCCAGTCGGCGAGGCGCTGCGCGCTCTCGATGCGCATTTGTGCGACATCAAGGAAATGCAGATCCGCGACGGACTCCACGTGTTCGGGCGCGCGCCCGATTCGAGACAATGCGCCGATCTGCTCGTGTCGATCGCGCGCGTGCCACGCTCGGACCGCAAGGCTGAAGACGCCTCGCTGCATCGCTCGCTGGCTCTCGATCTCGGCCTTGTCGATTTCGACCCGTTGACCCGCGACCTCGCTGGCACATTCAGAGGGCCACGGCCGGCGGTCCTGGCCGGGCTCGGCTCGGGCTTGTGGCGGACGACGGGCGACACAGTCGAGCGGATCGAAGAACTGGCGTTGCGGCTGGTCTTGGGTGAGATGAAGCCAGACCCATCATGGGTACGCACAGAAGCAGCGCTGAATTGGGTCGAGACGAGATTGCGGCCGGCCATCGACGCGAGCCCGCCGCGGGAGATGATGGCGTTGCTGCGCGGCCTTGACGGTCGCTTCGTGCCTCCCGGTGCCTCGGGCGCGCCGACGCGCGGCAGGGCCGATGTGCTGCCGACGGGCCGCAACTTCTTCGCTGTCGACGTGCGCGCGGTGCCAACGCCCTCGGCATGGCGGATCGGGCAATCGGCGGCCGAACGGCTCGTCGAATCCTTCTGGCAGGAAACCGGCGAATGGCCGCGGACGATTGCGCTGTCAGCCTGGGGGACCGCCAACATGCGCACCGGCGGCGATGACGTTGCGCAGGCGCTCGCCTTGATCGGCGTTCGGCCAACGTGGGAGGAGACCTCCGGACGGGTGACCGGCTTTGCGATCACGTCCCTGTCTGAACTGAAGCGTCCGCGCATCGATGTCACGTTCCGTGTGTCAGGCCTGTTTCGGGATGCGTTCCCGACCCAGATGGACATCATCGCGAGCGCAGTTGCGGCGATCGCGGCACTCGACGAACCTGATGACGCCAATCCCATCGCGGCGAATGTTCGCCGACGGCGGCAGGCGCTGGAGGCAAGCGGCATCAGCCGCGACATCGCTGAGCGACGCGCCGCTCATCGCGTGTTCGGCTCAAAGCCCGGCGCTTATGGCGCGGGGCTGCAAGCCTTCATCGACGAAGGCGGCTGGAACGATCGCGCCGATCTGGCCGACGTCTATCTGGATTGGGGCGGCTATTCCTATGGCGCGGGGGCTGAGGGGAACGCGGCCCGCGACGATCTCGTCGCGCGGCTGGCCGACGTCGACCTGATCGCGCAGGCCCAGGACAACCGCGAGCACGATATCCTGGACTCCGACGACTACTATCAGTTCATGGGCGGACTGGCTGCAACAGTATCGACATTGCGCGGGCAGGCACCGCGCATCGCGCATATCGATACGTCGCGGCCGGAGATGCCGGCGGTGCGACCGCTGGCGCATGAGATATCGCGCGTGGTGCGGGGCCGCGCCGCTAACCCGAAATGGATCGCCGGCGTCATGCGACACGGCTACAAAGGCGCGTTCGAGATGGCCGCGACCGTTGATTACCTGTTCGGTTTTGCCGCCTCGACCGACGCGGTCTCAAATCATCACTTCGATCAATTGTTCGCAGCCTATCTCGAGGACGACCGGGTGCGAGATTTCATCGAGCAGTCCAACCCGGCCGCGCTCCGCGAGATGGCTGCCCGGTTCGCGGAAGCCATCAGGCGCGGATTGTGGACACCACGCTCCAATCGCGCCGGGGATCTGATCGCCGAAAGCCTGCACGAAGCAAAGAGAGAAATCGCATGATGAATCCATCGCACGAAGCCGACGATGAGAATGCCCGCCATCGCGAGAAGGCCCGGAAGCACAAGGCCGCGCGCGACAAGATCATGGCGACCAAGACCGGCGAAAAGGGGCTCTTGATCGTCCATACCGGAACCGGCAAGGGTAAGACATCGGCCGCGCTCGGCATGGTGTTTCGGCATATCGGTCACGGCTATCCTGTTGCTGTCGTGCAATTCACCAAGTCGCCGAAGTGGGATACCGGAGAAGCGCGGGTATTGGCCAGGTTTCCGGAGCTCGTGACATTGCATGTGATGGGCGAAGGGTTCACTTGGGAAACGCAGGATCGCGAGCGCGACATTGCAGCCGCCCGGAAGGGTTGGGAGCGCGCCAAGGAACTGATCCGCGACGACCGCCATCGCATGGTGCTCTTGGATGAACTCAATATTGTCCTCCGTTACGACTACCTTCCGATCGACGAGATTCTTGCCTTTCTCCGTGACGAGAAGCCGGCGGACAAGCACGTCGTCATCACCGGACGCAACGCGCACGCTTCGCTGATCGAGATGGCCGATCTGGTCACCGAGATGACGCTGGTCAAGCATCCGTTCCGATCTGGGGTGAAGGGTCAGAAAGGGATAGAATTCTGATGGCGCGGCCGACGCCGGCGCTGATGATCCAGGCCACCGGCTCGAACGCCGGGAAGTCGACTGTTGTCGCGGGCCTGGCGCGCGCGCTGGTGAGGCGCGGCCTCACGGTCGCGCCGTTCAAGCCGCAGAACATGTCGAACAATGCGGCGGTGGCGGTCGATGGCGGCGAGATCGGCCGCGCGCAGGCGGTGCAGGCCCGCGCCGCGCGGATGGCACCAAGCGTCCATATGAACCCGGTGCTCTTAAAGCCCGAGACCGACACCGGTGCGCAGGTGATCGTGCAGGGCCAGCGACGCAGCACGCTTCGGGCGGCCGATTATCTCGGAAAGAAGGCGGCGCTGATGCCCGCTGTGCTCGACAGTTTCGCACATCTCGCCCGGGCGGCGGACATCGTGCTGGTCGAAGGCGCGGGCAGTCCGGCCGAGATCAATCTGCGCGCCGGCGATATCGCCAACATGGGTTTCGCCACGGCAGCCGACGTACCCGTGGTGCTGCTCGGCGACATCGATCGCGGCGGTGTCATCGCCAGCCTCGTGGGGACGCATCTCGTGCTGGAAGCCGAGGAGCGCGCGCGCATTCATGGCTTTCTGATCAACAAATTCCGCGGCGATCCCAGGCTGTTCGACCAGGGACTTGAAGCAGTGACGCGCATGACCGGTTGGCCCTCGCTCGGCGTGGTGCCGTGGCTGCCTGAGGCTGCCTGGCTGCCTGCCGAGGACGCCGTCGATCTCGATCGTGTGCAGACGTCATCCGCGCGGAGGGTCATCGCCGTTCCCGTGCTCGCGCGCATCGCCAATTTCGACGATCTGGACCCGCTGGGCATGGAGCCCGGTGTCAGGCTGGTATTCGTGCGGCCGGGCGAACCGATCCTGGCCAATGCCGATGTCGTGATCCTGCCCGGTAGCAAATCGACGATCGGCGATCTCGCCTTCCTGCGCGCGCAAGGCTGGGATATCGACATCAAGGCGCATGTTCGGCGCGGCGGTCAGGTGCTCGGGCTGTGCGGCGGCTACCAGATGCTTGGCCGGACGATCGCTGATCCCGTTGGCATCGATGGCCCGGCGGGCACGGTCGAGGGACTCGGGCTGCTCGATATCGCCACGACGATGGATGCCCATAAATCGACGACGCTTGTGCGGGGCGTTTATTGCGCCACAGGCAGCCCGGTCGAGGGCTACGAGATCCATCTCGGCCGCACCAGCGGTGCAGATTGCGAGCGCCCGGTGGTCATGATCGACAGTCGTCCCGATGGGGCCTGCTCAGCCGATGGTCGCGTGCAGGGGACGTATCTGCACGGGCTGTTCGTCAATGACAGCTTTCGAAAGGCGTGGCTCGCCAATCTCGGCATTGCGTCGTCTGTCGCTTATGAAGCTCGGATCGAATCGGCGCTCGATGCGTTGGCCGACCATCTGGAAGCGCATCTCGACATCGATCGCATGCTCGAGATCGCGCGGAGCCGTCAAACCACCAACGCCAGCGCGGCATAGATGACTGCTTCGAGCGAGCAGGCGGCCATCAGCAGCTTGAGTGCGCGGCGGATATCGGCAGAACCGGCATTCATCCGGGCGCCGGCGTTGAGGAAGGGGTCATCGACGAGGCGGTCGCCATAGCGGCGAGGCCCGGCCAGGGCGAGACCGAGCGCGCCTGCCATGGCGCTTTCCGGCCAGCCCGCATTCGGCGATCTGTGCTTTGAAGCGTCGCGCCACATGACTTTGAATGCCTGCGCGACGGAGCCACCTGCAATCGGCGCAGCGAGTGCGATCAGTACCGCAGCCAGTCTTGCTGGGACGAGGTTGAGCAGATCGTCAAGCCGCGCCGCCGCCCAGCCAAAGGATTCGTACCGTGAACTGCGATGGCCGATCATCGAATCCGCGGTGTTGACGACCTTGTAGACGAACAATCCCGGCAACCCGAGCAGCGCCAGCCAGAACAGCGGCGCGACGACGCCGTCGGAAAAATTCTCTGCGCAGGATTCGATCGCCGCGCGCGAGACGCCGCTGGTGTCGAGCTGTTCGGGATCGCGGCCGACGATCATGGACACCGCGCGCCTTGCCTCGGCAAGTCCGCCGCCGGTGAAGCCGGAGGCGACCCTGTTGACATGTTGATAGAGGCTCCGCTGCGCGATCAGGATGGAGGCCACAAGCCCTTGGGCTGCTTGCCCGAGCAGCGTCCACCCGAGCGTGGCTTCCAGCAGCAGGCCAAGGCCGCCGCAGATCGCGACCAGCAGGCCCGTGGTCAGGCATCCCGCGGCCCTGCGCTGTGTGGCCGACCATTGCTCGCGGTTCAGCGCGCGATCGAGTTGGTGGATCGCCGAGCCCATCAGCGTCACCGGATGAGGGAGACGCCGCCACAGCAAATCCGGATCGCCAATAAGCGCGTCGAATGCGATCGCCAGCACAACGATCAGGATCGTCTCGCTTCCCGCCAGCATGTCATCGCGCCACGCGGCTTAGTTCGGAGACGAGGCGTCCCAGCGCCTCCGAAAGCATCGGCCCGCCACAGACCGTCAGTTTCTCGGGGATCACCAGGCGTTTCGACGATGGATAGAAGCGCTCCAATGCAGGATGCAGCAGGAATGCCTCGCCTTCGTCTTCCGCGAAGTCGCCGCCGTCAGATACAAGGAGCAGATCGGGCCGCAGTTTCACGATCGCCTCCAGCGACGCAAAGCCTCCAAGCTTGTAGCCGAGATCACTCGCCGCGTTCTTGAGGCCGATCGTGGCCAGCATGGAATTGATCAAGCCGCCGCCACCCGAGACCCAGCCGCGCCGCGACACAGCCAGCACGCGATAGGATCGCCGCGATACCGCCTCCGTCGCGTGCTGGATTGCGGTATCGAGCCGCCGTATTTCGGATGCGGCGCGATCGGTCTGATGCAGGAGTTCGCCCATTTGCCGGATCTGGCTCTTCACGTCCTCCAGCGAACGCGCAGCGTCGAATTCGATCACGCGGACGCCCTTGTCCTTCAGCAACTCCCGTGTTGCACGCTTGGTGAACTTGCCGGCGACCACGGCGTCCGGTTGCAGGACCAGCACATCTTCTGCTTCGCCCGATAATCGAGGGTAGGCTGCGGCCTTTTCCGCGTTCCAGGAGCGGGCGGGGTCACGCGAATAGGGACTGAGGCCGAGAATTTGGCCCGGATCGGCCAGCGCCAGCAGCAGTTGGTCCGTGCACACATTGATGGAAGCGATGCGTGGCAGATCGGCTGCATGGGCTGCATGTGCTCCGAACAGTGCTGCGAGTAACAAGAACGTTGCGCCGATCGCCGGCCGCGTTAGGCCAACAAGGGTCTCGCGCAGGAGCGCGATTGATGGCATGAAGCGATTATGAAGCACGGCGGTGATCTGACGGAAGCTATTGCGCACCACGGCGGCGAGCCTGCGGACTGGCTCGACCTGTCGACCGGAATCAATCCCTGGCCGTGGACGATTCCGGATTCCCTTCCAGGCAGTGCGTGGACGCGCCTGCCATCGCGGGCCGACGAACAGGACCTCCTCGCCGCCGCACGCGAAGCTTACGGCGTACCCGACGATGCAGGCATCGCAGCCGCCGCCGGCACGCAGACCCTCATTCAATGGATTCCGCATCTCGCCGGGCCCGGAGCGGTCGCGATCGTCACTCCGACCTATGGCGAGCATTCGGCTGCGTGGAGCAGCGGAGGCCGAGAGATTATTGCATTGAATGATCTCTCCGCGCTGCCTGACCGCGCCATTCACGCTGTCGTCGTCAACCCCAACAATCCGGATGGACGTATCGCGGACCGCAGGGCGCTTCGGCAGGTTGCCGAACGGCTCGATCGTCGCGGAGGCTGGCTGGTTATCGATGAGGCCTTTGCCGATGTCGATCCCGGCATCAGTGCTGCCGCGATGAGCGCCGATCTCCCCATTCTCGTACTGCGCTCCTTCGGCAAATTCTATGGGCTCGCCGGACTTCGCCTTGGCTTCGTGATCGGCCGACGCGACATCGTCGAACGTATCTCCGCGGCGCTGGGTCCATGGTCGGTCTCCGGGCCGGCGCTTTGCGTGGGCACGGCCGCTCTGCGGGATCGATCCTGGGCTGATGCGATGCGTGCGAAGCTCGCTCGGCAGTCGAGCAAGCTGGATCAGGTCCTGACAGCGGCGGGCCTTCAGTTCGTCCGAGGGACGACGCTCTTTCGCCTTGCCTCCCATCCCGATGCTCCGACGTTGCACACCGAATTGGCCCGACGCCACATCTGGTGCCGGAGCTTTAACGGCGCACGCGAATGGCTGCGATTTGGCCTTGCGTCGGACGATGGTCTCGATCGCCTGGCCAGCGCGCTTGGTTCGGTCAAATAGCGCACCCCGCGCGCGCATCATCACATCCGCTTCACCAGTGGGCACTGAACCCGGCGTAAGCCGCAGGTCCGGTCGTGCCATAGTTGTACACTTCCTGATAGTGCTCATTGAAAATGTTCTCGCCGCGCAAGTACACCTTCCAGGTCTCATCGATCTTGTATTCGGTGTAGAGGTCGACGCGGACGTAAGGGGCGAGTGGTAGCGTCTCGTTTGAACCGCTGTAGCGCGTGGATACCGCGAGCACGCGTGGCTCGATCAGCCAGCCCTCGATCGGTGTGATCGGGAACGAGAATCTCGCCAGGTTTTCCGGCCGGCGCGCCAGCGTCAGGCCGGTCGAGAGATCCTTAGCCTGCAGATAGGTATAGGCGGCGTTGAATTTCAGGTAGCCCGGCAGGATATCGACGTTGACCCCTAGTTCCAGTCCGTCGGTTTCGGCACGCGAGACGTTGACGTAGTGCCCGAGCGGGTGCGCCGGATCGGTCACAAAGTCGATCAGGTTGCTGAACCTGTTGCCGAAGCCTGTCAGCGAAACCACAACGCGGCCTCCGAACAGGCTTTGGTCGATGCCGGCATCGTAGCCGAAGCTCTCCTCGGGACTGAGCGCGGAATTGCCATAGGTCGGCGCATAGAGCTGATAGAGCGTCGGGGCCTTGGCGCCTGTCCCGGCGCTCGCATGCAGCTTGGTGCCGGTCTCGGCGATCGTGTAAGCCGCGGTGGTTCGCCATGTCTCGAACCGTGCCACATCGACGACGTCGTCAACCCGGCCGCCCATCGTGATGTTGAGCCGCTCGCCGATCGGCAGTTGCCAGAGCGCAAACACTGAATTGGTGTCTTGCGTGCCTGCGAGCTGTGGCGTCGACGCTCCAGGAATCGGCAATAGGTTGGTGGTGGAGGTGCTCGCCGTTTCATGCTGCACACGGGATCCGACGATGAGCGATCCCAGCGGGCCGACCTTCAGGTTGCCCTGATATTCCAGGCCCGTGCTGTCGCCGACGAAATTGGAGAGGATGGATGTCGTGTTCTGCGGCAGCTTGTTGATCTTGTAGGTGACGTCGTCGAACGAGCGGTCGATATGCGTCTCAAATGCGCTCACGCTATGGGTGAGAATGCCGCCGAACGTGTCGAACGACGCACGTCCCCAGACCTGTTCGAGCAGGCGCGTCGCGCTCGACGGCGTGTCCGGGAACGTTCCGGAGGCCTGATCATAGGCGGACCGCGTGAATGAGGCCAGCATGCCCGTCTCCAGGCGTACGCCTTCGCCGGAATCGTAGCCGACGCGTGCCGAACCGCCGACGCGGTCGAAGCCATCGCGCTCGAGCGGGCCATACTTGGCTTCGAGCGCGGGGATGCGATAGCCGTAGCGTGAAAAGCCGTTGCTGTGCTGCCCGCTTCCCGTGAACGCGTAGGACCACGGCCCAGAGGTTCCGGTCAGCGCTGCGCTGGTGCTCGGAGTGCCGTAGCTTCCGCCCTCGGTGCTGACGTCGAGTTGTGCCGGACCGGTGCCCTTCTTGGTGATGATGTTGACGACGCCGCCGATCGCGTCAGATCCGTAGAGCGCGCTCTGCGGTCCTTTCAGCACCTCGATCCGCTGGATCGCGCCCGGGGCGAACATCGCGAAATCGAAGTCGCCGCTGGCGGCGGTCGGATCGTTGACCCTGATGCCATCGATCATGACCAGCGCCTGGCCGGTATTGGCGCCGCGCAAGCGCACATTGGTCGTCGCGCCTGGTCCGCCGCTTTCGGTGATATCGAGTCCCGGCACGGTCCGCAGCGCATCGACGAGCGAGGTCGGATTGCTGGTCGCGAGCATTTCGTGCGTGACCACGCTGACCGAGCTTCCGGTCCGGCTCGCCGGCTCCAGTGTACGGTCGGGAGTCACGACCACTTCGGGAGTCGCGGCCGGCGCCTCGTTACCGGGCGCCGGGCGCGCAGGATGGGTCGTTGAAGACCTTTGCCTATTCCTCGGGGCCGGCTTGGACCGGACCTCCGGATTGATGACAACAGCAGGAAGCTGTTCGGGACCCGATTGGGCCATGGCGCCAGTGTGACCGCACGCAGCAACGGCCGCACACCCGGCAAGAAAACGCCGCAAGTTCATTAATGCCCTTCCGCCGACCCACCGTCGAACGAGTTGATACCCGTCAACGGCCGGTCTCCTGGCTTGCGGTCGTCTCGCGATCCGCCTTCCCAAACCTGCTTGGCAGGCCCAGTGGCATCCGGATCGCAAATAGTCCGCTTACAGTTGCGGGGGCAGCCGCGGCATTGGGGAAGATTCCCGCACCGCGTTCCCGTTTCACCCTACAAAGGGCACCGATGACGCGTGCAAAGAAGCACAAGGCGGAGCAAAACTCAAATCGATAACGATCAGAACCCAACAGCATTTTTGCGGATCGCTGATAGCGGCGACCTGAATGACGAACACAGAAAGTTGCTGACAGGCGAAGGGACGGCAGATGGCAAATCCTACAGCCTTATGCGAGCATCACATGCCACCCACACGCGTCGCTAAACTTGGATGATACCGTTCATGTGAGCATCGACAGATTCAACGGAGGAACAGGAAATGTCGGTCCCATGCAAACTCGAACGCAGCCTCCTCAGTCACGACGAATACGAGACGATCCGCCTCACGCATCATCCCGCCATCTATGACGTCGAGCCGGCTGATCTTGCGGACATGCGATCCCGCTTGCGCAAGATGCGCGACAAGGAGCGAACGCTCGGCCGACAAAAGCGGCGAGAGACGCGCGGGAAAGGCCAGCCTCGCGGCGCGAACTTCCCCGGAACTGCCGATCGTCCATCACAACGCAAGCAGGTCTTTGCCGCGGCACTGAAGCGGGTGAACAGCGAGCTCAGGCGTCTTCACAATTTGGCAGCTCGCACCGCCAATGTCGAAGCGGCTCGAAAGGCTCTCGCGCTGCGTCGGGCCGCGGACTTCATTCCCTATCCCTCCGCCGGATCGACCGCCAACGAAGGCATGGTGCCGCGCTTGAGCACGCGCCGAAAAAAGATCGTCACGGGCGCGCGAATCGGACGGGTGTCGCAGGCGACGAAAGTCGCCCAGGCAATCCGCGATGCACGAGGGGCGTGAATCTGCGCTGATCGAGTTGGTGACAGCTTCGCTGCCATCGAGATCTTTGAAAAGCATGGGACTCCACCCATCCTACGGAAGGTCTGGACCCGTAATGCCTGTTCTCGACACCCGCGTCGTGGCTTCAGAATTCGGTGGCGCGATCGTGATCGGCGCGCTCTAGGGAATCTTGTCAAGCTCGCCCCCGGGGAATCATGTATTTTCAGGCGCGTCCTCCTTCGGCACTATGGAGATATCCTCAATGAGCGAGGTGATCTCATGCGCTACCTGATGGCACTCTTATCTGCGGCCGGCTTGATCTGGATTGCCGAAGCTGGTCCCGCTACGGCACGGGACTATCCCTATTGCCTGCAATCTCGAACCACTGGGATTCCGGGAGATTGCTCCTTCCGCACGCGGGCGGCATGTATGGCCGCGGCGTCGGGGCGAGGGGCCATATGCGCCGTCAATCCGCGCGTGGCATTCGGGCGATATCACCGGCGGGGCCGTGTGAACTCCAGCCAATGATCCAATACTCGCTGCGTAACCCGGCGCGACGACTGCCGCTCGAATTGTCTGCGCCTCAGGGCGCAACCAGCTTCTTGCGAATCGCATAGCGAACCAGCTCGGCTGTGGATGACATGCCAAGCTTGCGCATGGCGGACGCCCGATGGGTTTCGACAGTCTTCACGCTAAGCTTCAAGATGGAACTGATGGCCTTGTTGGTATGCCCCTCTGCAATCAACTGCACGACGTTCTGCTCCCGCGATGTGAGGAGCGCACTGGACTTGTTCTGTTTGTTGAGCTGGTAGTCGGTCAGCAATTTCTCCAACACGACGCTGGTAAAGTAAGGTCGGCCGTCGAGCAGAGCTTCGATTGCTGAAATGAGATGCTTCCTGGCGTCCGATTTGAGCAGGAAGCCACGTACCCCGGTCAGAAGAGCCTCGGTCAAAATCTCCTCACTTTCATGCATGGTGAGGATCAACACTTCCGAACGCAGACGAAGCGTCTTGATGCGGCGGCTGACTTCCAGTCCGTTTACGAGGGGCATGGAATAGTCGGCGATGATGACGTCCGGTCTCGTTTCCAACGCCAATGCGATCGCCTGCTCACCGTCGGGAGCTTCTGCAGTTACAATCCAATTGGAGCGCGTTTCAACGATCGCGCGAAGCCCGGAACGTACGACTTCATGATCATCCGCAATCAGGATGCGTTTCATGGCGTCGTTCCCTTGCGCTGGAACGGTCGATAGCGATAGCCGACAGCGAGGTCAGAATCATACCGATTGGCTTTCCGGCAGTTATCCCGCAAAACCCTCGGATTTCGCGGGAAATATACTGAGGTCAGCTTAGCCTCCCGGGCTCATGGCAGAACAAGCCGGAACATCAAGCGCCGGATCATGCTTTGGCGTGTCATGCTTCCAGCAGGCGGGCGCGAACCGCGTAGCGGACCAGATCCGCCGTCGAGTGGATATCCAGCTTGCGCATCGCGGCCGCCCGGTGCGCTTCGGCGGTTTTGACGCTGAGGTTCAGGATGGCGCCAATGCCTTTGTTGCTGTAGCCCTCCGCAATCAGCTTGACGACCAATCGCTCCCGCGGCGAGAGCCTGTCCCGATCTCCGGTCGAGACCTCGTTCGATTCAGGCGAACAGCTCTCGGTGCAAAATGGTTTATGCGCCAGAAGCGACTCAACCGCCGCCAACAACAGCCTGTTGGCATCCGATTTCAATACGAATGCCCGGGCGCCTGCCTCGAATGCCTCCTGGGCCAGCAGGCTGGAATTGTGGACCGTGAAGATCAATACTTCGGTTGGCAGGCGATACTCCCTGATCCGCCGCGCGACCTCCACTCCCGTCATGCGCGGCATGGAGAAATCGACGATTGCGACATGGGGTTGGTTTGCGATCGCCTCGGCAAGGGCCTTGCTGCCGTCGTTCGCCTCAGCAACGACTTCCCAGTCGGCACGTTGCTCCAGAACCGCGCGTAGTCCCGACCGCACCGCTTCATGATCGTCGGCGATAAGAAAGCGCTTCATGGCGGGTTAGCTCCCACTCGTGTTGCGTCGCAGGCTCGACCGGCACCAGTGACGCGAGTTCGGCTGTACGATCAGTGAACCCGTTTGCGCGGACCATGATGGCGGGGGCGGCCCTTGGCCGGCGGCGATTTTTCGGTCGCCGGACCGCGCGGGAACACCGCGGATAATGTCGTGCCGGGCTGCCCCGGTCCCGGCTCGGAGCGGATTTCGAGGGTACCTCCGATCTGCTGCAGTCTCACCTTCATTGCGGGAATTCCGACGCCGGGCGGCCCTGCCATCGCGCCGCCGAGTGCCTGGTCGAGCGGCATGCCGCGCCCATTATCGCTGACCCTCAGCCGGAAATGGTCATCGGTCGTCTCGATCGCGATCTCGACTTTCGTTGCTCTTGCATGACGAAAGACATTCGTCAGCGCCTCCTGGACCACCCGCAGCAGGGAGCGCTGCGTGTCGTAAGGTACGCGATCGATCTCGGGCGAGATGCTGGCATCGACTCTCAACGATGTGCGCGCCGCGAACCCTTCCGCATATCTCTCGATTGCTGCCTTCAGCCCGGCAACCGTCAGATTTTGCGGGTGCAGCAGGTAGGCAAAGGCCCGAATTTCCTTGATTGCCTGATCGATCGACGCATCGATATCGTCGCAAAGCCGCTCGGCATTGGTCGGCTCACTCAAGCTGTTCCGCATCCGCATGAGCCCGAGGCTTGCGGCGATCAAATGCTGGCAGGTCGAATCGTGGAGGTCGGAGGCAATGCGCTGCTGCATGTCTTCCTGAATGGAAACCAGCGTGGCGCCCATGCTTGCACGACCGTCCGAGATGGCTGCAAGGTCGTGGGAGGACGCTCCGTCCATGATCCGATGGCTACCGATAAAGGTGGCAATGCAGCCGGTCATGGGACCGCAGATTGGGGCAACGATTGTCTCGACAGTTCGTGGGGATCCCCCGAGCGCGAGCCGATGCCGGATCCGAACCTCGGCACCTCCGGCGCGACAAGCATCAAGCGCCTCGTGAACGGACCTGGCATCCTGCTTCCCCATGCAGTCGCAAACGGCCATCCCCCGGATGTCTTCCGACGCGATCCCAACAAGAGATTCGAACGCCGGGTTTATATCTTCATAAACAAAGCGCCCTTCACATGAAGGGCGCACCACAAAGAGAAGGTCGGAGGCTAGTTTCCAGTACAGCCGATCGCTCGCGCTTGCTGCGCCAATGCCTGGCCATCCCTGTGCATTGGTTCGATCCGATCCGCACGTAGGAGCATTATGTTGCTTCACGGTACGCATTCGCCTTCCACGCGGCTCTCGATGCTGAGAGCCGCCCTTGCCTCGACCAATCTCCCTGACCCGATCGGATACCCAGTCCGCACCATACACCGTCAGGTAGCAAAGCGCCATTGACGTGGAGCAATCTTTGGATTGGAACTTGCGAATTCTTGCGCTGCACCAGTCGCGAGTGGGACGGCGGCGAATGAGGCGCTGCCATTCGTGATTGGCACTAACCGCATATCGCCTTCGCGTCTCGTGCATCTTGCGGTTCTGATTGAATCAGAGCCGAAGCTCTGGAGAAACGCTTTAACGCCGAGTGCCCGCAAGGCGCAGCATCATCATGAACAGGTTGATGAAATTGAGGTAGAGCGACAACGCGGCAAGTACCGACTTGCGGCCTGCGGAAGTTTCATCGTCCCCAGAGTCGTACATCGCCTTGATGCGCTGCGTATCATAGGCAGTCAGGCCGGCAAAGATGCCGACGCCCACGATCGAGATCAGCCAGTCAAGTCCGGTCGAGCGCAGGAACAGGTTGACCACGCTTGCGATGATGACGCCAATCAAGCCCATGAACAGGAAGGTGCCCAGTCCGGACAGGTCGCGCCTGGTGGTGTACCCAAGGATGCTGAGCGCTCCGAACGTTGCGGCGGCGATGAAGAACACGCGTGTGATCGAGGAACTTGTGTAGATGTGGAGCAAGGTCGAGAGCGACACGCCGACCAGGGCTGCATAGACAAAGAACAACCAACGTGCCGTTGTCGCCGATAGCGTATGGATGCGTGAACTGATGAAGAACACCAGGGCCAGCGGCGCCAGGATGAAGATCCACATCAGCGGATTCTGCAGTAATGCCGGGCCGGTGAGCTGATAAGTCAGCCAGGCGACAAGAGCAGTGAGGCCGACACCTGCGGCCATGTAGTTGTAGATGCGCAGCATGTAGTTGCGGAGGCCGACATCGACCGCGATGGCATCGCTGCTAATCGCACCGGAGGTGACTGTATCCTGGTCATAGTTTGACATGGCTTGCCTCCTCTCGACCGCGCCCAGCACGGGATAGCCAAGCCTATGGTGATGGCCCGATGCAGGATATCAGATAATCACCCGATATTCGGGGGCGGGAACTACGCTGTTTCGGTGCAGGGCGTTGTCGCTGGAGGAGATGCCTTATTCACTGGGGTCGCCGCTCGTCGCCACTTGTCGAAGCGGATGCGATATTGCTTTCGGGCGGCTCGCCTCCTGATATCGGACGTCGCGCAGCATGGCCGCGATCCGCAGTTTCTGCCGCCCGCTCCTACATAGAATCCCGGATGTGCGCGCGGCAAAGTCGACGATAGGATCGTAGTCATCGGCTGCCGGCATCCCGCATTCCTTGCCGCCCTTAGCGCTTGCACTATCGCCGATGGGAAATATGGAGGCGTGCATGAACATCCGACTCGTGGTCGGCGCTCTGATCGTCGGCGTAGTTGCAGCCATCGCAGCGCCGCCAAGCCTGTCCGTGGCCCAATCGACTGACCAAGGCGCGGCTGCGCAAAAGAGCGCAACACCGAATACAAATATGAACCCACACAAGCATCGCCATTGGCGCCACCGCGGCGGACGGCATCCGCATTTCGGCAGCAGGCGGGTTCGCACCTATGCCCCTGCAGGGCGGTCGTCGGCCAACTGAACCGCTAGCCGGCCGATTGTGTGGCACGACAGGCCCAATCCGTTCACGTAACTTGAGCGATCGATGACTGATCCAAACGCAGTACAGGAACGAATCCGACAGCGGTGGATGTTCGATGAGCGAGACTAACGGGCAGCGGAGCGAGGGCGCGCCTGCCTCGACCGGTTCGGGAAGAGCCGATCTTCTATGGAGGCGGTTACCCTATGTCGTCGCACTCGTGCTCGCCATCGCAGGCGTCGCCTATACCAATATCTCGCATCAGCCGCTTGTAGGTTATTGGGAGTTCCTGGCGCTTGCCGTCGCTGTGGTCTGCGTCGTGACCAAATGGCCCGAGCTCGGCAGCAAGCAGGCTCAGTTTCGGTTGATCTGGACCCAGGCGCTTCATTGGGTGGCCGTCCTGGTGACGATGAACATCATGCTTGTCTCCAGCGTTCAACAGCTGCTCCCCACGCCGGCTACCAGCCTGGTGCTTCTGACCCTATTGGCGCTCGGCACCTTCCTCGCCGGCCTTAGCCTTTTGTCCCCGCAGATCTGCTTCCTCGGCATCGCCATGGGTGCCGCAGTTCTGGCGCTCTCCTGGCTGAAGCAGTCGGTGATCTTCTTCCTGCTTGCGGCCGTATTCCTGATCGGCATCGGCATGACGTTCTGGCTTAGCTATGGCCGCGCGGCCGCACCTCACAACACCGAAGATCAAGTCGAGGCCTGAGATGCAGACGATACGGTTGCTTGGCGCCTTGTGCGTTTTCGCTTCAATTTCCACCCTCGCAACGCCGGCGCAAGGCGAGATATTCAGGGTCGGTCGGCTGTTGTGTTCGAGCAGCCCGCGGATTGGATTCCTTGTGGGATCGACGCAATCACTACGTTGCGTATTCTACCGGCGAGGTTCGTCGCAACGCTACATTTACGCAGGACGGATAAGGCGTGTCGGCCTTGACCTCGGCGTCACCGGAAGTGGCGTTCTATCCTGGGCCGTCTTTGCCAAGAACTCGCGGATTGGTCCCGGCACCATGCGCGGCAGCTATGTGGGAGCCAGCGCCAATGTTGCGCTGGGACCCAGCTTTGGCGCCAACGCGCTGATCGGCGGCTCGCGCCGAAGCGTCGTCCTGCAGCCGCTTTTCGTCGAGCGTGCGATCGGCGTCAATCTCGCGGCGACGGTGACCCATTTGACCCTTGGCGAAAGAGGGCTGCGATAGCGCAGCCGCGAAATCTTCCTATCGAAGCAATTCGGAACATTGCTGAGCTTTGGCTCAGGGTTTTGTCGGATGTCGGTGTTGGCGGATGGGAGCTACGATCAGTCTTGATACGGTTCCCAATGGCGGCCGGGTGAACAACGGCTCGGCGCGCGCGACCTCTTAGCGCGCCGGCAATGGACCATGTGTCCAGATGTAATGGATGAGGTCCGTCGGCAATGAGAAAAGGCCGAAACCGCTGGCTGATCATCCTGCTCGCCGTACTTTTGGCCGCAGGTGGCTACTACGCCTGGCAGAGGCTCGCGAGCGACAATCTCCCGCCGGGAATCGCCAGCGGTAACGGCCGCATCGAAGCGGTCGAAATCGATATTGCCACCAAGACGCCGGGGCGCATCCAGGAGATCCTGGTCAGAGAGGGCGATTTTGTCACAGTCGGACAAGTGCTCGCGCGCATGGACACGACGCAGCTCCACGCCCAGCTCCGTCAAGCCGAAGCGCAATTGCGCCGCGCGATCATCGGTGTCGATACCGCCAAGAGTCTCGTCGCCCAGCGAGAAGCCGAGCGAAAAGCCGCCACCGCAGTGATTGCGCAGCGCAACGCCGAGCTGGATACGGCCGACCGAAGGCTGCGGCGATCCGAGCAATTGATCAGAACCAACGCCGTGCCTCAACAGACGCTCGACGACGATCGTGCGGCCGCCGAGGGGGCGAAGGCTGCGGTGGCCGCGGCCGAGGCTCAGCGTGCGGCGGCGGAGGCCGCCATCAGTTCCACCCAGGCGCAAGTGGTCGACGCCGAAGCATCAATCGACGCGGCAAAGGCGGCCATCGAGAGTATCAAGGCCGACATCAACGACAGCACCTTGATAGCACCGCGCGACGGGCGCGTGCAGTTTCGCGTGGCGCAGCCGGGCGAAGTCCTTGCCGCCGGCGGTCGCGTGCTCAATCTCGTCGATCTCGGCGACGTCTACATGACCTTCTTCCTGCCCACCGCGCAGGCCGGGCGCGTCGCAATTGGTGCAGATGTCCGCATCGTGCTGGATGCCGCGCCCCAACATGTCATTCCCGCCAAGGCGAGCTTCGTCGCCAACGTTGCGCAGTTCACGCCCAAGACGGTGGAAACGGAGGAGGAGCGTCAAAAGCTCATGTTCCGCATCAGGGCGCATATCTCGCCGGACTTGCTGCGCAGAAACATCGAACAGGTCAAGACCGGGCTTCCAGGCAGGGCCTTTGTCCAGCTTGACCCCAAAGCCGAGTGGCCGGCGCGGCTTACTGAGAGACTCGTCCAATGAGCGATCCGTCGACCGCAGGGGAGACCCGCCCGTCGCCAGTGATACGCCTGGATGCGGTCGAACTGTCCTACGGCAAGACGCGCGCACTTGCTGGCATCACGCTCGATATTCCTGCCGCGCGCATGGTTGGCTTGATCGGACCCGATGGCGTGGGCAAGTCCAGCCTGCTGTCTCTTGTCGCCGGGGCTCGCGCGGTGCAGCAAGGGCGTGTAGATGTGCTCGGCGGAGACATGAGCGATGCCGCGCACCGGATGCTGACGTGCCCCCAGATCGCCTACATGCCGCAGGGTCTCGGCAAGAACCTTTATCCGACGCTGTCGGTGTTCGAGAATGTCGACTTCTTCGGCCGCCTGTTCGGCCACGGCAAAAGCGAACGCGAGGAGAGGATCGATCAGCTTCTGAAAGGAACGGGGCTTGCTCCTTTCGCGGATCGGCCAGCAGGCAAGCTGTCGGGCGGCATGAAGCAAAAGCTCGGCCTTTGCTGCGCGCTGATCCATGATCCCGACCTCCTGATCCTGGATGAGCCGACCACCGGCGTCGATCCGCTCTCGCGCCGCCAGTTCTGGGAGCTGATCGATGAGATCCGCAAGAGCCACCCGGGCATGAGCGTCGTTGTCGCGACCGCCTATATGGAGGAGGCGGCGCGTTTTGACTGGCTGGTTGCAATGAACGAAGGCCGCGTGCTCGCTACCGGCGCGCCCGCCGACCTGCTGCGGCAGACCGGTGCTGATAATCTCGATGCCGCCTTCATTGCGCTGCTTCCGGAGGAGCAGCGGCGGGATCACACGGAAGTGGTGATTCCGCCTCGATCAAGCGAACACGCGGACGACATCGCGATCGAGGCCGAGCAGCTTACCGTGAAGTTCGGCGATTTCACCGCCGTCGACAATGTGAGCTTCCGCATTCCCCGCGGCGAAATCTTCGGCTTTCTCGGCTCAAACGGTTGCGGCAAGACCACGACCATGAAGGTGTTGACCGGACTGTTGCCCGCCAGCGAAGGCACCGCAAAATTATTCCGCCATGAGGTCGACACCAACGACATGGATGTCCGGCGCCGCGTCGGCTACATGTCGCAGGCCTTCTCGCTCTATTCCGAACTGACGATCCGGCAGAACCTTGAGCTACATGCGCGACTGTTCCGGCTTGCCCCTGACACGATCGAGGGACGTGTCCAGGAGATGACGCGGCGGTTCGACCTCGTCGACGTCATCGACGCATTGCCCGATGCGTTGCCCCTTGGTGTCCGCCAGCGCCTCTCACTTGCAGTGGCGATGATCCATGCACCCGACATCCTGATTCTAGACGAGCCGACATCCGGCGTCGATCCGGTGGCGCGCGACGGCTTTTGGCAAATCCTGTCGGATCTATCCCGCAAGGACGACGTCACGATCTTCGTCTCGACCCATTTCATGAACGAGGCCGAGCGCTGTGACCGCATCTCTCTGATGCACGCGGGCAGGGTGCTGGTCAGCGACACGCCGGCCAGGCTTGCCGAGCAGCGCGGCGGCGGCAGTCTCGAAGAGGCTTTCGTCGCCTATCTGCAGGACGCGATCGGCAGGACGGATGCCAGGCTGCAGGTCGCCGCACCGGCCGCGGCTTTGCCGGGCGACCAAACCGGTGCGGCACACCACCGGCTTATGCGCTTCTTCGACCTGCGGCGCGTGTTCGCCTACACCCATCGGGAGGCGCTCGAACTGCGGCGCGACCCGATCCGCGCCACGCTGGCCATTCTCGGCAGCCTCATTCTGATGTTCGTGATGGGCTACGGCATCAACATGGATGTCGAGAACCTGTCCTTCGCCGTCATGGACCGCGACGAAAGCGGGATCAGCCGTGATTATGTCCTGCAGATTTCCGGATCGCGCTTTTTCACCGAATTGCCAGCGATCACCGACTACGACGATCTCGACCGCCGCATGCGCAGCGGTGAGCTGAGCCTGGCGCTCGAGATCCCGCCGGGGTTCGGGCGCGACGTGGCGCGCGGCAGCAACGTTCAGATCGGCGCGTGGATTGACGGCGCCATGCCTTCGCGGGCGGAGACGGTGAGGGGCTATGTGCAGGCGATGCATGCCCAATGGCTGACGGAACGGGCCCGGCTGCTATACGGCAACGCCGCGGCGTCCGGCAATTTCCAGATCGAGACACGTTTTCGGTACAACCCCGACCTCAAGAGCATTGTGGCGATGGCTCCCGCCGTGATCCCGATCCTCCTGCTGATCATACCTGCGATATTGGCGACGCTAAGCGTCGTGCGCGAGAAGGAGCTTGGATCGATCATCAATTTCTATGTGACGCCAGTGACACGGCTGGAGTTTCTCGTCGGCAAGCAGCTTCCCTATGTGGCGCTCGCCATGCTGAATTTCTTCCTGTTGACCGCCTTTGCCGTGTTCGTCTTTCGCGTTCCATTCACGGGCAGTTTCCCGGCGTTCACCGTCGCGGCGCTTCTCTACGTGACTATTACGACGGCGATGGGGCTTGTGATATCGGCGTTCATGACCAGCCAGATCGCCGCGATCTTCGCGACTGCGCTGCTCACCATGATTCCTGCCACCCAGTATTCGGGCCTGGTCGATCCGGTGTCGTCCCTCCAGGGCGCTGGCGCCGTCATCGGGCGGATCTACCCGACCGCGCACTTCGTCACCATCACGCGCGGCACTTTCTCGAAAGGGCTCGATTTCGGCGACCTGTCGGCCGAGTTCATTGCGTTGCTCATAACCATCCCGGTGCTGCTTGGTGTCGGCGTGGTGCTCTTGAAGAAGCAGGCGAGCTAGACATGGATATCGCCAACGTCGTCCAGCTCGGCATCAAGGAATTGCGGGGTCTTCTGCGCGACCCGATGCTGATGATCCTGATCGTCTATGCCTTCACGATCTCCATCTATACCGCTTCCAGGTCGCAGCCTGAGACCTTGAACCAGGCTGCGCTCGCCATCGTCGACGAGGACAACTCGCCGGCATCGACGCGCATCATCACGGCGTTCAATCCACCCTATTTCACGATACCGCGCCTGATTCCGCAGTCGGACGTGAACATCCGCATGGATGCGGGTCTCGACACTTTCGCGCTCAACATTCCGCCGAACTTCCAGCGCGATCTACTGGCCCAGCGATCGCCGGCCATCCAGCTCAACGTGGATGCGACCCGCATGTCGCAGGCCTTTACCGGGAGCGGCTACATCCAGACCATCGTGAACGAGGAGGTCAGCGAGTTTCTGGCCCGCTATCGCTCGGCCGCGCCTCTGCCAATCGAGCTCGCCCTGCGCGCGCGTTTCAACCCGGAGCTCAACAAAGGCTGGTTCGGCGCCATCAACAACGTCATCTCCTCCATCACCATGCTGTCGATCATTCTGACCGGAGCCGCGCTGATCCGCGAGCGCGAGCACGGGACCATCGAGCACCTGCTCGTCATGCCGGTGACGCCATTCGAGATCATGGCGAGCAAGATCTGGTCGATGGGACTCGTCGTGCTTCTGGCCTCCAGCGTTGCGCTCGTGTTGGTGGTGCAGGGATTGCTGTCGGTCCGGATCGGAGGCTCGATTCCGCTTTTCCTGTTCGGCACCGCGCTCTACATCTTCGCCATGACCAGCCTGGGCATCTTTCTGGCGACGGTCGGCGGAACCATGCCGCAGTTCGGCCTGCTGATGATGCTGGTGCTGATGCCGCTGCAGATGTTGTCAGGCGCAACGACGCCGCGCGAGAGCATGCCCGAGATCATCCAGAACATCATGCTCGCCGCGCCCAACACTCACTTCGTCATTCTCGCCCAGGCCGTGCTGTTCCGCGGCGCCGGATTCGACGTCGTCTGGCCGCAGATCGCCGCGCTGCTGGCCATCGGAGCGATTTTGTTCGGGTTCTCCCTCTGGCGATTCAGACAGTTCTTGCGATAGCGAAGCAGCTTCGTTGCCACGCGGTGGCTGGAATAGGCCGGGCTGAGGCCTGCCAAGCAGGGCGGATCGTAATTTGTTCTGAGTGGCGCGCCAAATTGCCATCATTCTAGTAAGAATTGCAGAGCCGGACTCGCGTGGATCTTCTTGGGTTCCGAGATTCGGGGGAGAAGCCGAGGCGTACGGTGAATCCGCTGGAGTTCGAAAATGAATGCGCGCTACTCCACCCGATCATGTCGTCGGCTTGGGCAGGAAGCGTCGCTGCCGTGGTGAACGTGAAGAGCGGCGACATCGGCACCCTCAAGGCGAACCAGTGATTTTGTCGCTTCGATCGGTTCTGACATGTCTCTTACCGCTGGCGATCCTTGCGCTCGTCTGCAGCGCGGTCCGCGCGCAGGGCATAGCCCCTGACAAAGAATTGGTGGTGGCGACCAAGGAAGCCCCGCCTTTCGCGATGAAGCAGCCGGACGGGACTTGGGGCGGTATCAGCATTGAGCTCTGGAGACGAATCGCTGATCGGGCGCATCTTAAGTTTCGCCTGGTTGAGACGCAGAGTGTGCAGGATCTGTTGGATGGCGTCGCGAAAGGCACCTTCGACGCCGGCGTCGCGGCCGTAACCGTGACCGCTGCACGTGCACGCGATGTCGATTTCACCCAACCTTTCTACAACACCGGACTCGGGATTGCGGTGGCTCTCAACGAGAGCCCCTGGGTCTCGATCGGACGGGCGCTTCTCTCTTTCGGCTTCTTCCAGGCTGTCGGTCTGCTGCTTTGTTTTGCGATGGCGGTGGGCTTCATCATTTGGCTGCTGGAGCGGCGGAAGACGGAACATTTCGGCGGGGGCGCCAAGGGGCTCGGCTCCAGCTTCTGGTGGTCGACCATTGCCATGACGCAGGCCGGAGCCGCAGCGAATGCACCGGCAACGCTTCCCGGGCGGATCGTCGCGACCGGGTGGATGATCGCTTCCGTGATCGCGATAGCCGTGTTCACCGCCGGCATCACCTCCACCCTCACGCGCAGGGAACTGCAAGGCGCAGTCCACAGCTTCAACGACCTGCGATCCGTGCGCGTCGGCGCCGTCGCGAACTCTCCGACAAGCGACTACCTCACGCGCCAGCAGCTTTCGTTCCGAGCATTTCCCGACGCTCAAAGCGGCCTGTCCGCACTGAGCCGCGGTCAGATCGATGCCTTCGTGCATGACAAGCCGCTGCTGGCCTGGATCGTTCGTAACGACTTCTCAGGCTCGATCCGAGTCGTCGATACCAGCTTCAGCAGCGAGCGATATGCGATCGTGCTGCCGAAAGGCAGTGCCTTGCGGCCGATGCTCGATCTTGCCGTGCTCGATCAAATCGAAAGCGATCGGTGGCAACAGACGCTGTTCCTGGCTCTTGGAAACGCGCGATCGCCCTGACTCTCGCGTCGGCTCAGCCGGCGCTCGTCAGCGCTTGGCGCGATGAATGCTGCGCCGCTTTGAGGAAGATCAAGAAGCGATCCAGATGACGTCCGCTATGCGCAGGGGCGGTCGGCTTGGCGTGCAGAGGGTGACGTGCTCCCAATTGCGCTCGTCGGAAGTCGCCAGAGCATGATCCGGAAAAGTGGGCAGCGTGAGACGATTCGAAGAAACGTCATCACGCTCTAAGTAGGTCGCGGTTTCCGCTCAGACGGCAGTCCCTGTTCGATGCTTTGAAACCGCAGCGGTGCGAGGGCGACGGCGCGTTGCCACCAGTCCGTCACGCGTTCGTCGAGCGCGGTTCCGCCTCGGCCTTTGCCCGGGATGATCCTGATGCCCCTGACGACTTCGGCCTGATAGCAGCGGGCGAGGCGGGTGATCTTGATGACGATGCCGGCCCGGCCCCGCTTGGTCAGCGGGACCAGCAGGCGGCCGTTGCGGCGGAGCGATTCGATCCACAGCGGATGCGGATGATTGAAGCCGGCATGGACGACGATCACATCGGCCGGGCCGCCGACGTCGTTGCAGCCGTCGCCGTGGATCACCTCGACATTGCTGTATCGCCTCAGATTGGCGGCGGCACGGCTGGCCAATGTCTTGTTACAGTCGATGGCAAGGACCATGCCTTGCGCGCCGACGATCCTGGACAGGATCGCCGAATAATAGCCGAGCCCGCAGCCGATCTGCACCACGCGCTCGTTCGCCTTGATGTCGAGAACATCGAAGAAATGCGCCCACAAGCTCGGCAGTCCGGTGTCGAGCTTGCGCCGTTCATCGATCGCCACCAGCGCGTCGTCGTAGAGATGAACGGGATCGGCGTCGGCGGTGGAGCTGTAGCCGCGTCCGACCTCGCGCCGGATGCGCCAAGGGCCATCGCCCGCAAAGTGCTCGCGCGGCACCGTGGCGAAAGCCCGCAGCAGGCGCGCCGACGAAATCTGCTCGCGTTGCCGGATCGCTTGCGCGTAGCGTCGTCTTGCCGCCGCCAGATCGCTCATCCGGCCTGGTGTAGCCCTGTCTGGTTGGCCCATGGATGCTGCCTTGACGGATTCGCGCCGAGTTCCTCCATCAGATTCCACGCGTCCTTCAGGTCCGGCGTAAGGAAGCCTTCCGCGAACTGCGCTGTAACAGGCACGAGCAGTTCAACGGCCTGCTCGCGCCTGCCGGCATCGCGCCAAAGGCGTGCCAGGCTGACGACCGATCGCAATTCCCATGCAAGCGCGCTCTGCTCGCGGGCCAGCTCGATCGAACGGCGGAACAGCTCCTCGACGTCGTCGGCCACAGCGAGCCCGCCTTGAGCAAAGGTCGTTTCACCCTGCAGGCGATAGACCTCGGCGAGGAAGAAATGGTCACCGGTGCGCCTCGCAACCGCGAGTGCGCCGTCCAGCGTCCGCAGTGCCGCTTCCAGGCGGCCGACTTTCGCATAGGCAGTCGCGAGCAGGCTCCTGAACCAGCAGGTCGCCAGCCAGGCCTCCATGGCTTCATAGCCCTCCAGTCCCACCCGCATCTGCTTCAGCCCTTCGTCGATATCGCCGAGTTCGACCATCGCCCATGCGCGCAGAATGCCTGCCTGCTGCTTCCAATGCTGGAAGCCATGATCCGACGAGACCACCATGGCGCGGTCGGAATAGTTCATGGTGCCCTCGACATCGCGCAGGTGCTGGCAAAGATAGGCGCCGAACTCGAGGGCAAAGGCGAGCGTGAACGGATGACGCAGCTGTTCGGCGTTGACGATCGCATCCTCGGTGTGCTGGCGCGCCGCATCGGGACGGCCGAGAAACCACTGGAGATATCCGAGATAGGACAGCGACACGACGCCAGGATCGATACCGTGCCGCTCGGTCAGTTCGCCGTGCCATTCGGGCGTGTAGAGCCCGATGCAGCGCTGCAGATGATAGTGCGAAGCCGCAAATCGCCCGCGATAGAGCATGGTCATGGCGATCGACCTGTGGGCCTCGATCAGATATCCGGCATGCTGCTGCATCGATTGCGCGGTTGCGTTCGGGCGTACGCGCTTCGCGAATTGCAGGAGTTCGACGCTGAGATCATGGGCGCGCTTCAGATCGGCGCGGATGAAATGGTACACCCAAAGCCCGCGGGTCGCCGCGAACACATTTGCCTCATCGTCAAGCTGACGGCCGAGCTCGAGCGCCTGGGCGTAGTTTTCCTCGACCTCCTGCGCGGCGTAGCCCTTGGCGGCGATCAAGGCGTTGCCCAGCGCGGTGCGAAGCTCCAGCTCCATTTCGTCGCGTCGCATCATCTTGGGATGGCTTTGGGTGACGCCGAGGCCGCGCCGGAGATGGCTGATCGCTTCCAGATTGGCGCCCGCCTTTGCGGACTGCCTGCCCGCCTTCAGCCAGAAACCAACGGCAGGTTCGGCCTGGCCGGATTCGGTCAGGTGATAGGCGAAAAGCTCGGGCTCGCGCTCGGTACGTTCGGGATAGAGATCCGCAATCACCTCAGCGATCCGCGAATGCAGCCTTCGTCTTTCGCTGTGCAGGAGGCTCGAATGCGCCGCGTCCTGGATCATCACATGCTTGAAGGCATAGATCGCATCCGGCGGATGACCGCGGCAAACGATCAGTCCCGCTTGCTCGAGATGATCAAGCGCTGCCTCGATCTGCTCCGCCGGAGCTTCGGCGACCGCGCGAAGGATCTCGTAGGAGAACTCGCGGCCGATCGTGGCTCCGATCTGGGCGATCTTCTTGAACGGCCCCATGCGATCGAGGCGCGCCATCAGCGAGTCGGTCAGGGTGGCCGGGATCGAGAGCTGGCGCCATGGTCCGGTGAAGACGTAGCGCCCATGCCGCTCGGTGAGCAGGTTGGATTCGATGACGGCCTTGGTCAGCTCTTCCAGGAATAGCGGCACGCCATCGGTCCTGACGATGATCTCCTCGACCACTTCCCTCGGCAGTTCCCGCCGGCCTGCGACCCGCTCGACCAACGTCGTCCGCAGTTGCCGGCTGAGCCGGTTGAGCGTCAATGCCGTGATGTGGCGATGCGCATTCCAGCTCGGCTTGAATTCCGGGCGGCAGGTGACGATCACGAGGATGGCTGCGTTCTGAGCCCGCTCCACCAAGAGATCAAGCACTTCCCGCGAGGTCGGATCGATCCAGTGGGCATCCTCCAAGGCGATCATCAATGGCTGGTCGCGCGCGAGCCCGACCAGATGGTTCACCAGCGCGGCGACCGTCACATCCTTGTGCTGCTGCGGCGAAAGCTCCGGCAGCGCATGCCGATCGCCGGTCGAGATCGACAATAGCGCAGCAAAGATCGGCACCACCTGCTGCACATTGCCCTTTGCGGCGATCACGGCCGCTTCGAGGCTTGAAAGCGCCAGCACCGAAGAGCCTTCGCGATCGAGTCCGATCGCGAATTTGAACTGCTCGATAAACGGATAGAACGCGGTGCCGGTGTAATAAGGAGAACACTGGAACGACAATTGCCCGTGATGCTCGCCCGCGATCCGCTCGTGAATCTCCTGGAAAACGCGCGACTTGCCGATTCCGGGCTCGCCCGACAGCAGCACGACCTGGCCATGACCCCGCTTGGCCTGTTGCCAGCGTCGCATCAGCAGGGCGATTTCTTCCTCCCGGTTGACCAGCGGCGTCAATCTAGGACCCATTGCCGCGGCGAAGCGTGTTTCCGTGCGCGCGCGGCGGACCACGCGCCAGGCCTGGACTTTTTCGGATATCCCCTTGAGCGCGTGAATGCCGAGGTTCTGGTAGTCGAACTTTCCCCTCAACAGCGATTGCGTCGAGGACGCGATGACCACCCCATTGACGGGGGCAAGCGGCTGCAGCCGGGCGGCAAGGTTCAGCGTTTCGCCGACGGCGGAATCGCGCTCCTCGGTGCTCTGCCCGATCAGGTCTCCGACGACGGCAAGGCCGGTCGCAATTCCGATCCGAACCGCAGGCGTATAGCTGGACGCCGCTCGCTGCTCGCCGCCCTGCGCCGATGACAGCGCCTCGACGATCTCAAGCCCGGCGCGCACCGCACGCTCGGCGTCGTCTTCATGCGCGTGCGGGTAGCCAAAATAGATCAGGATGGCGTCGCCGATATAGCGTGCGGCGAAGCCGTCATAGTGCTTCACGATCCGGACGCAGGTCTCCCTGAAACGGCCGATGATGTCGCGCACATCCTCGGGATCGAACTGCTCGGAGAGCGAGGTGGAGCCGACCATGTCGCAGAACATGGCGGTGAGCTGGCGCCGCTCGGCGGCGTTGCCCGTTCTCGGCGGGACGCTGCGATCCGCTACCGGATTGCTCGGTGCGATCGGGACGAGCGAGCCTATCGCGCGCTGCAGGCGCCTGCGATCGCCCATCGGCAGACCAAGCTTCGCCAGATCTTCTTCGGTCAGATCGGGGATGACATCGAGGCCGATGCGGTGCTGGATGAAAAGATCGGCGTATTGGCCGAGGCCGGCCTCCTCGAGCCAGTGCTTCAAGCCATCTGTCGTTTCAGAACCCGGCTTATTCTCCGGCATGATTATCCGTCGAGCTGCATCTCAGGAGAAAGGACGTGTCTCCGTTCGGTTGCGCACATTTTGGGGACTTTTGCCCGACCTCGGTCTGGACGGATCTGCGAAGTTCGAGAACAATAGCTCAACTCGAGCAAAAAGGCACGAGCTTGTCGGACATCGCAGCCACACCGTCGCAAGGATCGGCCGGCCGCAGCACCGGAGGCCAAGCCGTTTCGTGCATCCAGGCCTTTTCGAGCATCGGCGATATGCTGGATTTTTATTCCCGCAATGCGCCCGATCGGCCTGCGGTGCTTGCTCCCGGGCGGGACGCGGTGACCTATGCCGGGCTTGCCGCGCGCACCAGTGAGACCGTCCATCAATTGCGCAGGCTCGGCATCGCTCAGGCCGATCGCGTCGCCGTGGTATTGCCGCGGGGCGTCGATAACGCGCTGGCCCTCATTGCGGTCGCAACAGCAGCCGTCTGCATCCCGGTCAATCCGGACCTGACCGGGGATGAATTTCAGCGCTATTTCAGCGAGCTGGAGCTTGCCGCTCTCGTCACGTCTACGGAAGCGGGGTCTGCAAGCCGGGCCGCCGCGCACGCGCTGGGGGTTGCTGTGATCGATCTGTCGCCCCGGGGCGGCCAGGGTCTTGGCGCCTTCGAATTGGCAGGCCCGTCGGTTGGGCCTGCCGTTGTGGGCGGGGCTGCGCGCGGAGAGGATGATGCCTTTATCCTGCTGACCTCGGGCACGGCGTCTCGCCCTAAGATGGTGCCGCTGACACATGCGAGCGTGTGTCTTTCGGCCTACAATGCTGCGGTGGTCTTCGCGCTCGGGCCGCAGGATCGCCTGCTCAACATGCTGCCGCTGTTTCATGCGCATGCCCTGATATCCGGCCTGCTCACGGCGCTCGGGGCCGGATCGAGCGTTATCTGCACCGCGGGCTTCGACCCCGTTTCCTTCTTCGCCTGCCTGAAGGAGTTGAAGCCGACCTGGTATACTGCGGTGCCGACCATCCACCGCGCGCTGCTATCCGCTTCAGAGCATGACACAGAGATGACGCGGGGCTCTTCGCTGCGCGTGATCCGCTCGGCATCGGCTTCGCTGACCCCCGACATTCTCCAAGGGCTGGAAGCGCGGTTCGGCGTGCCCGTGATCGAGATCTACGGCATGACGGAAGGCGCATCCCAGATCGCCGCCAACCCTCGCCACCGGCGCAAGCCGGGCTCGGTCGGCCTGCCCGCCGGCCCCGAGATCGCGATCATGGATAATGAAGGCCGGCGGCTGCCGGCCGGCGAGCACGGCGAGATCGTGCTGCGCGGCCCGACCATCAGCCGGGGCTATTACAACGATCCCGAGGCGACCAGAGCCGCCTTCCGGGATGGCTGGTTCAGGACCGGCGACCTCGGCTATTTCGACCCCGACGGTTATCTGTTCATCGTCGGCCGCATCAAGGACGTCATCAACCGCGGCGGGCAGAAGATCTCGCCGTTGGAAGTGGAAGAGGCGTTGTTGGGCCACCCCGATGTGCTCGAGGCCGGCGTCTTCGGCATTCCGCACCAGAAGCTCGGCGAGACCGTCGGCGCAGCGATCGTGCTGCGGCCGCAGTCCGGCGCGACAGCGCATCAGCTTCGGCAATTCGCGCGGCAGCGGCTCGCCGCCTATAAGGTGCCTGGCCTGATCCGGATGGTTCAGGCGTTGCCGAAAGGGGCGAGCGGCAAACTCAAGCGAAGCGCGCTTGTCGAATTGGTGTCGGCCGGACCGGCAAGCGAGGACACCGAACACAAGCGTTTGCCTCGCTCCGAATTGGAGCGGCAATTGGCCGAGATCTGGGCGAGGCTCCTGGAGGTGGAGCGGGTCGGCGTCGATCAGGACGTCTTCGCGCTGGGCGCGGATTCGCTCGGCGTGACGCAAATGCTGTCGCGCCTGCGCGAACAATTCGGCGCTGATCTGTCGTTCAAGGAGATTTTCGAGGCGCCGACGGTCGCTGAGCTTGCCGGGCGACTGCAATCGGGCGCGGCGGGCCGCGACCTCGTGATGCCGGGATGGCGCAAGACCGCAACAGAGTCAGGCCGCGCGCCGCTCTCGTTCCAGCAGCAGCGGATGTACGTCCTCAGCCGGCTGGATAAGACCAAGTACAATTACAATGTCGTCGAAGTGGCGCGCCTGTCCGGCCGGCTCGACGTCGCCGCGTTCGAGGCTGGTATCGCAGCGCTTTGCGAGCGGCACGAGGTCTTGCGTTCGACCTTCTCCGAATGGCTGGGCGAGCCGGTGCAACGCGTCGATGCGGCGATGCCACGGCTCGAACACGTGGACTTGAAGGGATGCGCCAAGGGCGAGCGCGAAAGGGCGATCCGGCGGGAAGCCCTGAGATTGGCGCATCACCAATTCGATCTCGAACATGAACCGCCGCTCAAAGCCAGGCTGCTGCGCTTTGGTGCGACCGATCATGCGCTGCTGATCAACATCCATCACCTCGTCACCGACGGTTGGTCACAGCGGTTGTTCTGGCAGGAGCTTCAAGCGCATTATGCGGCAAGCCGCGCGGCCGCGTTGCCTCCGCTCGCGTTCCAATACCGCGACTTTGCCGCGTGGCAGCAGGATTGGGCGGCGACGTCGGCGGCAAAGGAGCAGTTGAGCTACTGGCGCAGGCAGCTTGATGGCGTCACCACGCTGCCGCTGCGCACCGATCGCCCACGCCCACAGATCTGGAGCGGGCGCGGCGCCCGGCATTACATCGAACTGCCGCAAGGCTTGTCGGCGCGGCTGAGGGCGCTGAGCCAGGCCAAGGGCGTCACGCCGTTCATGACGCTGCTCGCGGCGTTTCAATGCCTTCTCCATCGCTACACCGGCCACGACGATGTCGCGATCGGCTCGCTGATCGCGAACCGCAATCAGATCCAGACCGAACGCCTGATCGGGCTGTTCGCCAACACCGTGATCCTGCGAACCGACTGCTCCGGCGATCCGACCTTCGGCGAGCTATTGCGGCGGGTGCGGCATGTCACGCTCGACGCCTATCGCAACCAGGATCTGCCGATCGAGGAGGTGTTGCGGGCGCTGCAGGTGTCGCGCAGCCGCGACGGCAACCCGCTATTTCCGGTGATGTTCATCCTGCAAAGCGCTTCGATCGAGGCGGCGACGTTTCCGGACTTGTCGACGCAGCGCCTCGAGATCGATCCCCAGATTTCGCGCTTCGACGTCACGCTCGAGCTGGTCGAGGCCGATGGCCGTTTTTCGGGTTTCTTCGAATACAGCACCGACCTGTTCGACGCTTCGACGATTGCGGGAATGGCTGTGCATTTCGAGCGGCTCCTGAAAGCGGTCATTGCCGATCCCGAGGAGCGAATTTCGCGCCTGCCGCTGCTGTCGCCGGCAGAGCGCCGCCGCGCGCTGGCGGCTTGCAATGGGGTCGAAGCCGATTTCAGCGCCTTCGATCTCTGCGAGCGGTTCGACCAGCAGGTCGCGCGTGCGCCGGCAGCGGTCGCGGTCTCCGCAGGCGAGGTGCGTGTGAGCTACCGCGAGCTCGCCAGCCGCAGCGCGGCAATCGCCGCGCGGCTCGCGCAGGAGGATATCGGCGACGAGACGGTGGTCGCGCTATTCGCCGAGCGAAGCCCGGATCTGCTGGCTGCGATGCTCGCGGTACAGCGCGTCGGGGCGGCCTTTCTCTGCCTGGACCCGACCCAACCCGCTGCACGGCTGGCCGCGATTCTCGCATCCAGCGGGGCACACTTGATATTGGTCGGAGCAAGCAGCTCCTCGGCCTTGCAGGAAGTGCTTTCCAGCTCGCTTATTCAGCGCTCGATGCCCATCGTCCAGCTTGAGGGCCTGACCGCTGCCAATCCGGTAAAGCCGGCGCGGCGCACGCCATCGAATCTCGCCTATGTCATCTACACCTCCGGCTCGTCGGGGACGCCCAAGGGCGTGATGATCGAGCAGCGGGGATTGTCCAATCATCTCGCGTCCCTGATCTCCGAGCTTGGCCTGTCGTCCGCGGACGTCATCGCGCAGACCGCGCCGCAGAGTTTCGTGATCTCGGTCTGGCAATTTCTCGCCGGTATCGTCGCCGGCGCACGCGTCCACATTTGTGCCGACGAGATCGTGCGCGATCCCGAACGGCTGGCGCAAGAAATCGAGCGGGCAGGGGTCACGGTGCTGCAGATCGTGCCGTCGCTGCTGCGGGTTATCCTTGAACAAGCCGACGAAGCGCCGGTGCGGCGCGCCTTCTCCCGACTGCGCCTCCTGATCTCGACCGGCGAGCCGCTCGCCGTCGATCTCTGCCGCGCCTGGTTTCGGCGGTTTCCCGAGGTGCCGTTGGTCGACGCCTACGGCGCATCGGAATGCTCCGATGACGTCGCGCTCTATCGCCTTACTGCGCCGCCGGCGCTCGCGACCAGCGTTCCGATCGGCCGCCCCTTGCCAAATACGCGCCTTTACGTGCTCGATCCGCATCTGCAGCCGGTGCCGGCCGGGATGGTGGGGGAGCTCTGCGTCGGCGGCGCCGGGGTCGGGCGCGGCTACATCAATGATCCCGGGCAGACGAATGCACGTTTCCTGTGCGACCCCTTTTCGCAAGATGCCGACGCGCGTTTGTATCGGACCGGCGATCTCGCCCGGCGCCGCTGCGACGGCACGATCGAATGCATGGGGCGCATCGACGATCAGGTCAAGATCCGCGGCTATCGGATCGAGCTGAAGGAGATCGAGCATGTTCTGCTTGATCATCCGGATATCCGTGCTGCCATCGTCGAGCCGCGCGACGCCGGCGGCGAGACCCGGCTGGTCGCGCACATCGTCGCGGCTCCGGGCAGCCGGCCGGATGCCGGTGCGCTACGCGATTTCCTCAAGAGCAGGCTGCCGGGCCACATGGTGCCCGCAGCCCTCCTGTTCCTTGAACGCATTCCGCTCAACAGTCACGGCAAGGTCGACCGTGCCGCGCTGAGGGGGGTACATCAATCCGAACCGAAGGCCAGCGGCGTGACGGCGCCGGCGCGACGCGGCACCGAGAAGACGCTGACCGATATCTGGATCGATCTGCTGAAAGTCCCCAGCATCGGCATCGCCGACAATTTCTTCGACCTTGGCGGCCATTCATTGTTGGCGGGCCAGGCGATGGCGCGTCTCGCGCGGGCGTTCGGGGTGTCGTTGCCGATCAAGACGATCTTCGAGGCGCCGACCGTAGAAGAACTCGCGCAGCGCATCGACGATGCGTTGGCAAGGAAACCGCAGCAGGTTCTGCCGATCATTCCGGATCTCGTGGAAACGGGCCCGCGCCTGCCGTCCATCGCGCAGGCCCAGATGCTCGGCATCGAGAGCGCGCTTCCGGGGCTTCCCCTGTTCAACCTGCCCTTTGCACTGCGGCTGCAGGGGCTGCTCGATCTCGCCGCACTAAAGAAAAGTCTTGGTGAGGTGATGCGCCGTCACGAGTCGCTGCGCACCGCCTTTGGCTGGGATGGCGACGAGCCTGCGCTCGTGATCACGCCGCCCGGCAAGCGCGCCGCGCCATTGAACGTTGAAGATCTGACGGTTCGGGCGCCGTCGGGCGACAGGCGCGCCAGCCAACTGCAATTAAGGAAGGCCATGCTTCGCGCCGAGCAGGAAGCCCGGACGCCATTTGAACTGACACGCGCGCCGTTATGGCGGGCGCGCCTGTTGCGATTGGGGCCGGACGACCATGTGCTGCTGCTCACGATTCACCACGCCATCGCCGATGGCTGGTCAATCGGAATCCTCTTTGACGAGATCTCGCAACGCTATGCGTCGCTCGTCGCTCGTCGTTCGGGACCGGCGCTGCAACCGGCGTTGCCGTTCTCCGATGCGGCGCGTCGTCAGCGCGGATGGTGTGCGACCGACGCTGCGGCGCAGCAGGCCAGTTATTGGAAGGAGAATTTGCGCGGCGCCACTCCGGTCTTTGGTGACATTGCCGGCGTCGCGCCGGCCCCACCTAGCGATCATCAGCCGGTGCGCCTGTCGGGCGATCTGGTCGCAGCGGCGACCGCCTTTGCAAGCCGAGAGAATGGCACGCTGTTCATGGCGCTGTTGGCCGGTCTGAAGACACTGCTCGCGATACAAACCGGCCGCGATGACATTTGCGTGGCCACTGCGATGGCCAATCGTTCCCGGCCTGACACCGAGCAAGTGATCGGACCGTTCGAGAACACCGTAATCGTCCGCACCCGCATCGATCCCGGCCTTTCGTTTCGACAGGCATTCGCCCGCGTGCGCGACAGCGTTCTCGAAGCCCATGCCCGACAGGAATTGCCCTTCAACATTCTCGCCGCGCGGCTCGCAGAAACGGGCATCGATCCAGCCTCCCTGATCCAGGTCTACTTCACCTTGCAGAATCCGCTGCGCCAGCCGCTGAAGTTTTCGGATGTGAAGATACGCACGCTTGGAAGCGCCTACCGCGAAGGACAGCCCGTGCTGCCGGTCAATCAGACCTGGCTCTCGCTGATGCTGAAGGAGCGGCAGACTGGCATCACCGGCTCGTGCAGTTACAAGCGCGAGCTGTTCGGACACCATGTGATTCCACAATGGATGGAGGATCTTGTTGTGATCCTCACGCGTGCTGCAGCGCAGCCTGATGCGCCGTTGCAACGTTTGCTCCGTCGCCGCGCCGCATGAGATGCGCAGGCGTCGATTACTCCAGGCTGTAACGAGTGAGAAAACTACCTTGATTATTTGTCGCTTCGCGAGCAACATCGTTCCCGCGCCTGGCAAGGGGCGGCGGGAAACCCGGGGTATTTACTATGGGATTTGTTCCGTATCTTGATTTCGATAAGCTGACACCCGACGAAAAGAAAAGTCTGAGGGATCTGCTCAAGCGCGAGCGGGATCAGCTCAGAGATGCGTTGGCCCTCACGGAAAAGGGCTTGGCGAAGTTAGGCAAGGCCGCCAAAGCCAAGAAGGCCAAAAAGAAGAAAAAGAAGAGCAGGTAGAAGCTGCGCGACATCGATGCCATGCGCGTCAGCGCGAGAGGCCGCCTTGCCATCCTGCATCGCGCCTGGCCGCTCGTGCGTGGCATTGGCGCGGCATTTTGGCGAACAAGCGCAGATCCCGATCGTCGGAGCTATCGGCGATGAAAGCCAGGCTCCGCGTATTCCCTGCCGTTTCGCGCAACCGCGATCCTGCAAAATATGCCGACGAGCTGATGCGGGTCGCGCATTTCGCCGACCGCAACGGCTTCGAAGGGATCTTGCTGTTTGCCGGCAATGACGTGTTCATCGAGCCGTGGTCGATGGCCCAGCATATCCTCGCGCGCACGCAACATTGTGCGCCGCTGATCGCGGTCAATCCGGTCTATCTGCATCCGTTCACCGCGGCAAAACTGATCTCCTCCTTTGCGCTGCTCTACGGCCGGAAAGTCTACCTCAACATGATCACGGGGACTGCGCTGAGCGATCTGCAGGGCCTGGGCGACGAGCAGTCCCACGCCGAGCGATATGCAAGGCTAGGCGAGTTCATCGCTGTGGTACGCCAATTGTTCGCGAGCACGCGGCCCGTTAGTTTCCGGGGCAGGTTCTACACCACGAATAACCTGCAGATCTGGCCGCGCCTGCCGAAGGAATTGATCCCGGAATTTCTGATCGCCGGCCAATCGGACGATGCCCGCCGCGTGGCGACGGAGATGCAATGTCTGATGATGCAGATGCTCCCGCCCGATCTCGAGCAGGGAATAAAGGCTCCCGGATTGAATTTTGGGATCTTTGCGAGGGAAAGCCGCGCGGAGGCGAGGCGGGCCGCAAAGCGTCGATTTCAGGACAGCGACGACAATCGCGAATTATTCAAGCTGACCATGGGGAACACCGATTCCGTCTGGAAGCGGCGGCTTGGCAACGATGAGCAGGACGGCGCGATCCGCGACAACGGCTATTGGCTGCTTCCATTCCTGACCTTCCAGGCGGATTGCCCGTATCTCGTGGGCAGCTATGCTGAGATCGGAGCGAAACTGCGCAGCTTCGCCGAGTTGGGCGTCGGCAATATCATCCTCGACGTGGTCGCGGACGAGCAGGAACTCGATCACGTCCGCAAGGCGCTTGCGCGCAGCGGGGTGTTCTGAATAACGGCGCCGATAAGGTGCAAATGAGTCGACGACTTCGCGAAGTCGAGCACCAGCGGCTTGCCGAGGCCGAGTCTGCGCTCGTCTGGAATCAATATCACCCCCGGAAACATCACTCGGTCGGGCGGCGTCCGGTACGCGGGTTGAGCGGGGCGGTCGCCGGTCGCCGCAGCGCCTCGGGAAGAAACGGTTCGTCCGGCGCGGGTGAGGGATCGGCCCGGACGTCGGCCGCAGTTTGCGCCCGTTCGTGGGGGCTTTGATTGTCCCTGAACTTCCGCTTCACGTCGACGCCGCTGACGGGATCGTTGACGCCATGCTGGATGTCCCTGGTGTCCGTCATGATGTGTCTCCTGGAAGATCGGCGCCTCCAGTTGAGAACGCCCGCGCTGGTCCGCTGTTCCCCTGGTTTCCGAGTCGGGAACACGCATCGTCGCAGGAACCTCTCGCCGGGCGCTTGCTTGATATCGAACAATCGATGACTCGGGAGCTGCAACCATGCACGACAGCACCGTCAAGAAAGTATCGGAAAAGACCTCGCCAAAGGGTGCGATGGGACAGACCTATCTGGTCTCGGGCAAGCGCGTCGCCATGCGGATGTGGAACAATGAGCGGCCGCAAACCGACCTGCCGCATCGACGCGATTACGAGACGGTTGGCTATGTGATCTCCGGCCACGCCGAACTGCTGTTGGAGGGGCAGACCATCAAGCTCGGCCCGGGCGACTCCTGGCTGGTGCCGGCCGACGCCGAGCACTGCTATCACATCATCGAGCCCTTCACTGCGATCGAGGCGACCTCGCCGCCGGCGCAGGTACATGGCCGCGATGAGATGATGCGATAGGCCGCAAGGCGGCGACGCGATCGGGGTCTCTGCACCTCTAGACCCCGATCGCGTTTTTTGCCACCACGTCGCGATAGAATTCCGCGCTCAGTTTCGGCACCCGCGCTTGCGTCTCGAAGTCCACCCGGTAGAGACCGAAGCGCTTCTCGTAGCCGAAGATCCACTCGAAATTGTCCATCAGGCTCCAAAGGAAATAGCCGCGCACCGGGACGCCCTCCGATGTCGCGCGCTGGAGCTGGGTCAGATAGTTGCGCAGATACATGATGCGGTCGAGATCGTAGACTTTGCCCTCGGCCGTAAGCTTGTCCTCGGATGAGGTGCCGTTCTCGCTGATATAGATGTTCTCGATGTTCCAGATCTTCGCCGCGAGCCTCGGCGCCCAATAGATCGTCTCGGGGCCGACCCGCAGCCATTCCGAATTCATGTGCGGGAACGAGGCCGGGAACGGCAGCACGTTGAAATGCGGCTTGCGGTCCGAGGCCGTGATGTAGAACTGCGGTGCGTAGATATTGAGCCCGACGAAATCGGTCGGCGAAGCGATGATCTTCAATTCCTCGGGCGTGAATTTGGGCGCATCGGCGCCGGCATATTCGAGGAAGCCCTCGGTATATTTGCCCTCCAGGATGACGCCGAGGAAGCCCGCGTTCAATTCGCGCGTGGCAATCTCGGCGGCGCGGATGTTCTCCGGTGTAGCGATCGCGGGCACGCAGGCGGCTATATTCTCGGCGACGCCGACCCTGGTGCCAGCGCGTCCCTTGGCGCGGATCGCCTGCACCGCAAGCCCATGGCCGAGCGCGACGTGATGGCGAACCTGGTTCAATTGCGCCGTCGGCAGTTTGAGCCCGGGCGCGTCGATGCCCCAGCCATAGCCGAAGTTGACGAAGCGGCCGGCCTCGTTGACGGTGAAGATGTTCTTCACCCGGTCGGTGATGCGCTCGGCTACATAAGCGGCGTAGTCGCCGAACGCCTTTGACGTCTCGCTCGATTGCCAACCACCGACGCGGTCCTCCAGCGCTTGCGGCAGGTCCCAATGGTAGAGCGTGGCATAGGGCTCGATGCCGTTCGCGAGCAATTCGTCGATCAGGCGGTTGTAGAAGTCGAGTCCTTTCGGGTTCGGCGCACCTGCACCTTCCGGAAACACCCGCGGCCAGGCGATCGAGAAGCGATAGGCCTTGACGCCGAGATCCCTGATCAGGGCCACGTCCTGCTTGTAGCGGTGATAGTGCTCGTTGGCGCGGTCGCCGTTGCTGTTGTCCTCGATCTTGCCGGGCGTGTGGCTGAATGTGTCCCAGATCGAGCGGCCGCGGCCGTCCTCGTTGACCGCGCCCTCGATCTGGTAGGACGAGGTCGCGGTGCCCCAGACAAAGCCGGCGGGAAACGGGCCGGGCGCGTGCGGGTTGGCGGCAGCGGCCCGAGTCACGTTGCTCTCTGCGGCAGCGGCCGGCGCCGCCGCGACGCCGAGCGCGGACATGCCCGCAAGCTTGGCGAAATGCCGGCGCGAAAATCTACCGAACATCGGTCACTCCGGTGGGGTTGGCGTCGATCTGATAGACCGAGATCCGGTCGATCTCGAAGGCGATCCTCGTGGGCGAACTGGCATCGACGAAGCCGACGCCGAGAAAGAATTTCGATCCCATCGCAAGATTGACGATCATGTACATGGGATCGTCGTATCCGATGGGGACCCCGATGTCGGACACCGGCTTGCGGTCGATGAAGTAGATCAGCCGATCTTCTTCCCACAGCACACCGTAATTGTGGAAGTCGGAGTCCGCGCCGGGCACGGTGAAATCAAACCCGCAGGACTGGATGCGCTGGGTCGACGGAAGCCGCCAATGCGTCGTCATCACGATGTCGCCGGGCCGCTCGCCTCGTCCTTCCACGACGTCGATTTCCGGAGGCCAGCCACCGTCGTCGGCGAGCATCCAGAACGCCGGCCACACGCCGCGGCCCAGTGGGATCTTCGCGCGAATTTCGAAGTAGCCGTATTTCTGCGAGAACTTGCCCTGCGTCGTCAGGATGCCCGAGATGTATTCATTGTCGAATAGCGCCGGCTTCAGATCGGGCGGCGTGCGGCTGGCGACGATCGACAGCACGCCATTGTGAACCCCGAACGGGTCAAGTCCCAGCGGGGTGTTCATTCGGCCGCCATAGCGGGGATCGACATAGATCTGCTGCTCGCCATTGGCGCTGGTCTTGCGTTTGAAATCGGAGCCGTCGCCGCCCCAATAGCGGGCCTCCGGCCACGCCGCCCCGCCGGCATAATGCGGCACCCACCTTCCGTCCGCCAGCGGATGTTCGTTGAAGTCGTCGCTGAACGTCCGGTGCAGCGACCGGAAGGTCAGCGACATCGGCGGTTGATCTTCGACGCGGCGGCACTCAATGGTCGTGGGATCGGTCGTCACCTGCAAAGTGAGCGCCGCCGGCGCTGCTGCGAGATCGTCCTGGGCGAGGGCGGGCGCCGTCATGGCGATGTAACCGATCGCGAGCAGAACTCTCGGGGTCAATTCGCCGATCATCTCCGGCCTGCAAAGGGTAGGTTAATCCACGTTAACCTTTCGCGCGGCCGCCGGGCAAGTCCGCGTGTGGGTGCGGGCCACCGTACTGGACTGTAACGCAGCGGTGATCGTGGCAGCGGTTCCCGTTAACCTGATGTCAACGATCCAAGCAAGCGGCGCTTCAACCGAATCTTAGCGGTTTCTACTCGTATAGTGTGTCGATCGTCCCGGGGTGTGTGCGTGCGTTCATGATGCGGCGATGGCCCTATCTGGCCAGGAGTGCGCTGGTCGCGGCCAGCGTGGCTGCCTTTGCGGTGGGCGGACATTTTGTCGCGACCACTGCGATCGACACGCAGCAAGCCAAGCAGCTTGAGGAATTGGCCAATATCGCGCTGCGACGCTCCGAAGTCGCGGTGGATTTCAGCGTTGCCACGCTCAATGACGTCATGCAGCGCGGTCCGATGACCTGCGATGCCGCTTCCCTCCAGGCCGTCCGCCTCAAGGTCTATCAGCGCTCCCAGGTCAAGGACATCCGCCTCGTCAACCGGGAAGGATCGGTGATCTGCTCCGCTTATTCGGAGACGCTCGAGTTCGACAATGAATGGGTCACGCGGCCGCGCATGCTGCAGACCGCCGATCACAGCCTCCTGCTGTTTCGGGTCGACCAGATCAATGGCGTCGCGCTCGGCGTGTTGAAGGACATCGACGCGCGGACGTCACTGGTCGCCATCCTCGGTGTCAGCGCTATCCTGTTCGACATCCTGCCCACGGAATTGCGCGACCACGGCGAGGTGATCGCCCAGCTCGACAACGGCGCCGATATCGGGCGATTTGCCGCCTCGCAGGTGTTGGATGCGACCGACGCCGTGACCTTCAGCAGCGCATCGCACCGCTATCCTTTGCGCGCACTGGTCCGGGTCGCGCCCGACGCCCTGCGACGCTGGAACAGGGACCGCTATTGGCCGTCGATGCTGCTCGCCGCCGTGCTCGGCCTCGCTTTCGGCCTGTTGCTGACGCGGGCGGTGGCGCGCCTGGAAGGGCCGATTGCCGATATCGACCGCGCCCTGGCGCGGCACGAATTCAAGCCGTACTTCCAGCCGACCTTCGATCTGCGCACCGGCGCGATCGGGGGGTGCGAGGTACTGGCGCGTTGGGTGCACCGGGACGGCAGCGTCACGTCGCCGATGAATTTCATTCCGCTTGCCGAATCCAGTGGCCGCATCGAGGCGATCACCTGGCAGATCCTCGCACTGGCCTTGAAGGAGATGCGCCCGCGGCTCGCGGCGGACAAATATTTCAAGATGTCGGTCAACATCACCCCGCGCCATTTGCTCAGCGATGCCTTTGTCAACCGGCTGCGCCGCGAGGTCAGGGAAAGCGGCGTCTCGGCGCGCCAGATCGTGATCGAGGTGACCGAGCGCGAAGCATTTCCGGACCTCGAGAAGGCCGCCGCCGTCATCGAAGCGTTGCGTGAGCATGGTTTCAAGGTCGCGCTGGACGATGTCGGAGTCGGCCACAGCGGCCTGTCCCAGATCAAGCGGCTCGGGGTCAACACCATGAAGATCGACAAGTTCTTCGTCGATACCATCGTGCAGGATGGCTCGGCCGCGACCATCGTCGAGATGCTGGTACGGCTAGCGGCGAAGCTCAGGATGAACGTGATCGCCGAGGGCATCGAGACGGTCGAGCAGCGCCAGGCGCTGCTCCGTTGCGGCGTTGAGTGCGGCCAGGGCTACCTGGTGTCGCCGCCATTGCCCTATGCAAAGTTCGACGAATTCCTCGTCGCATATGAGGCCCGGATAGAGGCCGAGGCGGTCGTTCGGCAAGCCTCCGTCGCTTAGCGCCCGCCGCGCGTCGCATAACGCTTTGCCTGCAACCGGCTCGCGCCTATAGTGATGTCTCGAAGACAGCATTGGTCCTGAGAGGTCACGTGACTGCACCAAATCCTGCAGCAGGCAAGCCGGTCGATCCCGCTTCGCTTGCAAACCTCCCGCGGCTCGTCACGGCGTATTTTGCATCGAAGCCCGATCCGGCTGACGCCGCGCAACGCGTTTCCTTCGGAACCTCGGGACATCGCGGTTCCTCGCTGCGGAATTCCTTCAACGAGGATCATATCCTCGCGACCACGCAGGCAATCTGCGACTATCGCCGCGAGGCCGGGCTGACCGGGCCGCTGTTCATCGGTATCGACACCCACGCCCTGGCGGAACCGGCGCTGGCGAGCGCGGTCGAGGTGTTCGCCGCCAACGGCATCGAGATCATGGTCGACGAGCACGGCGGCTATACGCCGACGCCGGTCATCTCGCACGCGATCCTCACTTACAACAAGGGCAAGAGCTCCGGCTTAGCCGATGGCGTTGTCATCACGCCGTCACACAATCCGCCGGAAGACGGCGGCTACAAATACAACCCGCCGCATGGCGGGCCCGCGGATACCGACGTCACCGGCATCGTCGAGAAGAACGCCAACCGCTATCTGGAGGCCGGGCTGAAAGGCGTCGCGCGGATGACTTACGACCGCGCACGAAAGGCGCCATCGACGCATCTCTATGATTACGTGACGCCATATGTCGCCGATCTCGGCAACACGGTCGACCTCGCCCTGGTCAAATCCGCCGGCGTCAGGATCGGCATCGATCCGCTCGGCGGCGCGGCGGTGCATTTCTGGCAGCCGATCATCGAGCGTTATGGAATCGATGCGAGCGTGGTGAACGACGCGGTCGATCCGACCTTCCGCTTCATGACCGCGGACTGGGACGGCAAGATCCGCATGGATTGCTCTTCGCCTTACGCGATGGCGAGCCTGATCCAGATGCGCGAGAAGTTCGATGTCGCGTTCGCCAACGACACCGATGCTGATAGACATGGCATCGTGACGCGCTCGAACGGCTTGATGAACCCCAACCACTTCCTTGCGGTGTCGATCGCCTATCTGTTCGGTCACCGCCCGCAATGGAACGCGAACGCCGCGATCGGCAAGACCATCGTCTCCTCCTCGATCATCGATCGTGTGGCGAAGAAATTGAACCGCAAGCTGGTGGAGACGCCGGTCGGCTTCAAATGGTTCGTCGAGGGGCTTGGCACCGGCGCGTTCGGCTTCGCGGGCGAGGAGAGCGCCGGCGCCTCGTTCCTGAAGCGCGACGGCTCCGTGTGGACCACGGACAAGGACGGCATCATCTTAGGCTTGCTTGCGGCGGAAATGATCGCCAAAACCGGTCGCGACCCGAGCCAGCTCTTCGCCGATCTCACCGCCGAGCTCGGCGTGCCCTTCTATGAGCGCATCGACGTTGCGGCGACGCCGAAGCAGAAGAGCGCGCTCAAGGCCGTGGGTCCCGAGCAGTTCAACATGAAGGAGCTTGCGGGCGAGCCGGTGCGCACGGTCAGGACCAAAGCGCCGGGCAACGATCAGTCGTTCGGCGGCATCAAGGTCGAGACCGAGTCCGGGTGGTTCGCGGCGCGGCCCTCGGGTACCGAGGACGTCTACAAGATCTACGCCGAGAGCTTCCGCGGGGAGGATCACCTGAAGCGGATCCAGGACGACGCGCAGGCGGCAATCGCGAAAGTTTTCGGATAGGGGCCTGCCGTCATCGCCATGCGTATTCTGCTCACCGGTTCCTCCGGCTGGCTGGGGCGCTTCCTTGCGCCGAGACTGCGGCAAGCCGGCCATCACGTGATCGGCCTCGATATCGTCGCGGGCGAAGCGACCGATGTGATCGGCTCGGTTGCCGACCGCGCGGTCGTCGAGCGGGTGTTCGCCGATCACGCCATCGGGGCCGTGATCCATGCGGGCGCGCTGCACAAGCCCGATATCGCCCGCTTTTCTCCGCAAGCCTTTGTTGACGTCAACGTGTCGGGCACGCTGAATTTGCTGCAAGCGGCGGTCGCCGCGCGCCATGACCGCTTCATCTTCACCTCGACGACATCGTTGATGATCTCGCAGGCGATCAGGGAAGGCGAGGGGCATGCCGCGGTCTGGCTCGACGAGACTGCGGGCCCGCTCGAGCCGCGCAACATCTACGGCGTGACCAAGCTCGCCGCCGAGGGGCTATGCCGCATCTATAGCCGCGAGCACGGGCTGAACTGCGCCGTGCTGCGCACCAGCCGCTTCTTTCCGGAGGAGGACGACACCGAGCGCGGATTTTCCGGCGAGAATCTCAAGGCGAACGAATTCTTGCACCGCCGCCTCACCGTCGAGGACGCTGCGGACGCGCATCTGGCAGCGCTCGATAGGGCCAAGGGCTTCGAGATCTTCATCGTTAGTGCGCCGCCGCCTTTTGCGCCTACCGAGGTCGAAGCGCTGAAATCGGATGCAGCAAGCGTGATCGCGCGCCATTTCCCTGATGCGGCCGCGCTCTACGCCAAGCGGAATTGGCGCTTGCCGCGCAGCATCGGCCGCATTTACGATCCCGCCAAGGCCGAACGTCTGCTCGGCTTCCGAGCTCGAACCGGTTTCGCCGAGGTCCTCGACGCGCTGCGCCGCGGCGCGCCGCTTCCCTTCGCGCACGATCCCGACTATGTCTCGCCGTCCACGAGGTTGCAGCATGGCTGATTTCCACGGCGTCTTTCCCTATCTGGTCTCGCCGCTCGATCCTGCCGGCCATATACGCAGCGAGGTGCTGGGCCGGCTGTGCGATGATCTGATCAAAGCGGGCGTGCATGGACTGACGCCGCTCGGCTCGACCGGCGAATTCGCCTATCTCAACAATGCGCAACGCGCGCAGGTGGTGCAGACGACGATCGAGGCCGCTGACGGACGCGTGCCGGTCGTGGCCGGCGTGGCCTCGACCTCGACGGCGGATGCAGTCGCGCAGGCCAAGTCCTACCAGAAGCGCGGCGCCAGCGGCATTCTCGCGATTCTCGAAGCCTATTTTCCGCTGCCGGACGCGCAGGTCGAGTCGTACTTCCGCGCCATTGCCGACGCGGTCGACATTCCCGTCGTGATCTACACCAATCCGCAATTCCAGCGCTCGGACCTCACGCTCGACGTCATCGAGCGCCTCGCCGCCCATCCGCGCATCGGCTACATCAAGGATGCCTCGACCAACACCGGCCGGCTGTTGTCGATCATGAACCGCTGCGGCGACAACATCAAAGTGTTCTCGGCCTCCGCCCATATTCCCGCGGCCGTGATGCTGATTGGTGGCCTCGGCTGGATGGCGGGCCCCGCCTGCATCATCCCGCGGCAGAGCGTCGAGCTCTACAATCTCTGCCGCCGCAGCCGCTGGGACGAAGCGATGGCGCTGCAACGAAAGCTCTGGCGCATCAACGAGGCCTTTGCCCGTTTCAACCTCGCCGCCTGCATCAAGGCCGGCCTCTCGATCCAGGGCTACGACATCGGCGATCCCATCCCGCCCCAAGCGCCGCTGACGGATCAGCAGCGCAAAGTGGTGGAAGCTGCGCTGCAGGAACTTGGCTCTTAAGCGCCGCTCGCTCCACGTCATTGCGAGCGCAGCGAAGCAAACCACGTCTCGGCACGTGGTGAGATGGATTGCTTCGCTCCGCTCGCAATGACGAGTGGAGGTGCCGTAGGAGCATTCCCGATCGCGCTGGATTGAAGGAGCGTGATGAGAACGTTCGTTTTAAGGAGTCAACCAGCTCCCCACGTTTGCTGTGAAATAGAGGAATACAACCAGAAAGGATCCAGCCATGAAACTCGCAGCAATCATGCTGGCAGGTGCACTTGCTCTCTCGAGCACGGCAGCGCTGGCGCAGACAGCCGGAACTGCCGGCTACGGGTCGGTCGTCGGCCCATCAGTCGGATCGTACTATTGGCCATCGGTAGGTTCGACAAATGCAGTTCCCACTTGGAGGAACACGACAAACGCCGGGCCTCTGCCCGGTCGTCCGCAGTCGGATGGCGCACCGTTCGGTGCTTCCGCCGTTCGCAGGTAGCTACCTACGACTGCTACGTCGTCGCGATGCCGGTTGATGCGCCCTCTCCCTTTGTGGGAGAGGGGTGCTCCGGCGTCGGCAACGAACCCAACTGGGTGAGAGGTTCTCTCCATGCACACCTTCGCTCGGGGAGACAACCCCTCATCCGCCGCGCATTGCATGCGCGCCACCTTCTCCCACAAGGGGAGAAGGACAGCACATCTCACACCGCCCTCAACGCTTCCTTCGGCGTCTCGCGGACCAGCGCTTCCAGGTCGCTCTGCTCCAGCGTCTCCTTCTCCAAGAGCTTCTTCGCTGCCCGATCGAGGATAGCACGCCGCGCGCTCAGGATGCCCTGCGTGCGCTGGAACACGCGCTCGACGATGTCGCGCACCTCGTGGTCGACCACAGCCGCAGTCTCTTCCGCATAGTCGCGTTCCGGCATGGGATAGGGCCGGTCGGCGCCGGCCAGGAAATTGCCGGGCTCGCGGTCATAGGCGATGCTGCCGAGCTTTTCCGACATGCCGTAGCGGGTCACCATGCTGCGGGCGATGTCGGTCACCCGGCGCAAATCGTCGGCAGCTCCAGTGGAGAGATGGTCGAACACGATCAGCTCGGCAACGCGGCCGCCGAGCAGCACCGCCATCTTGTTCTCCAGTTCCTCCTTCGTCATCAGGAAACGATCCTCGATCGGACGTTGAATGGTATAGCCGAGCGCACCGACGCCGCGCGGAATGATCGAGACCTTGTGCACGGGATCGACACCCGGCAGCGACAGCGCCACCAGCGCATGGCCCATCTCGTGATAGGCGACGATCTCGCGCTCCTTCGGATTGAGCAGCCGGTTGCGCTTTTCGAGCCCGGCCACCATGCGCTCGATCGCATTGGTGAAGTCGCTCATGGTGACGGCATCGCCGCCGCGGCGCGTCGCCAGCAGCGCGGCCTCGTTGACGAGGTTGGCGAGATCGGCGCCGGTGAATCCCGGCGTCAGCGCTGCGACCGCCTCGGGGTCGACGCCGGGGGCAAGTTTCACCTTCTTGATGTGGACCTTGAGGATGTCGATGCGTCCCTTCTTGTCGGGGCGGTCGACCAGCACCTGGCGGTCGAAGCGGCCGGCGCGGAGCAGCGCCGGGTCGAGGATTTCCGGCCGGTTGGTGGCGGCGAGGATCACGAGGCCGGAGCGTGAATCGAAGCCATCAAGCTCAACCAGGAGCTGGTTCAGCGTCTGCTCCTTTTCGTCATGGCCGCCGGCGAACGGGCCGATGCCGCGGGCGCGGCCGAGCGCATCGAGCTCGTCGATGAAGATGATCGCGGGCGCCTTCTGGTGCGCCTGCTGGAACAGGTCGCGCACGCGCGCCGCACCGACGCCGACGAACATCTCAACGAATTCGGAGCCGGAGATCGAGAAGAACGGCACCTTGGCCTCGCCGGCGACCGCCTTGGCGAGCAGCGTCTTGCCGGTGCCGGGCGGGCCGACCAGCAGCACGCCCTTGGGCATGCGCCCGCCGAGCCGGCCGTACTCGGTCGGATTCTTCAGGAAGTCGACCACCTCGCGCAGTTCGTCCTTGGCTTCGTCGACGCCGGCGACATCGCTGAAATTCACGCCGGTATCGGCTTCGACATAGATCTTGGCCTTGCTCTTTCCGATCGACATCAGCCCGCCGCCGAGGCCTCCGCCTTGCGCGGCGCGCCTGGCGATGAACCACCACAGGCCGAAGAACAACAGCACCGGCATGATCCACGAGAGCAGATCGCGCAGGAAGGTGCTCTCGATCTGTCCGGTGAAGCGGACGTTATATTTCTCGAGTTGTTGCGCGACCTCCGGATCGACGCGCGTGGTGATGAACTGCTTCTGTCCGCCGGGCAGCGGCTCCTTCAAGGTGCCCTGAAGTGTGCGGTCGGAGATGCCGACGCTCTCGATTTTTCCCTCGCGCAGCAATTGCTGATATTCGCTGTAGGGGATGGCAGCGATCTTGCTGGCGCTGATATAGACGTACTGAACAAGCAGGATACCGAATATCGCCGCAATTGCGTATCCGATATTGAAACGCATCTTGTTGTTGTTCATGACCGCCCTCCGATCAACACCGATATGGGCCGCTCCAAGCGTCGGTCCCGATAGCCTTGGATGTGGGCCCTGGACGTGCCCGAGCGGGCGGCCGACACTCTAACATAATGGAACAACTAGCGCTCGGCGGCCGGGTTTCAACCCTCAGCGCGACAAATGGCGCTAGGTCGGGAAGGGTGAAGACGCGCTAATGCGACGTTGTGGTAACTTCAAGCACTAGAAACCTCCGGACAATTATCGCGTTTGGTTGCCGGGGAGATCAGATGCCGATGAATCGTCGCTATGTTGTTGTTCTCGCTGTAGTCGCGGCCATCCTGGCGGCTTTGACCCTCAGCAATATTCGCAATGCGCCGTGGACGAGTTCGGCCGCCCGCTCGGTCGAGCAGCGTGGCCCGCTCTCCGATGCCGAGCGCGCCAATATCGAGATCTTCGAGCGGGTCTCGCCTTCGGTCGTGCAGGTGGCGGCGCAGTCCGCCGCCAATCCGCTCAGTGAGGAGGCTGAAGGCGGCGGATCATCCGGAACCGGATTTGTCTGGGACAATGACGGTCATGTCGTCACCAATAACCACGTCGTGCAGGAGGCGAGCGCGCTCGCGATCCGCTTTGCCTCGGGCGAGGTGGCGCGCGCCGAGCTTGTCGGCACCGCGCCGAATTATGATCTGGCGGTGCTGCGGATCAGGGGCGCGCGCACGCTGCCGCCGCCGGTTGCGCTCGGCAGTTCGGCCGAGCTTAAGGTCGGGCAATTTGCGTTTGCGATCGGCAATCCGTTCGGCCTCGATCAATCCCTGACCAGCGGCATCATCAGCGCGCTCAAGCGCCGGCTTCCGACCTCCACCGGGCGCGAGATCGCCAACGTGATCCAGACCGATACCGCGATCAATCCTGGCAATTCGGGCGGGCCGCTGCTGGATTCTGCCGGAAGGCTGATCGGCGTGACGACGGCGATCCTCTCGCCGTCGGGATCGAACGCCGGCATCGGCTTTGCCGTTCCGGTCGATATCGTCAACCGCGTGGTCCCCGAACTGATCCGCAACGGTCGCGTGCCGACGCCGGGCATCGGCATTGTCGCCGCCAGCGAGGCGGTTGCCACTCGGCTGGGCACCGAGGGCGTGATCGTTGTGCGCACCGCGCCCGGTTCTCCGGCAGAGCGTGCCGGAATTCGCGGCGTCGATCTTTCTTCCGGCAATTTGGGCGACGTCATCACGGCGGCCGACGGCAAGCCGGTCCACCGCCTCTCCGACCTGACCGATCAACTCGAGCAGATCGGTGCCGGGAAGCCGGTGCGGCTCAGCCTGAAGCGCGGCTCGGAGACGCGCGATATCAATGTCGACATCGTCGACATCGGCCGCACGCAATAAAATTCCTGTCATTGGTCTGCGAGGGGGCATCCATGCTTCTCATGCGCCGGCGGGATGGCGCGTCTGCTCTCGTCCGCCGTCGGTTGTGTCGCGGCAAAAATCCGGTAAAACGCCCACCATCTTAAGAAGACTTGAAGGACGAACTGATGAACATTCTTCCCGGTAATTTGCGTTTCGGTGCGGGCCAGCCGGTCAAGCGTTTGGAGGACCAACGGCTGCTCACCGGGAAGGGACAGTTCATCGACGACAGGCCGGAAGAGGGCGCGTTGTGGCTGCATGTGCTGCGCTCGCCGCATGCCCATGCCAGGATCGTTTCGATCGATGCCAAGGCGGCCGCCGAAATGCCTGATGTCGTGGCGGTCTATACCGGCGCCGATCTCGTGGCAGATAACATCGGCACCATTCCGACGCTTGCGATCTTCAAGCGGCCGGACGGCTCGCCGATGACGGTGCCGCCGCGTCGCCTGCTCGCGCATGAAGTGGTGCGCTTTGCCGGTGAGCCGGTTGCGGTCGTGGTCGCAACCTCGCGCGTGCTGGCGCAGACCGCATCCGAAGCGATCGTGGTCGATTACGACGTGCTGCCCTCGGTGGTCGATCCGGTCGAGGCGATCAAGCCTGGTGCGCCTCTGGTGTGGCCGGATGCGCCCGACAATATCGTCGCCGCCATGAGCTATGGCGATGCCGCCAAGGTCGAGGAAGCCTTCGCGAAGGCAGACCATGTCGTCTCGCTCGATCTCGTCAGCCAGCGCCTGGTGCCATCGGCGATGGAGCCGCGCTCGACCATTGCCGAGATCGAGAAGAAGACCGGCCGCCTGATCCTGCATGTCCAATCGCAAACTCCGGGCTCGACCCGCGACGTGCTGGCGGAAGCGATTCTGAAGCGGCCGAAGGAAAGCGTCCGCGTGCTGGTCGGCGATATCGGCGGCGGCTTTGGGCAGAAGACCAATCTCTATCCGGAAGACGGCATCGTCGCCTATGCCGCCACCAAGCTGAACAAGAAGATCCGCTGGCGCGGCGACCGCACCGACGATTTCGTCGGCGGCACCCATGGCCGCGACCTCACCTCGACCGGCGAGTTCGCGCTCGATGCCAAGGGCCGCGTGCTTGCCTATCGCGTCCGCTCGATCGGCGGCACCGGCGCCTATTCCACGGGCGCGGGCAACATCATTCCGCTGGTGCTCGGGCCGTTCGTGCAGACCGGCGTCTACGATCTGCCGCTGGTGCATTTCGAGGTGAAGTCGGTGATGACCCACACCGCGCCGGTCGGCGCCTATCGCGGCGCGGGCCGGCCGGAAGCGGTGTTCATCGTTGAGCGTCTGTTCGACGCCGCCGCGCGCCAGATCGGCATGGACCCGCGCACCATCCGCAAAGTCAACTACATCAAGCCGGCGCAACTGCCCTACACCAATGCGGTCGGCCAGGTCTATGACTCCGGCGCGTTCGCACACATGCTGGAGCGCGCCTCCGATCTCGCCGATTGGAACGGCTTTACCGCGCGCAAGAAGGCCGCCAAGAAGAAGGGCTTGCTCTACGGCCGCGGCTTGACCAGCTACATCGAGTGGACGGGCGGCCGCGCGCACACCGAAAAGGTCAGCCTGCATGCGACCGCGGAGGGGCGCATCATCCTGCATTCCGGCACCATGGCGATGGGGCAGGGCCTGCAGACCACCTATACCCAGATGATCTCGGATACGCTCGGCATTCCCCTGGACAAGATCGACGTCGTGCAGGGCGACACGGATCTGGCCACCGGTTTCGGCAGCGTCGGCTCGCGCTCGCTGTTCGTCGGCGGCACGGCCGTGGCTGTCTCGACCAACGACATGATCAACAAGGCGCGTGAGAAGGCGTCCAACGCGCTCGAAGCCTCCGTCGAGGATATCGAATACCGCGACGGTTTCCTCACCGTGGTCGGCACCGACAAGCGCGTCAGCCTGTTCGAAATCGCCAAGAAGGAAGACGGCGCGCGGCTCTCGGTCGACAGCCAGGGCGAGGTTGACGGCCCGAGCTGGCCGAACGGCACGCATATCTGTGAGGTCGAGATCGATCCGGAAACCGGCGTCACGCGTGTGGTGCGCTACACCACGGTCGACGACGTCGGCATCGCCGTCAATCCGATGCTGGTCACAGGCCAGATTCATGGCGGCGTCGCGCAGGGCATCGGGCAGGCGCTCTATGAGGGCGTCGCCTATAGCGAGGAAGGCCAGCTCCTGACTGCGACCTATCAGGATTATTGCGTGCCGCGCGCAGCCGATGTGCCGCCGATCGTGGTCACGCTCGATCCGTCCGCGCCGTGCAAGACCAATCCGCTCGGCGCCAAGGGCTGCGGCGAATCCGGCGCGATCGGCGGGCCGCCCTGTATCGCCAACGGCGTGATGGACGCGCTGAGCGAGCTTGGCATCACGAAGCTCAACACTCCGCTGACGCCGGCAAAGATCTGGCAAGCGATCCGGGACGCGAAGGCGACGTCTTAAGCTCCGCTCGGTCCGCTTGTCATTCCGGGGCGCGCGCAGCGCGAACCCGGAATCCATCATGCCGCACTAGCGGTGAAATGGATTCTCTGATGTGCAATTGCACATCATAGCTCGCGACTTCGTCGCGCCCCGTAATGACGAAACCACGAATGACGAAAAAACTGCAGTTACGACCCCGATCTGCTACTCTGGCGCGAACGCAGACCGGGGAGAGTTGCGATGCGGAAATTTTGGAGCGTGCTGGCGGCGCTGGCGACATTGAGCCTGACCAATTGCGGTTACAACGCGATCCAGTCCAATGACGAGCAGGTCAAGTCGAGCTGGTCGGAAGTGGTCAACCAGTATCAGCGCCGCGCCGATCTCGTGCCCAATCTCGTCAACACGGTGAAGGGTTTTGCGCAGCAGGAGAAGGACGTGCTGCTCGGCGTCACCAATGCGCGTGCCAAGGTCGGCAGCATCCAGGCGACGCCGGAAGTGCTGAACGATCCCGCCGCGTTCCAGAAGTTCACGCAGGCGCAGGGTGAACTCACGGGCGCGCTGTCACGGCTTCTAGTCGTGACCGAGAACTATCCCCAGCTCAAGTCGGACGCGCTGTTCCGCGATCTGGTGTCGCAGCTCGAAGGCACCGAGAACCGCATCACGGTGGCGCGCAACCGCTACATCAAGGCGGTGCAGGAATATAACGTCGGCATCCGCACCTTCCCGACCAACCTCACCGCGATGCTGTTCGGCTACAAGGAGAGGCCGAACTTTACGGTCGAAAACGAGAGAGAGATTTCGGTGGCGCCGAAGGTCGACTTCAATCCATCGCCTTCGCCGGCGCCAGCGAAATAATTCAACGCGATCCGCTTCCGATGAATGCTGCACGCGCCATCCTGCTTGCGCTGCTGGTGGGCTGGATTTTTCCAGCCTTCGCCGAAATCGCGGTGCCGCCGCTTACCGGCCGCGTCGTCGACACGACTGGCACGCTGTCATCGGGCGACATCGCCTCGCTGACGCAGACGCTCGAGGATCTCGAGAAACGCAAGGGCAGCCAGATCGCGGTGCTGATCGTGCCGACCACGGGCGAAGAGACCATCGAGCAGTTCTCGATCCGCGTTGCTGAAGCCTGGAAGATCGGCCGCAGGAAAATCGACGACGGCGCGTTGCTCGTCATCGCCAAGAACGACCGCCATCTGCGCATCGAGGTCGGCTATGGCCTTGAAGGCGTGCTCACGGATGCGACCACAAGGCGCATCATCGACGAAGTCATCACGCCGAAATTCAAGACCGGCGACTTCGCTGGCGGCATCGCAGCCGGCATCAACCGGATGATCCGCCTTATCGACGGCGAACAGTTACCCGCGCCCGAGCCCGAACATTGGCAGGCGCCTAACCTCTTCGACCAGATCGATCCGTTCAATCCCTTCGTCATCGTCGGAATCTTCGTGCTGGGCTCCTTTCTGCGCACGATGCTCGGGCGGCTACTCGGCGCCGCCGCCACCGGCGGCATCGTCGGCTTTTTCGCCTGGATGCTTGCAGGCTCAGTTGCCGCCGCGGTGCTGCTTGCCATCATCGCTGTGGTCGTCACCTTAGTCGCCGGTAGCTGGGGTTGGGGCGGTCCGGGCGGTTATCAGCGCGGCGGTTGGCCGGGCGGCGGCTATGGCGGCTCCTGGCCCGGCGGCGGCCGCGGCTCCCGCGACAATGGGGACGGCGGCTTCAGCGGCAGGGGCGGCAGCTTTGGCGGCGGCGGTGCATCGGGGAGCTGGTAGCATGGACATCCGGCGCATCGGCAGGCACCTCGTCGAACACCGCTGGCGGACGCGGCGTCTGTTTCCGCCGCGCGTGCTCGACGCAATCGAACAGGCGATCAAGGCGGGCGAAGCCACCCATTCCGGCCAGATCCGTTTCGTCGTTGAAGGTGCGCTCGACGGCGTGCCGTTGTTGCGCAATCAGTTGGCGCGCGAGCGCGCACTCGATGTGTTCGCGCATCTGCGCATCTGGGACACCGCACACAATAACGGCGTGTTGATCTACCTCCTGCTCGCCGACCGCGACGTCGAGATCGTCGCGGACCGCGGCATCCACGCCAAGGTGGGCGCGGACGGCTGGGAGGCGATTTGTCGCATAATGGAAGAAGATTTCCGTGCCGGCCATTTCGAGCGCGGCACGATCAAGGGCATCGAAGCCGTCTCACGCGAACTCGCCAGGCATTTCCCGCCGCAGGGCCGCGGCCCCAACGAACTGCCGGATGCGCCGGTGGTGATGTAAGTGGCGGTCATTCCGGGGCGCGAAGCGAACCCGGAATCCATTTCGCCACAGGTGTATGCGGCCTGATGGATTCCGGGCCTGCGCCCAAGGGGGCGCATCCCGGAATGACAGTGCAGCGACAATCGGCGTCTCGATACCGCCACAGTTCCAGTCATGTCCGGTTCATCCGGACTTCCTCAAAATTGACGTCATCTGCTTCACAGTCAGTGATGCACGTCGTGATGGCCCGGAAAGTTCCTTAAATTTCAGTAAGACCTCCAGCCAGTAACGATTTCGCAAGCAATAAAAGTTACCAAATTGTCAACCTAATCTGGAGACTTTGAACGTGAGTGAGCAAGAGCGCGCCCCGATCCAAGCTGAAGCCGGCGCCAGCGGCGCCGGGCCGGCCGCTCCGTCCGCAGCAAGTGAGCCGGTGTCGGCGTCCGCGTCTTCGGAAATCGCAGCCAACCAGGAAGAGACGGCGCCCAAAGCGGACGCTCCCAAGTTCGAGGCGCCCAACTTTGAAGCGCCCAAATCCGACGCTCCCAAGTTCGAAGCCGTCAAGGCAGAAGCGCCTAAGGTCGAGCCGACCCGGATCGAGCCGGCCGCAGCAGAAGCACCGCGGACCCCCGGCAAGCTCATGATCATGTCGCCGGGCGAACGCATCTGGGACGACGAAGGCGTGGCCGCCAAGCCCGTCAATGACGAACAGCCGGCATCGTCGGGCAAGCGCCGTTTCGCCGCAATGGCGGCAGTCGTCGCACTCGCGACCGCGGCAGGCGCCATTGGCGGCGCGCTCGCCACCGCAGGCCTCGGCTATTACACCAAGCCCGCGACGGCAGCAGTGGTAGTGCCGCCGAAGGACACCGCGCTCGAAGCCTCGCTCGCGCGCATCGATGCCGATGTCACCGCACTGAAAGCCGGGCTCGAGCACGCCTCCAAGACCGGAACGAGCCAGTTCAGCAAGACCAATGATCGCCTCGACAAGCTCGAGAAGGCGCAAGGAGAGCCGGCCGCGAAAATCGCCAAGCTCAGCGAGACCGTCGAGAAGCTGAAGGCTGCTTCAGCCGCGCCGGCCCCGGTTGCCGCGGCTCAGCCCGCTGCGGCCAAGGACGTGACCGGGAGTGTGACGCCGCCGGCGACCACGGCGGCTGCCGCGGCTCCGAAGCCCGAAGTCGGCCGGCTGCCGACCGTGGACGGTTGGGTGCTGCGCGATGTCAGCAATGGCGGCGCACTGATCGAAGGCCGCCGCGGCCTCTACGAGGTCTATGCCGGCGATCCCATCCCCGGCCTCGGCCGCGTCGACGCGATCCGCCGACAGGACGGCCGCTGGGTGGTCGTCACCAGCAAGGGCCTGATCGTCGCGCGCTAGTTTGCAGCTCTCGTAGCCCGGGTGGCGCGCAGCGCAACCCGGGACGCCTGCATCAACGAGTGGTCCCGGGTTACGCTATCGCTCCACCCGGGCTACGTCCTCACCGCGATGTGAGCCGGGTTTTGACTTGAATACGCCCCTCAGCGCGGTGTTAGTGGGGCATGAGCCGTGCGCTGCGTTTCCTCACGATCCTGCTCGCCCTGTTGTGCGGCGCCTTGGCGCGCGCCGCGCAGGACGAGGCGCTGGAACGCGGCACCGCAATCACCGACCCATCAGTGCTCCGTGATCTCGATCACGGCAGGTTCGGTCTCGCCCACATGCTGTCGCCGCAGCGACCTGTCGATCTTCCACTCGACAACGCCGAACTGTTCGCGCTGCCGTCGATGGCGTCGATCCGCGCCGCGCTCGACCGCGAGTTCGATCGCTACATCGCAAAGCACAAGCAAGATCTTCCGAACGAAACCATCGGGGTCGGCGACGGCTTCGCGTTCCAGCTGTTCGATCGCGCGCAGCTTTACTCAGCCACGACGCGCTTCGTGCTGGCCGGCATCGTCAACCGCATGGACCGCGCCTATGTCTCACCCGAAAGCTGCGGCGAAATCCGCCTGATCTATCGATTGACACGCGTGGATGCGCCTGTGATCGGCGAGAACGCGGTCTCGCAGCGCCTGCCGATGACGCTCAATCTGGTCTTGAGAGCGAAGGGCGAAGGCGCGCGCGATCGAAACGGTACTGCGATCACTTGCCGCGAGATTGCGCGCCGCTGGCTTGCCATTATCGACGTTTCGTCGGCGGAGGAGGGCGGACTTGAAATGCTCGCCGGCAAGGATGGTCCTCTCGACTTGATTGGGTATGAGAATATCAAGCAGATCGAGACCAATCTGCAGATCGCCCATGCGCCGAAATCGCCAACCCGCGATTTCCGCACCGACTATCTCTTGAAAGTGTTCAACTATGTCAGCGACACTGGCCGCTTCGAGGAAGCGCCGCTGGAGAACCAGATCGATCGCGACCGCATCCTCGCCGATGAAAACCTGACGCAGGAATTCAAGAGCTGGCTGCTCGATCCCAGGCATTTCGCCGAGCTCGACCGCGGCACGATCCTGATCCCGGAGAAATTCCTCGCCAGGGCTGCGATCGCGCCGACACCTGTTGGCTTCGACCTTTCGGAACTGCTGCCCGAATATGGGATGATGCGGGCTGAAAGCAGCTCGGCTGCATTTGATGACAATGACGTTGTCGGTGCGCTGAAGAAGGCGGCGCAAGACGGCACCAGGTTGCAGAACATCGGCTCGGTCGCGGGCTTCGAACGCCGGCTCAACGATATCACCTGCGCCGGATGCCACCAGACCCGCGGCATCGGCGGCTTCCATTTCCCCGGTGTCGACTGGATGGCGGCCAAGCCGTCGAACACGACGGTGGTGCCGGCCTCGCCGCATTTCTTCGGCGACCAAATCCGCCGCCGCGACATCCTTTCTGCATTTGCCCGCGGCGCGCAGCCGGACTTCTCCCGTGGCTTCTCCAACCGCCCGCAGCTACGCGGCAGCACCGAGCTTGCCGGCACCGAATATGAAGACGGCTGGGGCGCCCATTGCTATCAGCAAAGCGCGAAGCCGGCCGACAACGACCCGAGTTTTCAGAGCTGGACCTGCGCCGAGGGGCTCGCCTGCCAGGCCGCCGGCAAGACCTCGCGCATCGGCATGTGCTTCATCAAAAGCCCGTAAAGCCATGCTATGTTGACACTCGGAGGCCGCCCATGAGCGCATCCGACGACAAAGAGCGCAACCGCGAGATCGCCGAGAACGAGGCCGAGCGGCAGATGATCGGCGCCGTCCGCGTCAGCACCTGGGCTATCGCCGTCACCATCATCATCGCCGCGATTGCCGCCGGCATCGTCTGGGCGTGGCTCAGCCGCTAGAGTCCTGTAGCCCGGGTAGCTCTGCGGACGCCCGTTGATGCGCCCTCTCCCTTGTGGGAGAGGGCAGCCCTGAGATCGGCAACGAACTCACTCGGGTGAGGGGTTCCCTCCACGCGCACAGTGCCCGCGGGGACAACCCTTCATCCGGCGCTTCGCGCCACCTTCTCCTACAAGGGGAGAAGGGTCTCACGCGTAGTGCTTCAATCGCTTCCCCGGCAACAGATCGTAAGCCGACTTCCAACCCGGAAGCGCCGCGATGCGGCCTAGCCACGCATGAATGGCCGGATGGCTCTTGGCGAACTCATAGCCGGTCTCGTCGCTCGGATAATGCAGATAGGCCATCATCGAGAAATCGGTCACCGTCGGCCGCTCGCCGAGCACGAAGGCTTTGTCCTGCAGATGCCGCTCGAGGATGCCGAGATAATCGTCGATCCGCCCGCGCAGAAACTTCAGCACATCCGGATTCGGCGACGGCATGAAGGCGCGCTGGAAGCGGTAGGTCGCCATGTAGCCGGTGAGCTTGTGATTGTCCCAGAACAGCCAACGCAGCAGCTCGAACTGTTCCTGCGCATTGCCGGCGCCGAACCGGCCATATTGCTCGGCGAGCTTCAACAGGATCGGCGCGGTCTGGGTCAGGCGCACGCCGTCCTCCTCCAGCACCGGGATCTCGCCCATCGGGTTGACGTTGGCGCGCCATTCCGCAGTCCGCGTCACGCCGCCGCCGAAATCGGTCCACACGCCCTCGAACGTCTCGCCGCACAATGTCAGCATCAGCGCGAGCTTGTAGCTGTTCCCGGACTCCGGGAAGTAGTGTAGCCGGTAGGCAGGCATAGGGCGCTCCTGTTCGTTGGTCCGACTTGCCAGCACAGGCTACGATACGTACAATTCGAAAAACAGAACATTTGTTCTGTAGGCGGTGCAGGGCAGCAATGCAACAGGAGTCACATTGGCGAGAGAGGCCGACCAGGAGATAAGCGCGCGCGAGCGTCCGCTGATGGAAGCGACCCTGCGTATCATCGGCCGTTCCGGCATCGATCGCGTGACCCATCGCGCGGTCGCGGCCGAAGCCGGCATGTCGCTCGGCGCCGTAACGCATCATTTTGCCACGCGCGATATTTTGGTCGACGCAGCGCTGCGCTTTGCATTGACGCGCGAGGTCGGCCGGCTGCAGGCCTTGGCGCTCAGCTTGCAAAGCAAGGCGTTCGATGCCGAAGCCTGGATCGAAGAACTCGTCGGCTGGTACGGGCAGGAACTGAAGACGCAAGCGGACATTCACATTGCCTGCTATGAGGTGTTCCTGGCCGCCGCACGCAGCGAGCGCTACCGGCCCATCGTGGCTGAATGGTTCGATACCTGGCGGCAAAGCTCCGAGCTCGCGCTGCGCGCAGCCGGCTCGATGAGCCCACGCGCGCATGCCGAGCTGTTCGTTGCCGCGCTGATCGGAATCCTGCTGCAGCAACTCGCCATCCCGCGCCGCAACTTCCGGCAGGAGACCAGAGCGGCGCTGCTCGAGTTGGTCGAGGGACTGATCGGGAAGGAGTAGGGCCCGGCACTCTCCTGTCATTGCGAGGAGCGACAGCGACGAAGCAATCCATATCTCCGCGAGTGGAGAAGTGGATTGCTTCGCGGAGCCTGTCATCGGGCGGCGCTACGCGCCGATCCGGTGGCTCGCAATGACGGGGGTAAATGTCTCGCATGTCTCTCTCCGTCATGGCCGGGCTTGACCCGGCCATCCACGTTCTTCTCTCCCTGAGGAGCAAGGGCGTGGATGCCCGGGACGAGCCCGGGCATGACGACGTGGTAGGTTCGGGGGCTAATTCACGCCACCGCGCCGCTCGCGCGCAGCTTGCTGATATCAGCCTCGTCATAGCCCGCCTGGCGCAGGATCTCATCCGAGTGCTCGCCGACTTTCGGGGGCTTGCGCGGCTGCACCTTTTTCTCGCCGTCGATGAAGATCGGGCTGTTGACAGTCAGCATGGTGTCGTTCTCGAATCGCACCAGCACTTCGTTCTCGATCATCTGCTTGTCGGTTGGGATATCGTCGAGGATGCCGACCACGCCGAACACGAGACCACTGCCGTCGAGGATCTTGCGCCACTCGGCGAGGTCGCGGGTCGCGAAGACTTCGTCGAGGATCTTGATCAGTTCCACCGAGCGGGCATGGCGGCCGGCCTTGGTGGCGAAGCGTTCGTCGGCAACGAGGTCCTCGCGGCCCAGGCAGCGCGCCAGCGTCGGCCATTGCCGTTCCTCGTTGAGCAGCGACAGGATGATCCAGCGGCCGTCCTTGCACTTGTAGTGGTTGGTCACCGCGTTCAGCGCCTCTTCGCGCGGCTTGCGCTTGGAGAATTTCGCGCCGCAAAGCTTTGCCTGCGCCAGCACGCTGTTAGCCCAGACGCCGTTCGCCATCAGATTGGTCGAGACGTGCGAGCCCTTGCCGGTGCGTTCGCGCTTGAACAGCGCGGTGACGATCGCGCCGTAGAACGCCATCGCGCAGGGGTGGTCGCCCATGCCGGCGACTGAGCGCGCTGGCGTGGTGTCCTCATCTGCGCGCACTAGGTCCATCAGGCCGGAGCGCGCCCAATAGGCGTTGCTGTCGAAGCCCGGCTTGTTGGCTTCCTCGCCCTTTTCGCCATAGCCCGTGAAAGAGGCGTAGATCAGGCGGTCGTTGAGATGGGCGAGGTGGTCATGGGTGATGCCGAGCTTGGCCCGCACCTGCGGTGGCATGTTGGTGATGAAGACGTCGGCTTCAGTGACGAGCTTGTACAGCACCGCCTGCGCCTCCGGCTTGGTGAGGTCGAGCGCCAGGCTCTTCTTGTTGCGCGCTTCCAGGAGCCAGGCGAAATTGTGCTCGGTGTGGGGATAGCCGGGCAGGTTCGGCAGGTTGCGGTAGGGATCGCCGGCCCCGGGCGGCTCGATCTTGATCACATCGGCGCCGAAGTCGGACAGCACGGTCGCGGCCGCCGGGGCCGCGATGAAGCTCGCGCAGTCCAGAACCTTCAAGCCTTCAAAGATGCCTTTTTCCATCGTGCCGTCGCTCCCGTGACGTTTGTTGCTGTTGTTCATGAGGCGGAATTACCGCTGCCGATGATCCCGAGGAAGCGACATTTGACCTATCTGGGGTGGGGGATGCAACGGCTGTTTCGGCCGTCATTGCGAGGAGCGGAGCGACGAAGCAATCCATGCCTCCGCGAGCTTGGAGAGATGGATTGCTTCGCTTCGCTCGCAACGACGTGGAGAGAGCCGCGCATTCCAATCTATCCCCGAGAGCGCGGAGCGCTCGTCTCGAAGGGCAAGGGCCCCGGCGGGGCCTCATGGTTCGAGACGCGCTGCGCGCTCCTCACCATGAGGGGCGGACAGCGGTGCTAGCCCGTCATTGCGGCGTTGGCTTACTCCCCGCCCGCCAGCAGCGCCGCATTGCCGCCGGCTGCCGCCGTATTGATCGTCACGGTCTGCTCGGTCGCAAACCGCGCCAGATAATGCGGGCCGCCGGCCTTGGGCCCGGTGCCGGAGAGACCGCAGCCGCCGAACGGCTGCACGCCGACGACAGCGCCGATCATGTTGCGATTGACGTAGATGTTACCGACCGAAAGGCGCTCGACGATATCCTCGACGGCGTCGTCGATGCGCGAGTGGACGCCGAGCGTCAGCCCGTAGCCCGTCGCTTCGATCGCACGCAGCACGTCATCAAGATTTTCCGCGCGATAGCGCACCACGTGCAGGATCGGGCCGAACACCTCTTCGGTGAGCTGGCTAGCGCTCGCCAGTTCGAAGATATGCGGCGCGACGAAGTTGCCCTCCGGTGCAGTGCCGGCGAAATGCACGCGCGCCTCCCGCTTCATCCGCGCGATGTGCGCATCGAGCCGCTGTTTTGCCTCCGCATCGATCACCGGTCCGACATGGGTTGAGGGATCGGTGGGATCGCCAAGTTTCAATTCGCGCGCCGCGCCCGCGATCATCTCGATCGTGCGGTCGGCGACGTCGTCCTGGACGAACAGCAGCCGCAGCGCCGAGCAACGCTGTCCGGCGGAGCGGAACGCCGAGGTCACGACATCGTCGGCGACCTGCTCGGGGAGCGCGGTGGCATCGACGATCATCGCATTGATGCCGCCGGTCTCGGCGATCAGCGGCACGATCGGGCCGTCCTTGGCGGCCAGCGTGCGGTTGATCGATCGCGCGACTTCGGTCGAGCCGGTGAAGACGACGCCTGCGATGTCAGGATGCGCCACCAGGGCCGCGCCGATCCGGCCGTCGCCTTGCACGAGCTGCAGGGCGGAAGCAGGCACGCCCGCCTCGTGCAATAGCGCGACTGCCTCAGTTGCGATCAACGGCGTCTGCTCGGCCGGCTTTGCCGCCACCGAATTGCCTGCCATCAGCGCGGATGTCACCTGGCCGAGAAAGATCGCCAATGGAAAATTCCACGGCGAGATCGCGACGAAGACGCCGCGGCCGCGCAAGACGAGCATGTTGCTCTCGCCGGTCGGTCCCGGCATCGCCTCGCCGTCGCCGAACAGCTTGCGGCCCTGCGCGGCGTAGTAGCGGCAGAAATCGGTAGCCTCCCGCACCTCGGAGAGCGCGTCATCCAGCGTCTTGCCGCCTTCGCGCTGCAGCAGCGCGATGAAATGCGCGGCACGTTGCTGCAACAGCTCCGCGGCGCGTTCGAGGATTTGAGCGCGCGTCTCGGCCGGCGTCCGGCTCCAGCGGGCAAAACCGCCGCGCGCCGCGGCGACTGCGGCATTCGCTTGTTCGGGCGTGACCTCGCTGCTGGCAGCCGTCGGCACTGTTTCGGCGTCGACCGCCGTCAGCAGGCCATGCAGCGCAGCGCGTTCGCCGAACTCGATCCCGCGCGAATTCTGCCGCTCCGGCCGATAGAGATCCTGCGGCAGCGGGATGTTCGGATGGCGCGCATGCTCTGCCGTGCCGATGATGTCGGCCGGCCGGCGCAGCAATGTCTTCACGGGCACCGCTTCATCGGCCGCGAGCGCGACGAACGACGAATTGGCGCCGTTCTCGAGCAGCCGTCGCACCAGATAGGCGAGCAGGTCGCGATGGCTGCCGACCGGCGCGTAGGTGCGATAGGCGATATCGGGGCGATCCTTGGCAAGCTGCGCATAGAGCGCCTCGCCCATGCCATGCAGGCGCTGGAATTCGAAGCTGCTGCCGTCGCCGGCCAGCTCCAGAATGGTCGCGACGGTGAACGCATTGTGGGTCGCGAATTGCGGAAACAGCCGCGGCCGCAACGCCAACAGCTTCCTTGCGCAGGCGACGTAGTTCAGATCCGTCATCGCCTTGCGTGTGAACACCGGATAATCGTCGAGCCCGCGCTCCTGCGCGCGCTTGATCTCGGTGTCCCAATAGGCTCCCTTGACCAGCCGCACCATCATCCGGCGGTTCAGGCGTTGCGCAAGCTGACTGGCATAGTCGATCACCTCGCTGGCGCGCTTCTGATAGGCCTGGATCGCGAGGCCGAAGCCGTCCGAGCCGGCAAGCGCATCGTCGGCAAATGCCGCGGCGATCACGTCGAGCGACAATTCCAGCCGGTCGGCTTCTTCGGCGTCGACGGTGAAGTTCAGGTTGAACGCCTTGGCCTGCCGCGCGAGTTCGACCAGCCGCGGCACCAGCTCACCCATCACGCGGCCGCGGCTCACCGCCTCGAAACGCGGATGCAGCGCGGAGAGCTTGACGGAAATGCCGGGCCGGTCGGGCAGGGGACGGCTATCCGCCGCGCGCCCGATCGCCTCGATTGCACGCGCATAGGAATTGAAATAGCGCTCGGCGTCCTCGGCGGTGCGCGCGCCTTCGCCGAGCATGTCGAAGGAATAGCGCGGTTTCTCAGCCGACTGCGAATGCGCCCGCGACAGCGCCGCCTCGATGGTCTCGCCGAGAACGAAGTGGCTGCCCATCAGCCGCATCGCCTGCCGCGTGGCGGCACGCACCGCCGGCGCGCCAAGCCGTTTGGTCAGTCGCCCGATCGTGCCCTGCGGCGTTTCCCCGGGCTGGATCACGCGCGCAGACATGCCGAGCGCCCAGGCCGAGGCATTGACCAGGAACGCGCTCGATTTGGTCTCGTGATTGACGAAATCGCCTTGGCCCAGCTTGTCCTCGATAAACAGGTCGGCGGTCCGTGCATCCGGCACGCGCAGCAGGGCTTCCGCCAGCACCATCAGCGCCAGGCCCTCCTTCGTCGAGAGCGCGAATTCCCGCAGCATGTCCTCGATGCCGCCCAGCGGATCGTCATTGGTGCGGATCGCCTCGATCAGCCGCGTCGCGGTGGCATTGATCCGCGCTTCCTGCTCCGCGCCGAGCCGCGCATCGGGCAGCAGCCGCGCCGCGATCGCGACATCGTCCGGCGCATAGGTCGCGCTGAAAGGTGGAAGAGAAGCGTACTCGACTGGCATGGCGTTTTCCTCAGACATACCAAGACCGTACTTCCATCCGAACCGTATTTCGATAGACATATTCGTCCATATGCCTTAGAAAATAAGCAAATACGACTATTATGGTTGATATATGCCGGATTTAGACAAAATAGACCGCAAAATCCTCGAAATTCTGCAGGACGACGGCCGAATCGCCAATGTCGAGCTGGCGGAGCGCATCGGGCTGTCGCCGACGTCGGTCGGCGAACGGCTGAAGCGGCTGCAGCGCGAGGGATTTGTCGAGGGGTTCGGCGCCCGCCTCAATCCGCACCGGCTGGGCCTCGGGCTGCTCGTGTTCGTCGAGGTGATGCTCGACAAGACGACGCCCGATGTCTTCGAAAAGTTCGCGCACGCCGTGCGGGCCGCGCCTGAGGTCCTGGAGTGCCACATGGTCGCTGGCGGCTTCGATTATCTGGTGAAGGCGCGCGTCGCCGACATGACCGCCTATCGCCGCTTCCTCGGCGAGAGCCTGCTCGCGCTCCCCGGCGTGAAGGAGACGCGCACTTACGCCGTGATGGAAGAGGTCAAGCGCGACGCGCCGCTGCCGGTTGCGTAACGCGTTCGCTCGCAAGATGTGATCCACAGCTTCCCTGCTGCCATATTGGCAGGACGAAGAGGCCGCGCTAATCCTCAGGGCCTCTTTGGGGCAGGGCGCATGAGCAACAACAATCAGCTAGGAAAAGGCGGCACACGCGCAACGCTCGCAGGCGTCTGCGCCGGCCTGCTGGCACTCTTTGCGTATCCTGCGGCTTCCGCCGAGATGAGCGCGGCGGTCGAGGCGCTCTACACGTCGGTGTCGATCTATCCCCCGTCGGCGAACGCGATGACGGTCTGCTACGGCTTCGTCTGCCGGCGTCGCGAGACCCTGGATTTCAGCGCCGCCGACCGCGCCGCGCTGACGCAGATCATGAATGCGGGCCGCGCCTCCGCGGCGGCCGAGCGTGCTGCGGTGCAAAAAGCGGTGATGTGGTTCGACCGCCGCATGGGCCCGATCATCGGCACCGACAAACGCGTGGCGAAGGCCGATTTCCGCTATTTCGACGACAAGCACAATTACGATTGCTGGGACACCACCCGCAACACCACGAGCCTGCTGCTAGTCCTGCAGCAATGGAATCTATTGAAGCACCACATCGTCGGCGATCCGCATTACCGCGGCAACACGCTGGTGCTGCAGACGCCGCACAACACCGCGGTGCTGGTCGAACGCGCCACCAAGGTGGAATGGGCCGTCGATCTCTGGCCGCGTGGCTATCTGCAGCCGCCGGACGTCATGCCCGTCGCCCAATGGGTCACGGAGGACTGAAAGTGGCCGACGCGCGGATGCGCGCGCTCAGCTCCTTGTGAACGCTTCCCTCTGGTGGAATTTGTTTGGACGTCACCCCCAGACGCATCCCCGAGAGTGCGACCTTTGCTGGGTATCCTAGACTTTCAAATTCTCCGCCGATGTCCGGCCACGATTGGCGATCTCGTCGTACTCGACCGACTGCCCCTCATTGAGCGTCGTAAGCCCGGCCTTCTGAACCGCTGAGATATGAACGAATATGTCCTTGCCACCCGATGAGGGTTGAATGAATCCGTAGCCCTTGGTCGGGTTGAACCATTTTACAGTACCTTTAGCCATTCACGTCGTCTCCGGCGGAAAATCAAATAATTAAACGAAACGTGCCGGTCCCCGCACACCCCGGCACGTTCGCAAGGCGCAGGATAACGCAGATTGCGTCGCGCTTGGTAGGGCAAAGCTCACGCGTGATTTTGGCAGAAACACGCCGTTTCGCGGCGCTTTTGCGCCCTTTTGCCTATTTACCGTTCATTCCCGTGGAAAAGATCGGCCAATCGCGGCAAGTCTCGGGCATCTGGCGCGGCCGCAGCTTCGTGAGTCAGCGCTCACTATCTGTGCATGCCGACGTTGACGATGCGGCAGCGGCCGCCGCGATTAGCAGATGATAGTCAGGCCGCGACCACCTGATCGCCGCTCGCCACCGCGGATAGCGTGCGCGTGTCGTCGACCGTGCGCACGGTCATCGGCTCGTTGCGGCCGCGAATCGCGACTTCCTGTTGGGGCAGCGCATCGGCGGCCAGCCCTGCCATGATGCGCACCTCCTCCGAGAAGATGGCTTCGCAGCCGAGCAGCTTGGTCATGTCCTGCAATCGCGCCGCGACATTGACGGCGTCGCCGAGCGCGGTGAACACCATGTGGTCGCGATAGCCGATGTCGCCGACGATCACCTCGCCGCCATGGATGCCGATGCCGAAGCGGATCGGCTCGGGCAGGTCATGGCTCAGGAATTCGTTCAGCTCCTCAATGTTCTTGCCGATCTGCGCCGCCGCGCGCAGTGCCTGCCGGCAGGCCTGCTGCCGGCTGCTCGCGAGTCCGAACAGCGCCAGCATGCCGTCGCCGACGAACTGGTTGGGCTGGCCGCCGTTTTCGATCACCGCCTGCGACACCGCGCTGAGGAAGCGGTTGACGATGAAGACAGTGTCGAACGGCAGCCGCGTCTCCGCAAGTTGCGTCGAGCCGCGCATGTCGACGAACAGGCTGACGAGATAGCGCTCCTGCCCGATCCGCGTCGGGTTCGACGCATGCGCGTTGGCCGACATCGTGTGCGGGGTGAAGAGTTGGAAGAAGGAGAGGTCGGTGGTCGGCTTGAGCTGGCAGGCGAGCCGGACCGAGGGATCGGTCGATCCGACGCGGCCGAGCACGAAGGCCTCGCGCGGCGAAGGCTCGGGCAGCATGCTGCAGTCGCCGATGATGCGGATGCGGCAGGTCGAGCAGCGCGCGCGGCCACCACAGACCGAGGCATGCGGCACGTTGTGGCGCAGGCTCGCCTCCAGTACGCTCAATCCCTTGGGGACCCGGACGGTGCGGCCATTGCCGTAGGACAGGCTGATCATGCCGCCGCGCCGCTCAAGGATGGCGCGTCCGCCGCGCGCGAGCAGCACCAGGGCAAGCAGGCCGATATAACCGATCGTCATGCCATTGGTGATGCGGTCGAGCATGTCAGCCTGCTCCAGCGTACCGACATGTTGCGCTGACAGGTTGTCGTGCCGCCACGCGGGATCGGTGCTGTCGGCGATCACGATGCGTCCACCCTGGTAGACGCCCAGCAGCGCCAGTGTCGGGATCAGCACGGCGGCCGCCAGTAGAAACGGCGCCGCGCGTCTGAAGAAGCTCCGCATCCTCAGCCAGAAATATAGCCCGATGCAGCCGTGCACCCAGGCGATGACCAGCACCGCGAGCATCGGCCACAGCCTCTGTTTCGCGCCGACGAAGAATATATAGAGTTCCTGCGGATACAGCTTCTCGTGCCCGTACAGCGTATGGCTGAGCCGCACGCCCACGATATGGGCGATGATCAGGAAAGGGATGCTCAAGCCCAACAGCAGTTGCAGCGGCTCGATCGCCTTCCAGCCGAACTGGCGGCGCTGATACAGCGCCCAGATGCCGAGCCCGGAATGCACGACGCAGGCGCTGTAGAAGATGAAGGCGATAGGTGGGAATTGCCAAAAGGCGGTGTGCCACTCGACGCCCCAGGCCAGTGCGTCCAGTGAGATATTGCCAAGCGCGTGATTAAGGAAATGGCTGACCAGATAAGCGAACAGAATGGTGCCGCAGGCGAGCCGAACCTGCCGCAAGCCGATGCCGCGGAAAAATTCTCGTAACTGCTGGCGCGCAGAGGTGGCCATGTGATCTGTAGCTACTATCGTCAAATCTAATGCCTTATTCCCTGCCAAATACCATCGCCGTCCCGACCTCGTGCCGTTCCATTATAGTCGTATAGCGTATAATGCCTCCGCGCTCTCAAGTCCGCCTCTCCCCTTGTGGGAGAGGCCGGATTGCATCGACAGATGCAATCCGGGTGAGGGGTCCCGGCCTCTCGAGGAACGTCCGCCCACAGATAGACCTGAACCCCTCACCCGGATTCCACGCGTGCCGCGTGAAATCCGACCTCTCCCAAGGGAGAGGTGGGAGCTCGCTGCTCCAGTCGCGCCCAAATTACACACCTGTCATGAGCCGGTCTTCCGGAACGCCCGCCTATCATTCTTTTCCCGCGACACGTTGACACCCCGCTGGGAGTCTAGGAAAAGCGCGGCCGTGACGAATATCCCGCTCAAAACCGGCCGCGCAACGCCGGACGACTATCCTTCCGCGCCCTCATGGCCCGTCGTGATCGCCCTGATCGCGGCGATGACGGTTCTGCGCCTGATCTATGCGGCCGCGCTCGACCTGCGCACGGACGAGGCCTATTACTGGACCTGGTCGAAGGAGAACGTGCTGTCGTTCCTCGATCATCCCCCCATGATCGCCTGGTTCATCCGCTTCGGCACCGCGATCTTCGGCGACACCAATCTCGGGGCGCGCTTTGCCGGCATTCTGGCGATGCTCGTGACCCAGCTCCTGCTCGCCGATATCGTCCGCCGCGTTACCCATGATTTCAGAGCGGTCGTGCTGGCGCTGCTGTTGCCGGAGGCCGCGCTCTATTACGGCCTCTTGATGGCGAAGGTCGCGCCCGACATCGCGATGATCCCGTTTGCGGTCGCGATGTTGTGGTCGCTGGTGCGGCTCACCCAAAGCGGCGAGCCGCGCTGGTGGCTCGCCGCCGGCCTGTTCGGTGGACTTGCGCTGCTCTCGAAATTCACCGCGATCATGCTGCTGCCGGCAGTCGTGGCGTTCATACTGGTGCCGTCCTGGCGGTGGCGCTGGCTCTCCAGCCCCTATCCTTATCTTGCCGTCGTGATCGCGATCCTCGTGTTCTCGCCGGTGCTGATCTGGAATTTCCAGCATGATTGGGCCTCGTTCCGCTTCCAGTCGGTCCGCGCCACCGCCGATCATCCGTTCTCGCTCCGCACCCTGGGTGAGTTTTTCGCGCTGCAGCTCGGCCTGGTCGGATTCGTGGTGCTGCCGGTGGTGCTGTCGGGCATCACGCTGACCGCATGGCGCGGCTATCGCACCGGCGAGCCGGTGGCGATCCTGCTCTCGACCGCGGTGATCGTGCCGTTCTTCTATTTCCTGTGGAAGTCGCTGACGCTGCGGGTCGGCGACACCTGGCCGATGTTCCTGTGGCCCGCCGGCTTTGCCGCCACCGCCATCAACATCGCCATGCTCCCGCGCGAAGGTTGGCCGAAATGGATGATCCGCGCGACCATCTCCTGGGCGCGGATCGCGGTGATCTCAGGCATCGCCTTCGTCATCTGCGTGTTCGTCTATTATGTCGCGACGCCCTTCAATTTCATCGGCCGCACCGATCCGATCGGCGGCGAAGCCGGTTACGAGCAGCTCGCCGCGCGGGTCGAAGATCAATTGCAGAAGCAGGGCGCGAGCTGGATCGCGACCACTGACTACCGCACCTATGCGATGCTGCGCTGGTTCTTCAATGGCCGCGTGTCCGTGGTCCAGCTCAACGAGCGCGGCCGCTTCCAGGGCTTCCGCGATCCCGGCATGGACCGCATCAGGGATCACGCCGGCATCTATGTCGTGCGCGAGCTCGACAGCCAGATGCCATTTTTGGATGCGGCAGGCGCCGTGCGCCAGCCGCTCGAACGCGTCGAGCGCGTCTGGCGGGGCATGGTGATGGACAGTTTTTTGCTTGAGAAGCTGACCGGCTACACCCCCGAACTCGCGCCGCCACCGGATTCGCCGCTCTTCCGCTGGCGCGTGCTGGCGATATTGCTCGCGCCGGACGCGACCTGCACCTTCTCCCCTTGTGGGAGAAGGTGGCAGCCGAAGGCTGCCGGATGAGGGGTTCTCTCCGCGAGCGCCCATGCATGTGGAGAGAGACCCCTCACCCGACCGAGTTCGTTGCTGGCGCCGGAGCAGCCCTCTCCCACAAGGGGGCGAGGGCACATCAACCCGCGCCACGCTCTTCGTCGTCGCGCTTGCGCAGCAAGTCTTTCGCCAGGTCGGCCAGCGCCGGCCTTGGCAATGCGGTGAACGGCAACGGCCGGGTCACCTCGATCGCGGCGAGGCCGAGGCGGGCGGTGAGGAGGCCGTTGAGGACGCCTTCGCCGAGGCGCTGCGAGAGCTTGGCGGCGATGCCGTGGCCGAGCATCTGTTGGATCACGCTGTCGCTGGCGGCCACGCCGCCGGTGATCGCCAGATGCGTGATCACGTGGCGCATCAGGCTGAACATGCCGAGCGCGCCGGGCCGGCCGCCATAGAGATAGGCCAATTGCCGGATCATGCGCAGCGCCGCCACGAACACGAACAGCACGTCGATCGCCGCACGCGGGCTCACGGCCGTGACGACCGAGACCCGCTGCGCCGCCGATGAGACCAGCCGGCGCGCTTCCTCATCGAGCGGCGTCATCAATTCGCGCTCGGCGAGCTTGATCATGTCGGCGCCGTCGATGATGTCATCGGCATGGCCTTGCAGCGTGGCGCGGGCGCGGGCGAGTTGCGGGTTCTCGTGCGCGAGCTTGAGCAGATCATTCACGATCACGCGGCTTGCAGCGCGGTCGTCGCTGAGCAGCACGTCAGCGGCGCGCAGATGGAGTTTCTCGATCGTCGCCAGCCGCGCCAGTCCAAAGGCCTCGCGGCCGATGACGACGAGCAACGCGACCGTCGCGACCACGGCCAATGCGAGTCCGACGAAACCGAGCCCTTGGTTGCGCGCAAACAGATCCTCGATCAGGTGGATGACGCCGAGGCCGGCGCCGAGCAGCATCAATCCACCGGCCGCGGCCCAGAACAGCGTGCCCCAGCGGAAGCCGCGGCGCGCCGGCGCAAGCGGCGCATCGACTGGCACCGGCAGCAGTGCCGGATCGGGCTCCGGCGTGATCTGGATGGTGCCGCGGGCAGGGCGGCTCCTCTCGTCCGCGTCGATCACGATCACGGAGGGGTCGTCGAGCTTGAAGGTCGCTGGCCGCCGGTGGGACGTTTTCTCGCTCATTGCAGTCGGTCTCCGATCAGGAACTGGAGCGCGCGGTCTAGACGGATATGGGGCAGGGCGGGTTCCTCGTCACCCTCCCGCACCAGCTTCGGAGGCCGAAATCGCAGGAAGCGGTAATCGGCCTTGTCGGCGGTCGCGCTGGACAGGCCGCGGAAGGTGCCCCTGAACAGTTCCTCGGGATCGGCGGGCAGGTCGCCCGGAAAGGTCGCGACCTCAGTCTCGCCGTCGAAGGCCTCGCCGTTGGCGGTCTCGCCCGGCGCCGGCGTGCCCAGGATCGACGGCAGCTTTTCGCGGCCGCGCGCCACCTGCGCTTCGCGGGTCGCGCGCACCGCGGCGAGCGCCACCACGTCGATTGCGGCGCCGGCAAATTCGGCGCGGTCGGCGGCCTTCGCCACCGTGCGCCGCAGGATCGCTTCCAGCCGGTCATGGCTCTGGTGATGCAGATGATCGGCCTTGGTTGCCGCAAATAAAATGCGGTCGATCCGCGGCCGGAACAGCGCGCTCAGGATCGTGCTGCGCCCGATGCGGAAGCAATCCAGGATGCCGGCCAGCGCGGCTTCGAGATCGTGCAGCGCCTCCGGCCCGGCATTGAAAGCGGCGAGCGCATCGACCAGCACGATCTGGCGATCGAGCCGTGCAAAATGATCGCGGAAGAACGGGCGCACCACGACGTCCTTGTAGGCCTCATAGCGTCGCCGCATCATTGCCCATAGCGAGCCGTCGGGCGCGCTGCCATCGATGGGAACCTCGAGCGGCGCGAAGGTCAGCGCCGGCGAGCCGGCGAGGTTGCCCGGCATGAGGAAGCGGCCGGGCGGCAACAGGCTCATGGCAAAGCGTTCGTCGCGGCAGGCACGAAGATAGTCGGTGAAGAGTTTCGCCGCCTTAAGCGCTGCCTGCTCGTCCTCGCGGCCTTCGGCATCAAGCGTCTTCAGATGCTCATGCCAGGGTGCGGCGAGTTCGGCGCGAAGCGGTTCGCGCGAGAGCGCAAGGCTCTCCGCCGACCATTGCTCGAAGCTCTTGCTCAGCAGCGGCAGGTCGAGCAGCCACTCGCCGGGATAGTCGACGATGTCGAGGGTGAGCGTGCGGTCCGCGCCATTTTGCCGCTGGTAGTCAATGACGAGGCGAAGCTCGCTGATGTCGGTGGTCGAGTTCGGCCAGCGCCGTTCCTCGACGAGGGTGCGGACATGGTTCTCATAGTCGAAGCGCGGCACCGCATCGTCGGGCTGCGGCTCCAGACGCGCCCGGGCGATCCGGCCCGAGGCATAGGCCTCGAACACCGGAAAGCGGCCGCCGCGGGTCAATCCATGGATCAGCGCCGTGATGAACACCGTCTTGCCGGCACGCGACAGCCCGGTGACGCCGAGCCGCACGGTCGGGTTGAAGAAGCTGTCGCCATAGTCCCAGAGCGCCCGCGCCGACAGGCGCGCTTCCTCGACGATATCGGTGAGATTGAGGGCCATGCAGGCGAGGAGCAACCCGGGCGGGAGGAGGGCAATTGGCGAACGATTATCCGCAAAATGGCAATTGATGGACCAAAATCAAGCACTTCGTCAGTCTGCCGCTGGCGGCCCCGTTCATCGCCGGTTCAAAAAACAGCCACGACGATAGGGTACTAGATCGGCTAACCTCCCAACGCCGATGTCCCCTCGCTTCTACCGTGCGCGCCGACTGGTCATGACGATATTCCGACTGAAGCAACTCGCCTCCAATTCGATCCACGCGGCTGGCGCCGTGATCTGGAACTATGACCGCGCCGAACTGATCGCCGACGGCATCGTCCATGTCGTCGGCATCTGTTTCGGCCTGATCGCCGCCACCGTGCTGATCGTGCTGACGGCTATCTACGCGACACCGGGCGATGTCGCGGTGGTCTCGGTCTACGTTGCGGGCCTCTTGGCGATGCTGGTGCTGTCGGCGACCTATAATCTCTGGCCGGTGTCGCGCGCCAAATGGGTGCTGCGCCGGTTCGACCATTCGGCGATCTATGTCCTGATCGCCGCGACCTATACGCCCTTCATCATGGAATTGAGGGAGAGCTATTTTGCCATCGCGCTCCTGATCGGGGTCTGGTGTGTGGCGATTGTCGGCATCGTGCTGAAATTGACGCTGCCGGGCCGCTTCGACCGGCTGTCGGTCGGGCTCTATCTCGCCATGGGCTGGAGCGGGGCGATGCTCTATGATGCGGTGGTGAAGGTGCTGCCGGCGATGGCACTGTGGTTCGTGGTCGCGGGCGGCGTCTTGTACAGTCTCGGCGTGGTATTCCACGCGTGGCAGCGGCTGCGCTTCCAGAACGCGATCTGGCACTGTTTTGTCTTGCTTGGCGCGGCCTGCCATTATACGGCGATCCTCGACCTCGTGCTCGCGAGTTGAGGCGCTGACAATTAAAAATCGGGAGGGGGCCATGCAGGTGGCAGAAAAAGTCGTGGTCGTCACCGGTGGCGGCAATGGCATCGGCAAGGCGCTGTGTGAAGTGTTCCACCGCGCGGGTGCCGCCAAGGTGGTGGTGGTCGATCTCGACCATGCGGCCGCGGAGAAGGTCGCAGCCTCTGTCGGCGGCGCGGCGTTCAAATGCGATGTCGGGCAGGAGAAGAATGTTCTGCACGTGATCGAGGCGACCGAGCGGATGTTCGGCCCGATCGCGCTGTTCTGTTCCAATGCCGGCATCGGCGGCGGCTTCGATCCGCTCTCCGTGAACGCCGGCGGCACCTCCGATGAGCCCTGGGCGCGAAGCTGGGCGATCCATGTGATGGCCCATGTCTATGCCGCGCGGCATCTGGTTCCACGCATGAAGGCGCGCGGCGAAGGCTATTTCCTCAACACCATTTCGGCGGCCGGCCTGTTGTCGCAGGTCGGCAGCCCGGCTTATTCCACCACCAAGCACGCCGCGGTCGGCTTTGCCGAGAACCTCGCGATCTCGCATCGCGCCGACGGCATCAAGGTTTCGATCCTCTGCCCGCAGGGCGTCGACACCAACATGCTGCGCTCGATCCCGAGGGGCCCGCAATCCGGCGACGGCGACCTGACGGCAGAACAGGTTGCGCAGGACGCGTTGCGCGGCATCGAGCAAGAAACCTTCCTGATCCTGCCGCACCCGCAGGTGCTCGGCTACATGCGCAAAAAGACCGAGAACTACGACCGCTGGATCGGCGGCATGGCCAAGATCCAGGCCAGGATGCGTGAAGAGCACGGGAAGTGATTAGCCCCTCATGGTGAGGAGCCGCGCAGCGGCGTCTCCGGACGATGCGGCGCATCGCCGGGAGAACCATGAGGCCCCAGGAGCGCCCCTGGGCCTTCGAGACGCGTGCAAGTGCGCTCCTAGGATGCGGCCTATCTACGTTGGCGCCACGTTACAGATGTAGCCACGCCTGGCTTGACCCAGGCATCCACGCTGCAGTTGAGTAAAGCGAAAACGGAAATCTGCGAGGACGTCATGGATTTCGTCACGGTGCGGAACGGATCGATCAACCTCAATGTGGCCGTCGCCGGCCGCGGTCCCCTGATCGTCTGCGTTCACGGGTTTCCCGAGCTCTGGTACTCATGGCGTCACCAGATCGATCATTTCTCGGCGCGCGGCTATAAGGTGGCGGCGCTTGACGTGCGCGGCTACGGGCAGAGCTCCAAGCCGCAGGAGATTGCCGCCTACACCATTCGCAATCTGGCCTCCGATATCGTCGCCGTGGTCGATCAGTTGGGTGATGGCAAGGCGATCCTGTTCGGTCACGATTGGGGCGCGCCGATGGTTTGGAATACCGCGCTGCTCTACCCGAGCAAGGTGACGGCGGTCGCCGGCCTCAGTGTTCCCTACATTCCCAGACGACCCGTGCCGCTTCTCGACACGTTCAAAGCCACCTACAAGGACCGCTTCTTCTATCAGCTCTATTTCCAGGACGAAGGCGTGGCGGAGAAAGAGCTCGAGGCCGACATCCGCGTCGCTTTGCGAAAACTCTATTTCGCCATCTCAGGTAGCGCCCCGCTCAACAAGTGGCTCGATCATAAACCGGTGGATGCGAAATTGCTTGACGGGATGATCGATCCGAAGTCGTTTCCGGACTGGATGAGCGAAAAGGACCTGCAGGTCTATGTCGACGCATTTCGCGCCGGCGGCTTCCGTGGCCCGCTCAATCGCTACCGGGCACAGGATATCGATTTTAAAGAATTGGCGGAGTTTGCCAACAAGCCCGTGACGCAGCCATCGTATTTTGTGGCCGGCGAGCGCGACGCGGTTCGCGCGTTCATTCCCGGCATGGATCTCTATGCGAACGCCGGGATCGGCTGCACCGACTTTCGCGGATCGGTCATTCTCCCAGGTATCGGCCACTGGGTGCAGCAGGAAGCACCAGCTGAGACCAACGCAACGCTGGAGCGGTTCCTCGACGCACTTTGAGGGCTAAGGGCCAATATCCGTGCCCTCTATCGTCGCGCCTTCTGCGTGGGCTTCTTCCTTACCCTCCGCGTGAGCTTTTCTTCAATACCTTTGCGAGCCGCGCGCGTCCTGAGCTTCGCCTCTTGCATAGGCGGCGTGCCGCTTGGCGAGACCACGCCGTCATCGACCTTCTGCCTGTGGCGACGCTCAGTGTGGGACAGCCGCCAGCGAACCAAATCGTCCGCACCGGGGCCTTCTTTGATTGCGAGATCCAGGGCGCTGAGCTGCTCACCAGTGTTCTTGTCGATGAAACTCCACTCGACGTCGGCCCCGGTCTTTCGATTGACAAACTTCAGCGGCGGCGCTGAAGCGCCAGAGACGTCGCAGCGATCCCCGATCTGCGCGAGCACCGGCATCACAGAGGCGATTTGCCAGCCCTTTTGGGTCAACAGGTATTCAAATCGTTCCGGATTTACCTGATAGCGCCGCCGCTCGATCAGGCCATTGGCCTCAAGGTGTTTCAGCCGGTCGCTGAGCGTCGCATTGGTCGCGCCAGACGATTGGCGAAAGTCCTCGTATCGGTTGAGACCGAGGACAAGGTCGCGCAGGATCAGCAGACCCCAACGATCGCCGATCACCGCCATCACGCCGGCGATCGAGCATACCATTCCGTCGAAACCCTTCGAGCGCATCAACCATTTCCACGAGTTACGCAAGGATCATCGTCGCGCAGCTCTCATCATAAGAGCCAACTTAGGTCGGCAACACGGCAAATTCAACGAAGCGTGAGACGAGCCAGACTTTCTTGCTTTTCTGAGTCACTCTTATTATAAGAGTTACAGTCCAGTGACGAGTGCCGTCGTTTCGAATGACCGCGAAACGCCCGATCACCAGGCGAGGCTCCCGTTGGCCGGCCGCGACGCCGCTGCCAATCGGCTCAAAACCTGTGGAGATAACGATGCCCACGCACAGCACCTCCAAGATCTTCGTCATCGGCGGCACGGGCGCTCAGGGCTTGCCCGTCATCGGCGCTCTGGTCGCTGACAAGAAATATTCTGTCCGAGCCCTTAGCCGCGACCCTGCCTCCCGACGGGCAAATGCCCTTCGCGCACTCGGCAACGTGTCCATTCTGGAGGGAACGTTCGCGGACGAGGCCATATTGCGGGAAGGCTTCCGCGGTTGCGACGGGGCATACGTCAATATCGATGGGTTCAACACCGGCGAGAAGGCGGAGACCTATTGGGCAATCCGCAGCTACGAGATAGCCGTGGAAGAAGGGATCAAGTTCTTTGTCTATGGAAATCTGGACTACGCGCTCAAGAAGTCCGGTTATGATTCCAGATTCCGTGCGGGTCACTATGACGGCAAGGGCCGCATGGGCGAATGGATCTTGTTTCAAAACCAAGCGAACAAAGACAGGATGGGCGCGGCGGTGTTCACCACTGGCCCATACATGGAGATGGCAATCTCGGCGATGACGCCCATGACTCCTTCTGTGGAGGATGGTGTCGTGACGTGGCGAGTTCCGCTCGGCAACGGAGCCGTGCCGCACGTTGCTCTTGATGATTGTGGCTATTATGCCCGCTGGCTCTTCGACAACCCGGAGCGTGCGAATGGCATGAATCTCGAAGTCGCCATCGAGCATGTTGAGTATCAGAAACTTGCTGCGGCGTTCGAGAAGGTGACGGGGCATCCGGCTCAATACATAGATACGGACTTGGACGCGTACTGGAATGGCCCGCTGAAGGCGGCCGCTGACTTGCCCGCCGGATACAATGCAGATCCCAATGACAAAAGCACCATGAGTTTCCGGGATAACTTCACCGGGTTCTGGAACGTCTGGAAATACGGAGTCGTTCAGAGGGATTACGGGTTGTTGGATGAAATTCACCCCAATCGAATCGGGAGCGTCGAACAGTGGCTTCGGCGGGAAGATCAGTTGGGAAGAGAGCTTGGGAAGGGAAACCTTTGGGAAAGAGTTCAACCGGAAAATTTGTACAAGGCGCCGCCGCTTCTGAAGCTGACTGAGGATAAGAGGAAGGGGACGCTGTAGGGTGAACGGATGAAACAGGACGATCTTACATCGACTGATTTCTACACGGCTTGCGTATGTCTCGGCCTGAACAGGGCCGCCCGCGCCACATCGCGGAGATACGACGCGATGTTCAAGCCCATCGGCATCACGTCGGGACAGTTCACAATCCTGTCCGCGTTGAAGCGCAACGAGCCGGTGCGGATCAGCGACATGGCCGATCTGCTCGGTATGGATCGCACGACCCTCACTCGCAACTTGAAGCCGCTCGAAACCATGAAGCTCGTTGCGATCCAGCCGGACGCGCGAGATCGTCGTATTCGTAGCCTGACACTGACGGCCAAAGGCCGGGTACTCCTGAAACAAGCGGTGCCCCTCTGGCGGAAGGCCCAGAAAGAAAGCAACCGCCGCATAGGCGCCAATCGTTGGGACGAGCTCAGACCAACTCTGGACTTCTTATCAGCCTGAGGAGCGGGAAGAAGCGTCACGCATTTTTGTGCTCAAGTACGTGTAACTACACCTAAAAGGAGATAGGTCATGGATCGAGAACTCGAGCTCCGCAAACGCCGCGGGACGCGCGTCTTGCTGGTTGTGCTGGCCATCTGGGGATTGGCGGTCGCCTTTGCCGCGGAGGCAGGATTCTATCGTGCCATTCCCCCGCTGTTTCTGGCTGCCATCATCGCCTTGGGGATTGTGGTGCCTATTATTATCTACGCAATGTCCGATGGCTTCCGTGCATACATCGAAGCCATCGGTCTACGATCGATAACGGCATTTCATATCTGGCGCATCGCGGCCGCGTTGGTTTTCTTCTGGTATGGGGCGCACAACCTCCTCCCGGAAGCCTTTGTTCGAAACGCGGGGTGGGGCGACCTCATCGCGGGGTTCTTGGCCCTCGGCGTTTTACTTCTGCCCGAGAGTCGCAACCGGTACTTGGCCTTCCACATCTTCGGCTTTGCTGATTTTGTCGTGGCGGTCGGTACGGGGCTGACCTTCTTCCTCCTCAACGACCCCCGCATGTCTGGCATCCAGACGCTGCCCATGGCGCTGATCCCGCTCTACGGCGTCGGCATTTCGGGTGCGAGCCACATCATGGCGTTTGACCTGCTGCGTCGTGGCTCAGGGAGGGAAGTGAAGCGCGCCGCTGTCCAGACATGAAACGTGTGCTCCGGAATCCACGAAGTCGTGAAAGGAAAAGAGATGACCAACTCAAATGTGCAGGCTCCGGCAGCGCAGGATCCGACTGCTGAGACGAGCTTCTTTAGATGGCTATGGCAAAACATTCTGCGGTTTGATGAAGCACTGAACTTTGACCCATGCAGCGACGTTGCGCGTCGGATAACGGACCTCGAGAGGCATATCGAAGCTTCGAAGATCCCGAACAGAACGTCTTCGCCGCTGCGATAGCACGCGCGGTGCACACGATACTGCACAAGGCAATCCAATCATCGCCAACTACAGGGAATTCATCATGACGTCTCAACGTGCTCGCGCGGCAGCCAGCCTGCTGCTCGGTATCCTGCTTTCTGGAACGATGCTCTCAGGTGTGGGAGTCGCTCAATCCAGTTCGCGATCTGCCGCGGCTGCCGGCGAGCCGGCGTCACCTTGGGACCAGCGTGTGAACCCCGCTGCCGTGCAAGCCGACGCCTGGTTTGACAACTATAAGTTCCGTGACGGGGAGACGCTGGCGCGCCTCAAGATTCATTATTCGACTCTGGGCACACCGCACCGCAACGCCAAGGGCGAGATCGACAATGCGGTCCTTGTTCTGCATTGGACCGGGGCGGACAGCCGCGCCCTGCTGAGCCCAACCTACGCGAAGGCCCTCTTCGATCCTGGTCGCGCGCTGGACGCGCAACGTTACTATCTGATCTTTCCGGACAGTGTCGGCCACGGCCAATCCAGCAAGCCGAGCGACGGGTTGAAAACGAAGTTCCCGAACTACGATTACAGCGACATCGTCGACCTCCAGCATAAGGTGGTGACGGAAACACTGGGCATCAAACATCTTCACGCCATTCTCGGCATGTCCATGGGTGGAATGAATGCCTGGCAATGGGCCGAGGCCTATCCCGACATGATGGACGGCGTGATGCCGGTGGTCTCGCTGCCGATCTCGGTTTCGGGCCGCAACCTCCTCTGGAGGCGCATGGTGATCGATGCGATCCGTGCCGATCCAGAATGGAAAAACGGGGACTATACGGAGACCCCGCGCGGTTGGATCATGGGGTACAACATTCTGCGCCTGATGATCGACAGCGCTCCCGCTCTTCAGCACGAAGTGCCTGACGGCCCCGCGGTCGATAAATTCCTGAGCGCCAACCGTCTCACAGCGGAGCATGTCGATGCAAACGATATTCTTTATTCGCTCAAATCATCATTCAGCTACGATCCTGAGCCTGAGCTTTCCAAGATCAAGACGAAGCTCTTCGCACTCAATTTTTCCGACGACGAGTTCAATCCTGACAAACTGCAAGTTCTCGAAAAGTCGGTTCCGAAGCTCGAACGCGGCCGTTACGCAGTTCAAGCGGGAACCCCGTCATCGCCCGGTCACTTCACCATGACACGGCCCGACCTATGGGCCCAGCATGTCGCCGAGTTCATGCAGTGGCTTGGCGATACGCCTTCTCGGGCGAGCAACTAGAGCAATTTGCGGCCAAACATCCTCGCACGTCCGATCAGCCCACAAAACACGATACCGGCAGCTATGCTGGCGTGACCGCTGAACATCACGAGGCCGAGGCTCCAGCCATGCCGAGCGACGAGAATGCCGAGCGCAAAAACCAGGGCGCACGCGCCGGCAATGCGATGGATATATGTCATGCTTGGCCGCAGGAGCCTGCCAAAGATATCGCGCTGCTGGCGATTCGTGGCGAACGCCAGCGCGGTGAACCCTGTAAGGCACAGCGCAAAGGAAGGGAGATGACTCATCCTGCCGCCTCGCCGGACGCAACGGCGGCCAGAGCCTCGCGGCTTGTCTTGCGCCTGAACTGAGATCCGGTCTGCTGCCGAGCCGTGCGTATCGCCAGGACGGCATGGAGCGCAGCGAGCGCCCAGCACATGAGATCCACACCGGCAAAGACCCAGTCGCCTTCGGTGAGGCTGTGCCACAACGGACGCTGCGTCGTCACGGCGTTGAGGATCGGCAAGAGAAACAGCAGCGCCGATGCCGCCCATAATTGCTCGACCCAGGCTGACTTGGCGGAACGCACCAAGGCATGCAGCAGTGTCAGGGCCCAGACGATGAAGAACAGGTCAATCTCCCAGTTGGCGCGGCCTTCCAAGGGGTGTGGCAGCAGGCGGTTGGCCCACAAGAATGCAGTCATTGCGATCGACAAGCCGGCGATGCACGCGATGTTCAGCCGCTCCACAAGACGGAAGCCAAAATAGGGGCGATCCGCGTCAGGCAGCTTCTGTCGCCGCTTCACGGTCCACATCACGAGGCCCGTGCCCACCATGGCCGTACCCATGAAGCTCACGAGAAAATACAGCCACCGCGTGACGGTATCGCTGAAGCGTCCCAAATGGAGCGCATAAAGGACGCCTCGGGTTTCGGCCGCAGCCCCCACATGCTCGCGCACTGCCAGCAGTTTGCCAGTGGCGCCTTCGAACTCCAGATATTGCGGACTCATGGAAACGCGGCCGGCTTCTCCCCGCGTCACAGCCACACGCGCCGCCGCATCTCCGGGATGAACCGCATTGACGCGCCCCACATTCTCCCGGCCCCAGCGTTCTTGAGCCTGCCGCACCATGTCCTCGACCGATGCCAGTGGCACTTTCTGCCCGCTGGGTTTGCCGGGCTGGATGAAGGCACTGAGTTCGGCGTTGAGTTGCTGTTGCTCCGCCGGGCTCTTGAACGCCACGCGCTCGCCCCACGGCATGTACAGCGCCATCAAGGTCACCAATCCGGTGTAGGTGATCATGAAATGGAACGGCAGCCCGAACACCGAAAAGGCGTTGTGAGCGTCCAGCCAGGAGCGCTGTCCTTTGCTCCAGCGGAAGGTGAAGAAATCGACGAAAATCTTCTTATGGGTGATGACGCCACTCACAATGGCCACGAGCATGAACATTGCGGCCGCACCTGCAAGCCACCTGCCCCATATCACTGGCATGTAGTGGAATTGGAAGTGGAAACGGTAGAAGAACTCACCGCCCAGCGTGCCGCGTGAGGTGACTTTCTGGCCGGTGGCGGGATCGAAATTGGCTTCGTCAAAGGCACGGCCGCCCGGATTGCCTGTGGGTGTACGCCAGAAGGCGTAGACACTGTTATTGCGCGCGTCCGGCAGGCGCATGCTCCACTGCGAGGTTCCGGGCGCGATGTTGCCGAGTTCATCAGCAATTCGCTGCGCCACCACCGCTTGATCGGGAATCTGAGCTAGAGGCGGCAGCTCCGGTCGCATCCATTGCGACAACTCGTCCTTGAAATAGGACACTGTCCCTGTGAGGAACATGGCATAGAGAATCCAGCCGAGCAGAAGGCCAGCCCACGTATGCAGGCTGGACATACTTTGCCGGATGCCGCGGCCGGCAACTTGCACATCGTTGTCCGTCTTCACGCCTCGGCCCTTCGTCAGGAAACGGACCATGCCGCCAGCGACAACGGCACGGCCACGACGATCAGGCCGGCCCAAGCCTTCAGCGCGCTGCGCACGGCAAAGACCCAGATCACTGCACCGGCGTAGATGGCAAAGCTCGCCAGCATGCCGGTGAGCACGGCCTGGGGCTTGCTCATGGGCAAAGCGAGCACGGCGACGCTGTTGAGCGCGGCCAGCGCATAGCCGCCGAACAGGGCGGCGACGATGCGCGAGATGAGCGGGCCCGTGGAGCGAAGGCGATGTATCAGGGCGTTCATTTGCCCGGAGTTGCCGGCGGGCCCGCAGGAATTGGGGGCAGGCCGTTGGCATTCACATAGGTCACGGTGGTGGCATAGCTCACGGCATCATACTTCTCAGCGCCCTTCGTCCCCGTGCGCTCGCCTGGGCTGCGGTCGTTGAAGCTGACTTCAGCGACGTAAGTGCCTTTCCAAGGCATACTAAACGTTACAAGGCCCTGCTCGTCGGTGTGAGCTTCCTTGGACCAGCCAGATTCCGTTACCAGAGTCACCTTGGTCTTGGCTTTAGGTTGATTTTTGAAGAAGAGCTTGAACTGGCCTTCCTGACCTGTAGGCACGAGGTCCAGTACGAGCTTGGGCTGCTGCGCGGCAAAGCTGGTGATCAAGCGTGCGGCAGGATAGAACCAGTTCGTGGCCTCTTTGTCTTGCTGCTTCCAAACATAGAGCGGGTAGCTCGCATCTTCCGCGACAATGCCGTCGCCGGGGGCCGTGGAAAATGGCAGCGTGAAGCCGTTTGCGGTCTTCGTGGCATCGGACTTTTGCTCGCCCTTGGTGGAGATGAGCGTACCGGTTACCTTAGCGAACTTGTCGAGCAACCCCGGTGACACTTCACGAAGGTTCTCGCCGAACTCGCCAAAGCGAACGACGGCATTCTGGCCATCGGACTGCTCGATCCAGATCTGGTGCGCCTGCACGGGCGTTATCACGCCAAGCAGGGCGACTACTGCGATGAAGGGCTTTGTCATGACAAACACCTTAGAAATCGAATGAAGCAGATACGATGTAAGTCCGAGGCGACGCAACCGTTACGAATGTACCGGTCGTGAGCCAGTAGTTCTCGCCGGTCACGTTTTCGATGTTGGCACGGATCGTAACAGGCTTGCCGGTGAGCGCCGTCGTCGTATAGCGCGCGCCGATGTCGACACGAGTCCAATCGGGGAATCGCAGGAGATTGGCGCTGGTGAGATAGGCGCCCGACGTATAGATCACGCGCCCATTGAGAGCGAGGCCCTCGACCCAGGGCGTATCCCAGTCGAGGCTGGCCGAGAACGTCTTGTCCGGCACGCCCTGGGCGTCGTTGCCGCGCTCCAGAGGATTGGTCGGGTTGGTCAGCTCGGGACGCAGGAAGGTTGCGCTGGCCATACCGCGCAGGCCAGGCAGCAACAGGCCATAAGCGGACAGCTCCACGCCGCGGTTACGCTGTTCGCCGTCATAGGCCAGTGCGTTGGATGCGGTCCGGATCTGGCTGGGTCGTGTAATCTGGAACACCGCCGCAGTCGTCGTGATGGTGCCCCAGTCCACCTTGATACCAGCTTCCTGCTGCTTCGATTTGAATGGGGCAAGCACGGTACCGGCGTTGCTGTAGCCGGGACCGACGATGGTGCCCTGGCTCAGTCCTTCAGCGTAGTTCGCGTAGAGCGAAACATTATGCCAGGGCTTGACTACCACGCCGGCAAGTGGCGTCAGCGCTTCTGCTCCGTAGTTGCTTGTCGGGAGACCGGTAGTGGTGCTGAAAGCGTCCTGTTCCACTCTCTGGTGACGAGTGCCGACGGTCACCAGGATCGCATCATTCAGGAGCGACATCGTGTCGGCGATCGCAACGCTTCTGAGCGTTATCTCGTTGGCTAACCGCGGCGGCGTGCGCGCGCCAGTGACCACAGGAAGGGGGGATGGGTTGTAGATATTCGATGGGACTGACTGAGCCGGCGTATTGGCAACGTAAGCGTTGCCGTTCTCCTGATAATAGCCGGTGAAAGCGAGATTGATCGCATGACCGACCGGCCCTACTTGGAAACGTGACCGTATGCCTGCGTTGCCGCTCGTCGTCTTGCTGTAGGAGTCATAGTACGCGTTGATGAGCCTGAAATTGCCAAGAGCGTCTATGCCGCTAGGGAATCCCGTGACACGGGAATCGGGGAACGTCTGAGTGTTCTCACCCTCACGATAGCCGATGCCCGCATAGGCCGTCAGCGATTCGGTCAGATCGTATTCGAGGCCCGAGGCGATGGTGTTGTCGCGCTGACGGAGCATCGTGTCCGGGTACCAGTTGCTGCGCGCGTCGGGCGGGGCAGGAATGAAGGGCACATTACCCTGGATGGTCATCTGCGGACGGAAGTTCTTGGTGTCGTCGTTCTGCGAAATGGCATCGAGCGTCCAGCGCAGGCGCTCCCCGCGATAGTCGAGCGACAACGCACCGAGACCCGTCCGCCAGTTTCCGCCGTCGATCGAGGCTTCGCCATTGCGCCCCACCCCGTTGAAACGAACGCCCCACTCCTTGTTTTCACCAAAGCGGTGGCTGGTCTCTAGATGGAGACCGTAATTGCCGGCGCTCATGAAGACCGGCGTCAAACGTGTGAAAGGTACCTCAAGCGCGCGTTTGCTGACGATGTTGACGCCGCCGCCGACGCTGCCGCCAGGGGCTATGCCGTTGATGAGCGCACCGGGCCCCTTGAGCAATTCGATTCGCTCGATGATCTCCGCCGGCACGCGACTGGAGGACACCAGCCCGTAGAGACCGTTGAAGCCAACGTCACCTGAAGGAACGCTGAAGCCGCGGATCTGGAACGTATCGTCGAATCCGTTGCTGCCTGTGGTGAGTCGCACTGAAGAGTCGTTGATCAGCGTATCCGCGGCCGTCCGCGCCTGCTGATTCTCGATCAGTTGCGACGTATAGTTGACGGTGCTGAACGGCACATTCATGACGTTCGTGCTTCCGAGCAGGCCGAGCGTTCCACCCTGTGCCAACTGGCCGCCAGCATAGGCTGGCGCCGGCGCTCCGATCGTCCGGGTCGATCCCATCGTGGTAACAGGCGCAGTCGGCGCAGGAGGCTGTTCGGTTCGCTGCCGGGATGCGACGCGAGCAGAGTGCTGAGCCGAACCGCGAGTCCGAACAGTGCGCGTCGCTCGCGCTCTTTGTTGGGGCGCATCGACGTGCACCGGAGGCAACACGTGCGGCTGCGCGCTCTGCGCCCTGCTCTGAGAAGAGCTCACACCGCTCAGGCATAACGTAACAACGCCCGTCGCCACGCCAACATACAAACGGTTCTTATAATTCTCGAAGTTGCTCAACAATCGCCCCCAGTTCGCCTAGTCGATGTCCGACTAGGAAATCGAAGGTGCGAAGGCAACGAAGGCGATTTAGAATCTATTGATGCATGCGCGTAAGAGTTTGTGAGTCCGATCTCTAACCACTCTAGTAAGCCAACACTGAAATCTCTCTAATAAGCGAACACTGACAACTCATCGTCCGGCATTGCGACGCTTTGACGCGTGAGGGAGTGGAGGTTGTGCTAGCTAACACGTGCCGCCGCTTGATAGTCCGCTTTGCGAAGCTCGCTCGCGCACCATCGCGACGCCACACGTCGAACTCTGCCGTCGGCCAGCTCAGAGCTTCTTTGTGATTCCGAGGCCACGCCTTAGGCCGAGTCGGAAATTGAAGAGGCGCCCGAAGGCGCCTCCAATTCGCTGGAGTGATTGCGCCGCCTCTTTAGAACCGGTCGGCAACGCCCATGCCAGGATCGCTCACCGAACCGCGGCCGGTTTCCACATGGCCGGCGACGCGCCGATAGAAGCCGCTGCCCGAGTCGCTGGTGATGACGAAGTCATACCACAGGCCGGTGGTGCGCAGATTCCAGTACAGTTCACCGGGGTGGCCGGAAGCGGACACTTTGACATCCCACGACGTGCGCGGACCGCCGCCGAAGTCGGGTCCCGGGAAGAAGACCGGCGGATTGAAGCCGAAGCCGGGGGCGCAGAAGTCGGGAGCTTGCCGGAAACCAGGCACCGGGCCGAAGCCCACGGGACGGACGCTCGGACGCGGACCGAAGCCCGGAGGCTCCGGCTGCATCGCGGCGGCCACCGAGGCGCTCACGGCGAGCAGCGGTCCATAAATCTTGTTGGACTTCACCGTGAAGCGCAGGTGGCCGTTGCCGTCGTTGCGAAACTGCAGGTGCAGACCGCCGTCGTGGACGTTGTAGCCGACGAAGATTTCCGGGTTCGGCTCATTCTTGTGCCGCATCGTAGAGATGTCGCCTTTGAAGTGGCGGTGGAAGCCATTGGGGGCGAGCACCCACAGATCATAAAGGCCGTCGTCGCCAACCGCCCATTCGTCGTCCAGCATCTGGCCCGCCTCGACCGTGTAGCGCCGTGGAATGCGATCCAGGTGCATCTTGTCGTAGACGTGGAACACGGCGCCTGCGAAGCCGGTATTGGCGAACAGCAGCCTCACCTTGCTCTTGCCGGCATCAACCTGCGCGCTGGCGTGCAGAATGTAGGGTAGCGCGCGCGAGAAGCGCACGCCGGTTTCCTGAAACAGCGGCTGCGGCGTCGTCGGCGCGGCGGGGGCCGGCAATGTCTTCTGGTGCGCATCCGATGCTTGCCAGTTGCTCTGGTCGGGCAGCTCCGGGAAGCGGGGATCGTTGGGGCTCGCGAAGTCGAAGGCCGTGGTGAGGTCGCCCGAAATGGCGCGGTGCCAGGGGCTGATGGAGTCCACCTTGATGCCGAAGCGCTTCTCGAGGAATCGGCCCACCGACGTGTGGTCGAAGACCTGCGAATTGACCCAGCCGCCCTTGCTCCACGGCGACACGACGTACATCGGCACGCGCGCACTGAGACCCCAGGGGCGGATGTTGCCGCTGATCTTGTCGTCGCTGCTCAGCACGTTGCCGACCGTGTTGGAAAAGTATTCACCCGCGAGCGGCATCGTGGCCTTGCCCATCAGGTTGCCGTCGTTGTCATAGGACGGCACCGCCGGTGCCGGCAGGTGATCGAAGAAGCCGTCGTTCTCGTCGAAGGTCAGGAAGAAGACGGTCTGGCTCCAGACCTCGGGGTTGGCGGTCAGTGCTTCCAGCACCTGGTCGGTGAAATTGCCGGCGCGGGTCGGGCTGCCGCCGCCGGGATGTTCGGAGTTGGCTTGCGTCGGCAGGATCCACGATACCTGCGGAAGGTTGCCGCTCATCACATCGGCCTTCAGCCTGTCGAGATAATCCGGGCCACCGGTCAGGCCGTGCACATAGTTGGGATCGCCCGGCTGGGCGTGGCGGAAGCTGGCGAACGCCAGGCAGCCGTGCATCGCGCCGGTCCAGTTGTCGTTCATGTCCTGGTAGACGTGCCAGCTGACGCCGGCGCGCTGCAGCAGGTCGGGGAGGGTGGGCCAGTTAAAGTCGCTGCCGACATAGCGATAGTTCGGCTGGGGCTGAGGCAGGCCGTCCACCCATTTGGAAGGGTTGGGCCAGCAGCGGTTGTTGTTGGGCTCGGAATCGTTCGTCGTGCAGTTGATGCCCTGCGCGCGCAGCGTGGGATTGAAGTTGGAGCCCGACCAGAACACGATCCGGTTGGGATCGGTGCCGGTGGTGATGGAGGCGTGGTAGGCGTCGCACAGTGTGAAGGCCTCGGCCAGCGCGAACTGGAAGGGAATGTCATCGCGGCCGAAATAGCCCATCGCGTACGGGGTCTTGTACTTGGCCCAGAAGCCCATCTTGCCCTGGTTCCACGCTGCCTGACTGTCGCCAAACGAATGCGGCGTGCCGTATCCGACCAGCGCGTTGCTGGTCGCGGAGTCGCGGTGATAGGGCGGGATCTCACGGGTGCCGTCCGACTGAAACCACACCGGCTTGCCGCTTTCGAGCGGAATAGGGAAGCGGTCGCCGAAGCCGCGCACGCCGCGCAGCGTACCGAAATAGTGGTCGAACGAGCGGTTCTCCTGCATCAGGATCACGATGTGCTTGACGTCCATGATCGTGCCGGTCCGACGCCGCGCCGGAATGGCCAGCGCCCGGTTGATGCTGGTAAAGGCAGCCGCCGCCGTGGCGCCCGCCAGAAAGTCGCGACGTGTTGTCATTTCTTATCTACCTTTGGTTGAACAGTTGAAGAAACGAACGACGGCCTGCAGCGCAGGCTTGGCTCACTGCGCGGGCAAGCCGGTCGGCAATAGCAGTGCGACTTGACGTCGCTGTGAATAATTTATTTCCGATGGAATTTTTTGTGAGCTTTTCTCAGTGTAGGGTGATTGAGCACCGAGAGAGGGGAGAACGGGCCGGAATGACCCATGGGCCATCCTCGTCGCCGGCTCATCCCGGCGGCCCAGGAGAATTGAAGCTCTGCGCAAAGGGAATCGCGATAACCTTCCGCGATCCACCAAATGAATTCCCACGTTGTTCGCGAGGACGCGGGTGACACGCTCGAACTCCAATGCAGGGCCGTCCGTGAGCGGTATTCTATCCCGCGTTCGTGAATTGCAATCCGATCTTCCTCCAAAAGCCAGGCAAATCGCCGAGCTGATTATCGCGCAGCCGGAGTCCTTCATTCACATGTCGATCACCGAAGTTGCCGAGACATGTGGCGTGAGCGAAGGCACGATCGTTTCCTTTTGCGGCAGGGTGGGCGTTCGCGGGTTCCAGGAGCTCAAGATTCTTCTGGCGCGCGATCTGATCGAGCCGGTTCGTCTGATTCAGGAGGATCTGCATCGAGGCGATGATCCGGCGACCGTCACGGATCACATCTTTGCTGCTCACGCCGCTTCGCTCCACGAGACGCGCCGCCTGCTCTCAATGGAATCGCTGGCGAAGGCGGCGAGCTTGTTGAGGGAAGCGCAGCGGATCGAGATCTATGGCATAGGAAGTTCGGCGCCGATTGCGCAGGACCTCTCCTATCGCCTGCTGCAACTGGGGCTCGCGGCGAGCGCAGTCGTCGATTCTCATGTCCAGGCCGTCAGCGCGGGCATGACCGGCCCGGCGGTCACGACCGTTACGGTGTCTCACTCAGGCAGCACGGTCGAGACGGTGCTCGCGACCCGATTGGCGCGGGAAGCCGGCGCTCGGACAATCGGCATCACCCGGCTCGGCAAGTCGCCTCTGGCGGCCCATTGCGACGTTCTGCTCTATACCGTCGCCAATGAAACCAGATATCGGCCCGAGGCCATGAGCAGCCGCGTGGCTCAGCTCGCCATTATCGACACCCTGGTGAGCTGTTGCGCCCTGACCGACACCGAGCGCTCTGTGGACCGGCTTCAACACGCCGCGCGTATTCTTTCCGAGAAGCGCTTTTGACCGCACAGCTTGCGGCGGAGAGCCGCAACAGGATGGCTCCGACCCGAGCCGAAAATCTCCGCCCGAGATGCCTTTCGGAGGATGCCCCCACTTGGCTTTGATGTACAATTGATGCCGGTTGCCCACCACAGGAGGTAAGTCATGAAAAGCCTCTATGCTCTCGCGTCAGTTGGGTTCTGCGTAGCTTCGGCAGCCCTCACCATCACCTCGGCGTCGGCTTTTCCAAACGAGGAGATCCCGAAAACCGAACCGGAGTACATCGCCAAGACAAAGACCGCCGCGCCGGCGTCGGTCGTGAACAACGCGACGATCACCATGCCGCAGCCGGATGGGTCTTCCAAGACCGTCCAAACCGGATCGAACGGTTTCACGTGCTTTATCGGCAATGACGGAACACCCGAATGCGATGACCAGAACGCCATGGAATGGCGCAAAGCTCTCCAGGCCAAACAGACCCCGCCGAACAAGATTGGCTTCATCTTCATGCTGGCCGGTGACACCGGCACGAGCAATCATGATTCCTCCGAACGGCACACGCACCAGCATTGGGTCCAGACCGGGCCGCATGTGATGATCGTCGGCGGCGCAGCGCACGAGATGCTCAGTCCGTATCCGCGCGATCTGGATGTCAAAGACCCGACGCAGCCTTATGTGATGTTCCCCGGCAAACCCAACGAGCACCTGATGATCCCGGTGGTCTCGCAAGAGCTTACGACGGGCAGCACGCGGTGACGCGCGTGAACTCCACCGTGCCTGAGAGCAGCGGCACGGCGGCTGATTCCGTATGATCGCAATGGCGGATCTGTGCTGCCCGCGTGATATTTCTTGGCGGTACAGCGCAAAGCCAGAACATTTCAACTCATGCCAGCCTGCTTGGGGCCGGCCTGAGTTCAAGTTCTCAAGCCCCGACCTTCCTGGCGGCAGGAACCGTCCATGTGCCGTTGATGATGGAGGGGTCCGTTTCCTGCGGCCAGTACATGCGCAGCATGAGTATGAAATCTCCCTCGGGAGCGGGCAGCCAGTTTGACTCCTTGTCTTGGCCCGGGGAGTCCTTTTGAATGTAGAGATCGACCGAGCCGTCCGCGTTCTCCTTCAGATCTTCACGGGCGCTAATCGAGTAGCGGTTGATCGGATTCTTCACGAAGAAGTAGCTGCTATCGTACATCGTGAGCGACCAGAATCCCTCCGCGGGAGGCAGGTGGCCTTTCGGAAACCGCATGACGTACTTGTTTGCGCCATTGTACTTGCGGCCATCCGCATCCTTTTGGGAGGTCGGGTAGACCGCATCCTGCGGACGATTAGCGCCGAGTCCGATCGCGGTCACCAAGGCTCGCATCAGATAGTCGGTGCCATAGATGCCGGTCTTCGTTGTGAAGGCAAAGCCATTCTCATCCCTGATGGCTTTGTTGATCTTGAACTGAAGCATGATCCTGTCGAACGATACCTCCGGTAAGCGCTTCAGGAAGTCCGCCTTGAGCTTGCTCTCATCAAAATCCTGTCCGGGGACGATTCCAATTCGGGCAAATTTGGCAAGCTGGGGCGCGTCTGCTTCGTAGGGCGGATTGGTCTTCATAAGCTCGCACAGCAGCTTGAAATACGACACCGCGTCCATGCGATTGACCTGCTCGCGGACCGCGGTCTTCATGTCGACCGACGGATCGACTTTTCCCGCAGGTGGCGTGTACGGCTTGCCGTAAGCACTGAGCGGTACGAGTTTGCACTCATCCTGCAGCTTGTGGACGGCGGCGTAATCCTCCGGCGTGCCGGTGCAATAGATGCGGCCAAGCAGCCACACGATACTGGTGGGCGATTTGCACTCCTTCACGCCGGCCGGCAGCGTGCCCTTCCACCCGGGTCCGGTGATCGCGTAAGTCTGCGCCCCCGTGCCGGTGGTGCGTTTCCCTGGGACTTGAAACACCGTCGTCCAGCCGTCCAGCATTGGCATCAGGAAATAGCGCCCCTTCATGTCCGGGATGCTGAGGACCCACGGTTCTTTCCCGACGTCGACGAAGGAGGTTGTGTAGAGAGTGTCCGCATTCGGCGCGGTGACATCCCTGAACGAAGCGTCTGGATATTGGCGCAGCTTGATAAGATGACCCATCGGTCCCCGTGTTCCGACCGGTTCAGCAACATTGGTCATGACCCGGCGAGTCATCTCGATCGTCACCAACGGATAGCCGAAAGTGTAGGCGTCGCTCGCGAGCCAGAAATCCTCCAGGCCTTGACCCACTCCGAGGAAAGAATCCTGGGCAAGGACTGATCGTGTGGCGGCCGCGCCTGCCAGCAGCCCCATTCCACCAAACGCAAGGGATCGGCGGGTGATATTCATCGCTATCTCCTTCCTGAAACGAATACAAATGACGGCTAGTGTTTTCAGATGTGACGCTCATGCCCTGTGGGCCGAGGCGGTCAGGATGAATTGCTGGCGGCAGCTACGATGCCGCCAGTCAGCGCAGCTCAATAGCAAGGCGGATAAGGATAATATCCGCACCGGGGCGCGTAGTATGGATAGGCAGCTCCGGCCACTGCGGCCGCTCCCGCAAAGGCCGCACCTCGGTAGAAAGCACCGCGCCAGGCCGTTCGGCGGGCGACGCCCGCAAAGGACAGCGGAGTGAAGGGGCGGCCGATGATGTCGATAAAAACTGATGCCGGCCCATCAGCTCCCACAAGATCGCCTTCGAGAATATCGACATCGAAAGTCAGCTTGTCGTCCTCGAGCTTGGGCGATTTCAGTACGACGACGGCGTCGATCACCGACGATCCGTCTTTCTTGAAACCGGAAACCGTAGCGTTTGGAGGATCTTTGGCGAAGTTGTCGCTGCCGTTGCCCCAATCCTCAACAATTCGCGTCGTGAGATCGTGACCGGCCGCCCGTACAGGTCGATCGGCAAACACGATGGCATTCGGCGAAATTCCCGTCAGCACAAGCTTGCCGTCCTTCAAGCTCGCACCGCGCGAATTGAGGACGAAGAGGGATGGCACGACTTCCGGCTTTGCCTGGCCGATGGATTTCTCAAGCGGAATATGCGGCTTACGTTCGGGGGCCGTTTGAGCAGAAAGTCCTTGGGGGCAGATCAGCAATCCGCCGACGCAAAATGCGATTAAAGCAGCACGAAGTGTCACGGCAATTTTCTCCTTGGAAAGAGGACTATTTTCCTTTCGGCCGGCTCCTATGGCTTTCAAAAATCGTCTGGCGCATCTTCTTCTGCGCATTCTAGAAAGTGGCTCCGCAGCAGCCGGGCAATTGGCAAGCAGCTTCCAATGTGGCAAGCAGCTTCGCTAAGCATTTCGCGCCAATTCAGATCGCAAGTCTTGCCATTTCGCGCCAATCGGCCGGATCAGTTCAGCAGTCAATCGGACAAATTCTTCTGCGATTGGCGTGCCGCTCCTGCTTACGCGCAAGTTGCTGCTGTCTGTAGACAACGGGTTGAACTTTCATCAAACGCACGAAACTGCGGCTGAAGCTGCTTGCATTCGTATAGCCGAGAAATCTTGCGATATCGGACAGGCGCATGCTTGAGTCCACGAGCAAGCGGCACGCGATAGTCAGGCGAACTTCCGCAAGCATTGCGCTGTGGCTTGTGCCCATGCGACCGAGATGACGCTGCAAGGTGCGCGTGCTGATTTTGCAGGCGCGAGCTGTGCCATCGAGAGTTGCGTCACCGTGTCGCAGCGACGCGATAATGGCCGCGCGGACCGCCCGAGATGAAGGCAAACGGACAGCTCTCATCGGTTTGTGTGAGGCGTGAAGCCCACGGTCCCTCTGAAGAGAACCGATGCTTTGAGGCTACGCGCATTCTCAGGACCAATCTGGCCACCAGCCGCCAAAATGTTCGTCAAGTGGAATTATTTGTTGCTCGCCATGCCTGCACGACCTGACAATCGATAAGGCAAGACAGTTGCAAGCCTGCTAGTCTGCTACCGCGGCAGACTTCTTGGGCAGGTAGTGATGACCGTTATTCCATTGACCCGTTGCCAATTTCTAATGCCATTTGCTGAAATTCATTCAGAGATCGGCGGACCCACCGCGGCGCTTCTCGCCAAATTCCGGCTTCCTACGTCTTTGGAGGAAAAAGCGGATCATTACGTGCCGCTGCTGCCGGCCGTTCGCTTTGCGGCGGCCGCCCAGGAAAAGCAGGGGCTGTCGGAGATCGCCTTTCGCGCAGCCCAGAGGCTCTCATTCGATCATCTAAGCGATGCCATGCGAGTTCGAATCCGGCATTCGCCAACTCTGTTGGTTGCTCTTCAGCAGATGTGCAAGTGGGCGCCGGTCGAAGATACAAATCTGCGTCTATGGCTGGAGCCGTACGACGAAAGCGTGAAAATTTGCAGCAAGCTCATTGGAACGGAAGGTATTTCCCATCTTGAGGTGTCCCAATGGCTTCAGAACATATTCGTCCTGCACATCGTCCGTCAGTTCGCGGGCGCGTGCTGGACTCCCAGAGTGATCGCGTTTGAAGCTGATTATATGCCGAGCAGAGAAGTTCAATCGCATTGGCCGGATACACGCTTCATGTCAGGTCAGAAAGCCTCATGGATCGAAGTGCCGCTGCAGTTCTTGAGCTATCCCAATCGCGCAGTTGTTGTCCGGTCTCATTTGCCCGAGACAGAGCGGCAGCCTTTCGGCGGCGACGTCGTCGGCATTCTCAAGTTGACTTTACCATCGTATCTTGACGAGGGAGGCCCGGCGATAGTGCAGGCTGCCGAGATGGTTGGACTGAGCGTCAGGAGTCTGCAGAGGAAGCTCGCGCTGGCCGGGCTGACATACTCGGGCCTGCTTGAGCAGGTCCGCTTCAACAATGCGATGCAGCTTCTAAGCGATACTGAGAACAAGATCATCGACGTAGCATTCTCATCGGGATATGCAGACCCTGCCCACTTTGCTCGCGCTTTCCGACGGATTTCCGGATTCACCCCGCGACAGTTTCGGGAAAGGTCGAGGAGCGGACGGGCGGAGATCGACCTTCGCGCCTCCCAACTTGATGATCATCGTCTCTAGAGAAGATTTACGCCTTGGATGCTCCTCTATGTAGCGGCGTGGAATTTTCGGCTTTCCGGCTGATGTTGAAAGCTGGACTGCACGCGACATTGATCCTCGCCGCTGGGACAGCCTTTGGCGCAAATGATGATGACGGCGCTATCAGCGCATCGATACCGGCGGTCTATCTTGATCTGAGGACAAGCTACGCGCAGGTGCCGGCAGGATCGCTCGCATTTGGCTTTGGACATCCAACTCTATTCGATGCGTTGCGAACGCTTGCAACACCGAACCGCGCGGCGTTTCCGACCGGCCTGCCAGCAGCAAAATCGCTCAACGTGGATTTTCCGTTGACGGTCGATGTCACCGACAGTGTCTCGCTATACGGAGGCGTCTCCGGCAGTTCGACGGAGTTCGGAGGCAGCGGGTGGTCGTCCTTTCAAGTCACAAGCTGGAACGTCGGCTTCCAGGCGGATCTCTACCAGCAGAACGGCGGGACCTTTCCGACCGTGACGCTGCAATCGACCATCACACAATCGATCCCCAATGGTCCGCTGGCCACAACCTCCTTCAACAACATTCTCGAATTCGACTATGCACTTGATTCCGATGAGACCAAAGGCTTCCTCGCCGGTTTCCAGGACACGCGCACTGACGTCGGCACGACGCTCGTGAAGATCAACCCGAACACGATCGCCTATGTCGGCGGCTACTATCAATGGTCCAATAATTGGAGATTCACTGGCCGTGTGGGCGTGCAGTCCTTCGAAGGGGCGCAGCTTCTAACCCTTGCGCCCATTCAGCCGTTCACGCAACCGATCATGCGGCTCGATCTCGATCGCATGGACGATAACGACAATCGGCTGTTTGGCATCACCGCCGAAATCATGTGGGTGCCCAAGCCCGCCTATCAACTGACGGTCAGGACGCCCCTGTACGCAGTCCGTAATTAGCCGGCGCTGCTGGCGCGAGCCGACAAGGACCAAAAATACCCTGTGTCTGCTTTCGACGCCAATGTCCGCGCGGTCTTCCTGTGCCAGCGCTGCCGGTCATGTTCGCGCGAGGCGCGGGCCGGATCGTCCTGCGGCAATTCTCAGCGCTCCCGCAATGACAGGATGATTTTGCCATCACCATTATGAGTTGGACGGAACAATCCATGATCCGGATCAATTCGGATCGCGATAAGGGTGGGAGCCGAGCCTGGCTCGGGCAGCCGACGTGATTACGGCTGGAACTGTTGTTCGGCTTTGGGCCGGGTCGTATGCGCCCATTTTGGCATCTTTGCGTCTTATCTGCTTGCAGGGCAAACTCGGAAATGCCGGTTGTCCGATCTGCGGCCGGCTGGGATAAGCTGTCATCGTCCACACGGAAAGGTGCGCATTGGTCTCTGCAAGCGAACTGGAGGCTGCTCTGGATTTTCTCCGGGCTCGGGCTGCCGGATCTGCCGAGGGCATTTTTGGTCCGGACTCGATGACCTGGAGGATCGATAGAGAAGCGGTCATCTTTTTGGGCGCCGGTCGTGCGTTGCTCCTTCAACTGGCGCATCCCTGGATCGCGGCCGCTGTGGCGGAGCACTCGCGGACCTTTGCGGATCCGATCGGTCGTTTTCATCGAACCTTTGACGTTATGTTTACGATGGTGTTCGGCTCGGTCGATACGGCTCTTGCTGCTGCCCGGCATCTCCACCGCCGCCATGCCACGATCGTCGGCCGCTTGCCCGAAGCGATCGGTCCCTTCGAGCGTGGCTCACTCTACCGCGCCAATGAGATCGCAGCGTTGCTGTGGGTTCACGCGACCCTCGTCGAGACCGCTCTCATGGTGCACGACATGATCTTGCCTCCGCTCTCGGTTGAAGAGCGCGAGCGATATTGGGCCGAAAGCCGGCTCTTTGGGGCGTTGTTCGGGCTGAAGCCGACTGACTTGCCTGCGGATTGGCAATCGTTTGTCGCCTACAACCGGGCCATGATGCAATCGGACACATTGTCGGTTACCGACACCGCCCGCGACGTGGCTGGACAGATCTTCGCTGGCGGTCGTCCATGGTTGCGCGTACCGCGATGGTATCAAGCCCTAAGCGCCGAGCTGCTGCCTGACCGCATTCGCATGGGCTTCGGATTTGCGTTTGACGAACGGGACAGGAAAGCCGCGGAACGTGCGCTCGCACGCATCCGACGCGTATACTCGGCAATACCAACCCGGCTTCGCTACGTCGGCCCTTACCACGAAGCTCAAGCGCGACTAAAAGGAAGACCCCGGCTCGACTGGACAACCCGCTGCCTTAACAGGGTTTGGATCGGACGGCCTCAGCTAGGTGATCGCCGGAACATTTGAAGCTCCCGTGCTCTCTGTCCCGTGTATGAACGCTTGTATCTTCAGCGTAAGACGGAGGATTCCTGGCTTCCTGAGAGGGACAGCGTAGCCCGGATTGCGCTTCGCTCCATCCGGGTTACGGGCTGCTATCCCTTCTGCGTGTAGAGCAGCGGCACCGCGGAATCCACGACCACCTCGACAAGACTCGTGCCGTCATGTGTAAGCCCACGCTTCAGCGCGCTTGGAAGCTCGGCGGCCTTCGTCACGCGTACGGCGTGGCAGCCCATGCCTTCTGCGATCTTGACGAAATCGATATCGGGCAATTCCAGCCCCGGCACGTTGCGCACCTGCATCACCTGGCTGAACGAGCGCATCGCGCCGTAGCCTGAATTGTTGATCACCACCACCGTCATCGGCAGCTTGCGCTGCGCGGCGGTCCACAGCGCCTGGATCGAATACATCGCCGAGCCGTCGCCGATCAGGCAGACGATGCGACAACCGGTGCGGCCGAGCGCCATGCCGACCGCCGCCGGCAGGCTGTAGCCGAGGCCGCCGCTCGCCATGGTGTAGAAACTGTCCTGCCCGCGCATCGGCATGAACTTCTGCATCGCCAGGCGATGCGAGGGAGCCTCTTCCACCAGCACGTCATGCGGCCCCATCGCGGCGACAAGCAAATGCATCAGGAACTCGGCGGGAATCGGATCGCCGGGTGCGGGCACAGGCGACAGCGCGCGGCCCGCGGGCACGGCTCGCCTGGTTTCGGGCAACAGTTCGAGCAGTGTCGCAAGCGACGGCTTCATCGTGCCGATGATGCTGTTGCCGACTGGCGTGAAGGACGCAGCGTTTGGATCGTCGGTGATCTGGAACAGCGCGGTTGCGCCATCGAAGATCGAAGCGTGGCCCTCGACATGGAAGGTGAACACCGGCGCGCCGATCACGACGACCAAGTCGTGCCCGCGCAGCGCCTCCGAGAGCTGCCCCGGGGAAGCGTGGAGGAAGCCGGCGAATTGCGGATGCCGCTCGGGGAATGAGCAGCGCGCCGAGAACGGGCTCGCCCACACCAAGGCTTTCGTCTTCTCCGCGACCTCAATCATGAGATCGACGGCCTGTGCGCGGTCGACGGCGGGGCCGACGACGAGGGCAGGGTGCTTGCTGTCGGCGAGCGCGGCGACCAGCGCCTTCATCGCCGCCGGATCGGGCCCGATCTCGCGACTGATCTGGCGCGCCTCGACCGGCTGCGTCGACCGGTTCCAGTCGTCGACCGGCACCGAGACGAAGGTCGGCCCGCAGGGCGGCTGCATCGCGATGTAATAGGCGCGTGCTATCGCGCCGGGGACGTCCTCAGGCCGCGCCGGCTCGACCGCCCATTTCACATAGGGCTGCGGGAATTCGGTGGCGCGTTCGGCGTAGAGGAACGGCTGCAATGGCAGGATCGAGCGCGCCTGCTGGCCTGCGGTGATCACCAGCGGCGTCTGGTTGCGGTAGGCGTTGAAGACATTGCCGAGCGCGTGCCCGACGCCGGCCGCCGAATGCAGATTGACGAAGCCGGCGTTGCGCGTCGCCTGCGCATAGCCGTCGGCCATCCCGACGACAGAGGATTCCTGCAGTCCCAGCACATAGTCGATGTCATCGGGCCAGTCGCTCAGGAACGGCAATTCGGTTGAGCCGGGATTGCCGAACACCTTTTTGATGCCGAAGGCACGGAGCAGTCCGAACGTCGCGTCCTTGACCGTGACGGCTTTGCTGTTGGCGGCGGCGGGCTTGCGGGACGACATCAGGCGATTCTCCCCAGTTTATTTTTTCGTCATTGCGAGCCACCGGGTCGGCGCGTAGCGCCGCCCGATGACAGGCTCCGCGAAGCAATCCATCTCGCCGCTTGCGGAGATATGGATTGCTTCGTCGCTTCGTTCCTCGCAATGACGGCCTAGGAGCGACCGCTAGTCAAGCCCTACCAGGTCGCCGTGCCCTTCATCGTCGGCTGCCCTTCAGCATTAGCCGTCCACAGGTCCAGGCCTTCGCCATTCTCATTGGCGTTGACCGAGAACTCGCTGCCCTCGAACAGGGGCTGCACGCCGCGATAGACGAACTTCTTCGGCGGCTGGCCGCCATGAAGCTTCGCCGCCAGCTCGATGATGAACGCGGCTTGCAGCGGCCCGTGGAAGATCAGGCCGGGATAGCCCTCCACCTTGGTGACGTAGTCGCGATCGTAATGGATGCGATGGCCGTTGAAGGTCAGCGCCGAATAGCGGAACAGCAGCACCGGATCGGCCATGTGTGTCTCGCGGTGCTTTGCAATCGGCGGCGGGGGCGGAGCCTTCGCCGATGTGGCCGCTGGCGTGCTCGTCATCTCGCGATAGACGATATCCTGCCGCTCGCGGATCGCGAGCCCGCGCGGCGTCATCACCTCGTGATGGACGGAGACGAAGCACAGCGTGCCGGTCGAGCCGCTCTTCAAGCTCACGTCGGAGATGCGCGAGACGCGCCTCGGCTCGTCGCCGACGCGCAGCGTGTCGAGGAATTCGAGCTCGCCGCCGGCCCACATCCGGCGCGGCAGCGGCACCGGCGGCAGGAAGCCGCCGCGGGTCGGGTGGCCGTCGGGACCGAGCTGCGACATCGGAAACACCGGCTGCGCCAGGCACCAATGCACCGTGAACGGCGCGGCATCGCCCACCTTGGGCTCGCCGATCTCCTGGAACAGCGTCGCGCGCAGACCTTTCACGAGCTGCGCGGTGACGGTGTCGGAGGCCTCAGTGGTGCGGCCGATCCATTGCCTGAGATGATCGAGGTCGAGTTGTTCGCTCATGATGATTTGGCCCGGGCAGGAGAGGACTTTGCGGCGCTGGTCTGCTCGCCGATCGCCGGCACCGCGCCGTAGTGGCGCGGTTCGCCGACGACAATCGCAGCCGGTGCCGGATAGGCGACGCGGCCGTTCGGCGTCTCGACCTCGATCCGGCGCAGATGCGGATGATGGGCGAGGTCGTCCATGGTGTTGACCTCGGCGAAAGCGATGTCGGCATCGGCCAATTTCTGCAGCAGCTCGTCGCGCGTCAGCTTCGCGAAGGCGTCGCCGACGGTCTGGTCGGTCAGCGCGCGGTTGCGCACCCGCTCGACCATGTTGGCGAAGCGCGGATCCTTCGGTAGCTCCGGCTGGCCCAGCACTTCGGCGCACAGCTTCTTCCATTCCCGTTCGCTCTGGATCGAGATCAGGATCTCCTTGCCGTCCCTGGAGCGGAACACGCCGTAGGGCGCGATCGAGGGGTGGGCGAGGCCCATGCGCTTCGGCGGCTTGCCGTCCTCGGCATTGAGCAGCGGCACCGTCAGCCAGTCCGCCATCACGTCGAACATGGAGATGCGGATGTCGGCCCCCTTGCCGGTGCGCCCGCGCGCGATCAGCGCTTCCAGGATCGCCGCATGCGCCGTCGCGCCGGTCGCAACGTCCACGATCGACATACCGACGCGCGAGGCGCCCTCCGGCCCGCCGGTGATCGAGGCGAGTCCACTCTCGGCCTGGATCAGGAGATCATAGGCCTTGCGATTGGCATACGGCCCTTCGTCGCCATAGCCCGTGATGGTGCAGCAGATCAGCTTCGGATAATCCTTGCGCAGCCGTGCAAGCGAGAAGCCGAGCTTGTCCATCGAGCCCGGCTTCAAATTCTGCAACAGCACGTCGGCGCCCGCGATGAGCTCTTCCAGCGCGCTGCGGCCTTCCTTGGTCGCCAGATCGACCACGACCGAATCCTTCCCGCGGTTCAGCCAGACGAAATAGCTGCTCTGGCCCTTGGCGGCGGCGTCATAGCCGCGGGCGAAATCGCCCTCGGGGCGTTCGATCTTGATCACATGCGCGCCGGCATCGGCCAGGCGCGACGAGCAGAACGGCGCAGCCACCGCCTGCTCCACGGCGATGACGGTCAGTCCCTCGAGCGGCAGCATGCGTCTCACCTCAGTAGGAGCGGGGCATGCCGAGCACATGCTCGGCGACGAAGGACAGGATCAGATTGGTCGAGATCGGCGCCACCTGGTAGAGCCGCGTCTCGCGGAACTTGCGCTCGACGTCGTATTCCTCGGCAAAGCCGAAGCCGCCATGGGTCTGCACGCAGGCATTCGCCGCTTCCCAGGACGCATCCGCCGCCAACATCTTCGCCATGTTGGCTTCCGCACCGCAGTCGAGCCCGGCTTCGTACTTGCGGGTGGCTTCCTTCACCATCAACTCGGCCGCACGCATCGAGGCATAGGCTTTTGCGATCGGGAACTGGATGCCTTGATTCTGGCCGATCGGCCGGCCGAACACGGCGCGCTCCTTGGCGTAGTTGGTCGCCTTGGCGATGAACCATTTGGCATCGCCGATGCATTCGGCCGCGATCAGGATGCGCTCGGCATTCATGCCGGAGAGGATGTAGCGGAAACCCTTGCCCTCGTCGCCGATCAGGTTTTCCGCCGGCACCCGCATGTCCGTGAAGAACACCTCTGTCGTCGCGTGGTTCATCATGGTCCGGATCGGGCGGATCTCCAGCCCCTTGCCCTTGACCTCGCGCATGTCGACGATGAACACCGACAGCCCGTCGGTCCGCTTCTTCGCCTGCTCCTTCGGCGTGGTGCGCGCGAGCAGGATCATCAGATCGGAATGCTCGGCGCGGCTGGTCCAGATCTTCTGGCCGTTGACGACGTAGTGGTCGCCATCCTTCCGCGCAAACGTCTTCAGCGACGACGTATCGGTGCCGCTGGTCGGCTCGGTCACGCCAAAGGCCTGCAACCGCAATTCGCCGCTCGCGACCTTCGGCAGATACTTCGCCTTCTGCTCGGCATTGCCGTGCCGCAACACCGTGCCCATCGTGTACATCTGCGCGTGGCAGCCGCCACCGTTGCAGCCGGCACGCTGGATCTCCTCCAGGATCGCCGCCGCCGCGGACAGCTTCAGCCCCGCGCCGCCATACTCCTCGGGGATCAGCACCGAGAGATAGCCGGCTTCGGTCAACGCATCGACGAATTCCTTCGGATACGCCATCTGCCGGTCGAGCTTGCGCCAGTATTCACCGGGAAACTGTGCGCAGAGTTTTGCCACCGCATCGCGGATGTCGGAATAGTCGTCATGGTGTTCTTGTGCGGTCATCGGAAATCACCGGCGCGTTCGTTTAAGGGATGGCGGATCTGAAAGGCGCGGCGGACCATTGTGGCGCCGGCGTAAACTCCCTATGCTGTTTTGTTATAGCGTATGAAGTAGCATTCCAAGATTGGCAAGCATGGATTTCCGCCAGCTTAGGACGTTTACCTGCGTCGCGGAACTCGGGAGCCTGAGCAAGGCCTCCGACACGCTGCGCATAGCTCAGCCGGCGCTGAGCCGGCAGATCAAGCTGCTCGAGCACGAGCTGCGCACGGAGCTGTTTACGCGGAACGGCCGCGGCATGGTGCTGACCGATGCCGGTCGCCTCTTGCTCGCGCGCACCTCCGGCATCGTCCGCCAGGTCGACCAGATCCGCGACGACATCCAGTCCGCGCAGGGCCCGCCGTCCGGCCGCGTGGTGCTCGGCCTGGTGCCAACGGTGAGCTGCGTGCTCTCGGCGCGCTTCGCCCGCCGCTGCGTGGAGAATTTCCCCGGCATCTCGCTGCGCATCGTCGAGAGCTATAGCGGCCACCTGATCGAATGGCTGCACCGCGGCGAGATGGATATTTCGATCATCTACGGCCGCACCGCGGACCTGCATCTGGCGGCGCAGCCGCTCGGCCGCGACCAGATCATAGCCGTCGGCCCTCGCGGCTGCGGCTTGTCGCGCAAGAAGCAGGTCGAGATCGGCTGGCTCTTGCGCCAGCGCCTGGTACTGCCCAGTCATTCGCATGGGCTCCGTGCCCTGATCGAGCACGCCGCGGCGCTCAAGAAGATCAAGCTCGACGTCCAGCTCGAGGCGGATTCGTTCCGCGTGCTCACCAGCCTGGTCGAGGAGGGGCTCGGCTTTGCGCTGTTGCCGCCATCCTCGGTGCGGAGCGAAGTCGCCGACGGCCGGCTGGAAACCGCGGCGATCGCAAAGCCGCTGTCGCGCGAGCTGATCATTGCCTCTCCGATCGATCGTCCCACCTCAATCGCGACCACCGCCGTCACCACGCTGTTGCGCGAGGAGGTCGCCGCCTGCCGCAAGGAAGGCCTCTGGGACATCAAGCTGGCGTAACGCCGTTGCGGTGCGCCAACAGAAGACTTAAGGGAAGCTCGCGCAGCCTTCCCTTCGCATCTGGTGCAGGCTGTCATGCCAGGTTTTTATATCTCCGTCATTGCGAGCGAAGCGAAGCAATCCATTTCACCACTTGCGGAGGCATGGATTGCTTCGTCGCTTCGCTCCTCGCAATGACGGAGCTGAGGCCCGGCCTGTGGCCTCGCCCTTCGAGACGGTCGCTACGCGACCTCCTCAGGGTGAGGGGATAGAGTGGAGTGCGCCGCTCTCCCCGCGTCATTGCGAGCGAAGCGAAGCAATCCATCTCGCCACTTGTGGAAGCATGGATTGCTTCGTCGCTTCGCTCCTCGCAATGACGATCACCCCGGAATCCGCACCGGCAGCGTCTCATATCCCTTGATGAAGCTGGAATAGATCCGCCGGGGCTCGCCGACCACCTCGATACGGTCGAACCGTTTCAGCATCTCCTGCCAGATGATCTTCAATTGCAGCTCGGCGAGCCGCATGCCGACGCAGCGGTGGATGCCGAAGCCGAACGACAGATGCGTGCGCGGCCGCGGTCGGTCGATGATGAACTCGTTGGGGCGGTCGATCACCTCTTCGTCGCGGTTGCCCGAGACATACCACATCACGACGCGGTCGCCCTTTTTGATCGTCTTGCCGCCGAGCTCGGTATCTTCAAGAGCGGTACGCCGCATATGGGCGAGCGGCGTCTGCCAGCGGATCACTTCCGGCACCATCGAGTCGATCAATTCAGGGTTTTGCCTGAGCTTCTCGTACTGCTCCGGGTTTTCGTTCAGCGCCAGCACCGAGCCGGTCATAGTGTTGCGCGTGGTGTCGTTGCCGCCGACGATCAGCAGGATGAGGTTGCCCATGAGGTTGTCGCGGTCCATGTGCCGCGTCGCATCGCTATGCGCCATCATCGACAACAGATCGTTGCGCGGCGGCGCGTTGACGCGCTCGTTCCAGAGCTTGGCGAAATAGGCGTAGCATTCGTCCATTTCCTTCCGCCGCTGCTCCGGCGAGTCGACGATGCCGCTCTTGGGCAGAGCGGTAGCGACGTCGGACCAGCGCGTCAGCTTGCGCCGTTCCTCCCAGGGGAAGTCGAACAGCGTCGCCAGCATCTGCGTGGTCAATTCGATCGAGACCCTTTCGACAAAGTTGAAGGTCTCGTTGCGCGGCAGGCCGTCCAGCACCCGTTGCGACCGCTCGCGGATCAGCTTGGCAAGTTCGTCCAGATGCGTCGGCGTGAACATCGGCGACACCGTCTTGCGCTGCGCCGAGTGTTTCGGCTGGTCCATCGCGATGAAGCTCGGCCAGTCATAGCCGACCGGCATGTCGCGGATGCCGATGCCGCCAAGCGTCGCATCAGAGGAGAAGATGCCGTGGTTGGTGTCGACATGCATGATGTCGTTGTACTTCGTAACCGACCAATAGGGCTCGATCGGCGCGTTGGTGCAGTAATGCACCGGCTCTTCTTTGCGCAGCCGCTCGAACCACGGCTGCCACGTGTCGTTCTGGAACAGCCTTGGCGCGCCCGGGTGGAAATTCTTCAGCGGCGTCGAATAGGCCTCCTCGCGCGCCAGGCGCATCAGCTCGTTCCTGTCGACCCTGACCGAAGTCTGCACGTTCATGGTTATCAACTCCCAAAAGCGCTAGAGCATTTCGGTTCTGATGGAATCAGAACCGAAGCTCTAGATTCTCGTTTTGACGCGTTTTCTTCACGCGAACCGGTGTCCACTTCGCTCGAAAACGCTCTAGTCCGCGATGCGGACCGGCAGCGTCTCATATCCCTTGATGAAGCTCGAATACACGCGCTTCGGCTCCTCCACCACCTCGATCGTGTCGAAGCGCTTCAGGATCTCTTCCCAGATGATCTTCAACTGCAATTCGGCAAGTCTGAGGCCGACGCAGCGATGGATGCCGAAGCCAAACGAAATGTGAGTGCGGGGACGGGCGCGATCAATGATGAACTCGTAGGGACGTTCGATCACATCTTCGTCGCGGTTGCCCGAGACGTACCACATCACGACCTTGTCACCCTTCCGGATCTGCTTGCCATGGAACTCGATGTCGGCAAGCGCAGTGCGGCGCATATGCGCCAGCGGCGTCTGCCAGCGGATCACCTCCGGCACGAAGCTGTCGATCAAGTCAGGGTTCTGCTTCAGCTTGCGATACTGGTCCGGATTCCGGTTCAGCGCATAGATGCTGCCGGAAAGCGTGTTGCGCGTGGTGTCGTTGCCGCCGACGATCAAGAGGATCAGATTGCCGAGGAAGTTCTTCGGATCCATGTCGCGGGTCGCCGGGCTGTGCGCCATCATCGAGAGCAGGTCACTCTTCGGCGGCTGGTCGATCCGTTCCTTCCACAGCCGCGAGAAATAGCTGGCGCATTCCATCAGCTCTGCCTGCCTCTCGTCCTCGGTCGCGACCAGCCCGCCGGCGCCCGGAAGGGTGGTGGCGACGTCCGACCAGCGCGTCAGCTTGCGCCGGTCCTCCCAGGGGAAATCGAACAGCACCGCCAGCATCTGCGTGGTCAATTCGATCGAGACCCTGTCGACCCAGTCGAACACGTCGCCGCGCGGTAGGTTGTCGAGGCATTCGGTCGAGCGCTTGCGGATGTTGATCGCCAGCTCGTCGAGATGGGTCGGCGTGAACATCGGCGCCACGGTCCGCCGTTGCGCCGAGTGCCGCGGCTGATCCATTGCGATGAAGCTTTCGCGGCGCAGATCCGGGGCGATGTCGCGGATGGTGATGCCGCCGAGCGAGGCGGCCGAGGAGAACACCGAATGGTTGGTCTCGATCTCCATGATGTCGTTATACTTGGTCACCGACCAATAGGGCCCGAACAGGCTGTCCCGGCAATAGTGCACCGGCTCCTCCCGGCGTAGCCGGTCGAAATAGGGCCAGAACGAATCGGTCCGGAACAGTTCGGGAGCGCTGGGGTCGAATTGATCCAGCGGGATCGCATAAGCCCGCTCGCGGGCGGCCTCCTGGGTTTCGCTCTTGATACGATCGACCGTCCCGTGCATGGCGTATCTCCTTGGATCGTCCCGGTCCGGTTGTTCCGTCGGGCGCATTTTTGGCGGATTACAACCCGTCACGCCGCGCAGGGCAAGGGCGAGTTTGGCACATTTGGCCGCATCGGCTTCCACCGAGCCGCGCCTGCGGGGAGAGGGAAGGTACCTACCGCCCTCGTCATTCCGGGGCGTCCGAAGGACGAACCCGGAATCCATTGGGCCGCATATACGTGCGGAGAAATGGATTCCGGGCTCGACGCTTCGCGTCGCCCCGGAATGACGGCGGTGCGGGGAGCGGAAGAAGAAACCTCCCCGTGACAAGCCGCCCGGCAGCGAATAAGCCTAGGGCAACAAGCCATTCTGGAGGCCGCTCGCCATGATTCCCAACGCGCAACGGATGTTCAATTTCGACCTGGGCGAGACCGCGGATGCGATCCGCGAGACCGTGTACGATTTCGCGAGCAACGAGATCGCCCCACGCGCGGCCGAGATCGACCGCACCAACCAATTCCCGCGCGACCTCTGGCCGAAGATCGGCGCGCTCGGGCTGCACGGCATCACCGTCGAGGAGGAATATGGCGGAACAGGCCTCGGCTATCTCGAGCACTGCATCGCGCTGGAGGAGATCTCGCGTGCCTCCGCGTCCGTCGGCCTGTCCTACGGCGCCCATTCCAACCTCTGCGTCAACCAGATCCGCCGCAACGGCAACGAGGCGCAGAAGCGGAAATATCTGCCGAAGCTGATCTCGGGTGAGCATGTCGGCTCGCTCGCAATGTCCGAGCCGAGCGCCGGAAGCGATGTGGTCTCGATGAAGACCCGTGCGGAGAAGAAGGGTGATCGGTTCGTGCTCAACGGCAACAAGATGTGGATCACCAACGGTCCTGTCGCCGAGACGCTGGTGGTCTATGCCAAGACCGATCCGAACGGCGGTCCGCGCGGCATCACCGCTTTTATCATCGAGAAGGGCATGAAGGGGTTCTCCACCGCGCAGAAGCTCGACAAGCTCGGCATGCGCGGCTCCGACACGTGTGAGCTGGTGTTCGAGGATTGCGAGGTGCCGGAGGAGAACGTGCTCAGCGAGGTCGGCCGCGGGGTCAACGTGCTGATGAGCGGCCTCGACTATGAGCGCGCGGTGCTGGCGGCCGGCCCGATTGGCATCATGCAGGCCTGCATGGACGTGGTGATGCCCTATGTGCACGAGCGCAAGCAGTTCGGCCAGCCGATCGGCACTTTCCAGCTCGTGCAGGGCAAGGTCGCCGACATCTATACCACGATGAACGCCTCGCGGGCCTATGTCTATGCGGTGGCGAAAGCCTGCGACCGCGGCGAGACCACGCGCGAGGACGCCGCCGGCGCGATCCTCTACGCCGCCGAGAAGGCGACGCAATGCGCGCTCGACGCCATCCAGCTCCTCGGCGGCAATGGCTACATCAACGACTATCCGACCGGCCGCCTGCTGCGCGACGCCAAGCTCTACGAGATCGGCGCCGGCACCAGCGAAATCCGCCGCATGCTGATCGGCCGCGAACTGTTCGACAAGACCGCGTAGCGGCATTCTCTCCACTTGTCATTCCGGGGCGACGCGAAGCGTCGAACCCGGAATCCATTTCTCCGCCTGCACAAATGGCGAAATGGATTCCGGGCTCGCGACTACGTCGCGCCCCGGAATGACAGGGCGATGTGTGGCTCGATGGATTCTCTGATCTGCAATTGCACATCATAGCTCGTCCTTCGGACGCCCCGGAATGACGGGCACCGGATACCTCCGTCATCTGCACGGCACGTCATTCACTTTACACTCGACTCCTGCGCGAATATCTCGATCACCTTCCTTTGATAAATCTGTGGTTTTGTGCGATCCGCAGAGACCGCCTGGAGTTGATCCCCGTGCACGAGATGAGCTGGACCCCGATTGGGCCGCCGCAGCCGCCGCCCCTGCCTGTCCCGCCGCCGATACCGGTGGCCTTCACGGGCAGTCGCCGCGAATTCTTCGACCTGGTCAAGCGCGGCGCCGGGCTCGAATTCGTCACGCTCGGCTTCTACCGGTTCTGGCTGGCGACCGACATGCGCCGTCATCTCTGGTCCAACACCGAGATCGAAGGCGACGCCGCAGAATATACCGGCCGCGGCAAGGAGCTTCTGATCGGCTTCCTGGTCGCGCTCGCGATCCTGGTGCCGGTTTACCTCGCTTATTTCTTGGTCGGCCTCGAGGCCGAGCGCGCCCAGGCTTTCGCCAGCATTCCGCTGGTGGCGTTCTTCTATCTGTTCGGACAGTTCGCGATCTTTCGCGCGCGCCGCTACCGCCTGACGCGGACGGTGTGGCGCGGCGTGCGATTCTGGATGAGCGGCTCCGGCTGGGCCTATGCCGGGCTCTCGGCGTTGTGGGGACCCGCGGTGATCGTCACCCTCGGCCTCGCCCTGCCGTGGCGCGTCGCGGCGCTCGAGCGCTACAAGATGCGCCATTCCTACTATGGCGACCTGCAGGGCAGCTTCGAGGGGCGCGGCTGGGAGTTCTTCAAGCGCGGCTGGTGGCTCTGGCTGTTGGTGCCGGTGGCAGTCTGCATCGTGCCGCTCGCGCCCTTCATCTACGGTGCCTACAAAGCGGTCGAATGGCGATGGTGGTTGTCCGGCCTCCGCTTCGGCGGCGTGCGGCTCGAGTCGACGCTGAAGCGCGGCGCGCTGATCGGGCTTTATTGGAAAGTGATCGGCTGGATTGTCGTGCTCGGCCTCGTGTTTGCGGCCTGGCTCGCGCTATCCGCGGTGCTGGTCGCCAGCGTGAGCGCAACGCCGCTCAAGGAATTCCTCGCGAGCCAGGAATTTACCGGGAGCATTCCGTTCCTGGTGCTCCTGGGCGTTGGCTATCTCCTGTTCGCGCTCGCCATCAATGTCGTGATCCGCGTCTATCTGATGCGCGATCTCTGGGTGAAGGTGCTGGGGTCGACGATCGTCCATGGCATCGACGCGACGGCCAATGTCTCCGCCCGAGGTGAGCTCGCCAACGCGCTCGGCGAGGGCTTCGCCGACGGTCTCGACGTCGGGGGCTTTTGACCCATGAGCGGGGCGATCGACAGTGGACTTAGCTCCGCCTTCTATTTCGACGGCACGTCGAGCAAGCGGCACGCGGTCACGCTGCGACTCGCCGACGTGCTCGAGATCGAGGAGGACGGACAGCGGATCGCCGCCTGGCCCTATGCGGATATCCGCCGCGCCGACGGTCCGTCCGGCAAGCTGCGGCTCGCCTGCATCTCTGCGGCCGCGCTGGCGCGGCTCGAGATCCGCGATGCCGCGCTCGCGGCCGAGTTCGTCGCGCGCTGCGAAAAGCTTGACGAGCATGTGCTCGGCGGCCGCGGCGTTGCGAGCATCGTCGGCTGGTCGCTGGCGGCGACCGTGTCGATCGTCCTGGTCGTGCTGTTCGGCGTGCCGCTTGCCGCCGACCGGCTGGCGGCTCTGGTGCCTGTCGCGTTCGAGCGGCGGCTCGGCGAAGTCGCCGACAGCCAGGTGAAGATGGTGTTCGACGGCAAGTCGTGCGGCAACCCCGCCGGCCAGCGCGCGTTTGAAAAACTCGTCAACACGCTGCGCGAATCCGCTGGCATGGACACGTCGCTGCAATCGGGCGTGCTCTCGACCTCGATTCCGAACGCCTTCGCGTTGCCGGGCGGCAGGGTCTATGTGTTGGATGGGCTGCTCGCGAAAGCCGAAAATGTCGATGAGCTCGCGGGCATCCTCGCCCACGAGCTCGGCCATCTCCAGCATCGCGACGGCCTGCGCGGCATGATCCACAATGGCGGCACCTCGTTCCTGATCGGCCTCTTGTTCGGCGACATCACCGGCTCCGGCGCGGTGATCTTCGGCTCGCGGACGCTGGTGAACGCATCGCATTCCCGCGAAGCCGAACAGAACGCCGACAGCTTCGCGATCGAGACCATGCACCGGCTCGGCCGGCCGACCAAGCCGATGGGAGAATTGATGTTCCGCATCACCGGCAAGGAAGGCGACAGGGGCCTGTCGCTGATCGCAAGCCACCCCATGACCGAAGACCGCCTCGCCCGTATGACCCGCGAAAACCGCCCCGCCAGCGGCCCACCATTGTTGACCGCGGGAGAGTGGCGCGCGCTGAAGTCGATCTGCAGCGCCGGCACCAGGCTCTGACGCTTCAGTCCCACACTCGCCGTCATTCCGGGGCGCGCCTCTTGGCGCGAGCCCGGAATCCATCGGGCCGCATGCGTCGGCGGAGAAATGGATTCCGGGCTCGATGCTGTCGCATCGCCCCGGAATGACGGTGGAGAAAAATTCGCGAGCGATCTCAACGTGATTTGCCCTGTCCAGCCCTCGCGCAAAAAACATTCCGCTTCCGTCGTCGGGCAAATCAGTGATTTAACTCCGCGCGTCTCACCCGAGAGAGGGGCGGCTCGCGATCGTCACGAACGTTGCGGTGAGATGCGGTGGACGCAGATGTTGCGAACGACGAACGCAGCATCAGCGGACGGCGAAGTCGTGTGGTCCTGGCGCCCCGACGCTGGCGCTAAGTACGCGAGCAGCAAGAGCTGCCGCGGACGACGGTGGCAAGAAAGCCCGGTCACCGAGGAGAGCACGAAGTAAGCCGTAAACCATCGCGCAGGGAAAGCCGGAATGCTTCGGTTGAACCTGTGGTCCTACCCCCGTGCTTTTTGTTGCACGGGACCCACGGGTGCAACCGGCACCCGGCTTTCCCTGCGCCCTCTATTGAATGAGAGGGTGGAAAGTGCAGCAAAGCTCGGACGCAATGCGCCGCGAGAACGCGAACTCACATCCGCTGAGTCACACCTAGGATGGGTAGAGCGAAGCGAAACCCATCATGCGTGCGGCTTGCTCCATCGCGATGGGTTTCGCTTCGCTCTACCCATCCTACGGAATTGCTGTTTGAAAATTGAATCAGAACTTTCCGCGACGCCGTAGGGTGGGCAAAGCGAAGCGTGCCCACCATCGCGAGCACTGCGCTGGATGGTAGGCACGGCGCTGTCAATTGGTGCGCCCTCTCCCCTTGTGGGAGAGGGCTACTCCGTCGCTAGCCAAGAGCGCACATGGGTGAGGGGTCTTTCTCCACGCGCACCGTCGCCCGCCGAGACAACCCCTCATCCGTCGCGCATTGCATGCGCGCCACCTTCTCCCACAAGGGGAGAAGGGAAGCACCCCCTCACTCCGGCAGATTGTTCACCTTCTTCACCCAGGCGCGGACGTCGGCGAGGACGTCGGGCAGCAAGGCCTTGACGTCCTGCACGGTCATGCCGGCCTTGATGCGGGGATCGTAGAGCAGGTTGAGGATGTACTGGTCGTAGATGTCGAAATAGCCCATCGAGACGTTGTCGTTGAACATGGTCCAGGGCACGCTCGAGGTATCGTTGATCGGGCCGAGCGACTGCAGCAGTTCCTCATAGGCGCAATCGAAGAAGACGAAGTCGCCGTTATCGACCGTGAGGATCACGTCGGAATGCTCGATCTCGAAATTGTCGTTCTTGCGAAAGCCGCTCAGGCATTGCGGGTCGAGCGAGGAGCGGATTTCTTTCGCGCGCTCGCTGCCATAGAAGGTCGTGATGGTGCGATAGAGATCGCGGTCGCGCACCAGCTTCACCCTCACATTGGCGATCTCGCTGCTCTCGGTCATGGCGATGTCGAGGTGCTGGACCTTGGCGGCGACATCGCCGACGATCTTTGCGAGCTGCGCCTTGCGGTCGGCGCGGGTGCCGTCGGCGAACACCCTGATCGGGGAGTCATATTTGCGGATGCGGTCGACGCGGCCGGCGAGGTGGTACTCGGCGCCGAACGCCGTCTTCATGAAGCCTTCGATGATCTCGCTATCGGTGAAGGCTTTCTTCTCGTTGCGCTGGCGCGCGGCGATCGATGGGTTCTCGCCCGACCATGCCGACGGCGCAACGAGGCCGGGCATGATCGCGGCCGGGGCGATTGCGAGGACGAGGATAGCCAGGATACGGTGAAGCGTGCACATCGCTATAACGCTGCCGCAATCACCGTGCGCGCGCAAGCTTGCTTGCGCATGGCAGCGCTGGTTCCCGCACCGTCCTAATTCTTGACGACGACGGTGGTGCCCACGGAAACGCGGCTATAGAGATCCACCACATCCTCGTTGGTCATGCGGAAGCAGCCCGACGATACCGCCTGTCCGATTGTCTCCGGCTCGTTCGAGCCGTGGATGCGGTAGAGCGTCGAGCCGAGATACAGCGCGCGGGCGCCGAGCGGATTTTCGACGCCGCCGGCCATGTGGCGCGGCAAGTCGGGACGGCGCCGCAGCATCTGCGCCGGCGGCGTCCAGCTCGGCCATTCCTTCTTGGCGGTGATGCGATGGGTTCCGCCCCAGCGGAAGCCGTCGCGGCCGACCCCGATGCCATAACGCAGCGCCTGGCCGTCATTGAGGACGAGATAAAGCCGTCGCTCGGCGGTGTTGATGACGACCGTGCCCGGCGCATAACGGCTCGGGTACATCACGGTCGTCCGTTGGATCGGGCTCGCGCCGGTGCCGAAGAAGCTGGGGCCGCCGCCCATGATGTCGCGGGTGTCGAAGAATTGGGCCTGCGCCTGACCGGCGCCTCCCAGCATCAAGAGCGCCGCCGCCAGCAAAACCCTGCCCCGTGTCATTGCCTTCCTCGCGTTATTTCCAGCCTCATGAAAGTGAGGCCATAAGTTGTTCGAATGCGCAACCCACGCCGCCGTGAGCGACGGATTTTCGGGCACCGCGGTTAAAAAAGGCAACACATCAGAAACGATGGCAGCAATGTCCCGCTAAACCTTTGACGAAACGGGCGAACAATGGTTGATCTGGGCTCGGAACGCCGGGCTTGAGATAGTCGACTTGGGCCAACACAACATTACTTGGGCCAACAAAACAGCGCGGGAATGCGGGAGCGAGACATGAATGGTGCGGAAAGTCTGGTACGGACATTGGTCGCGGGCGGCGTCGACGTCTGCTTCACCAATCCCGGCACCTCCGAGATGCATTTCGTCGCCGCGCTTGACAGGGTCGAGGGCATGCGCTGCGTGCTCGGCCTGTTCGAGGGCGTGGTGACGGGGGCGGCCGACGGTTATTTCCGTATCAAGGAAACACCCGCTTCGACGCTGCTGCATCTCGGCCCGGGTCTCGCCAACGGCCTTGCCAACCTGCACAACGCCAAGAAGGCGAATTCCGGCATCGTCAACATCGTCGGCCAGCACGCGACCTACCACATCGCGTATAACGCGCCGCTGACCTCCGACATCGAGGGCCTGGCGCGGCCGATGTCGGCCTGGGTCAGGACCTCGCCGGACGCCAAGTCGGTCGCCGCCGATGGCGCCGCCGCGATTGCCGCCGCCAAGAGCACGCCGCCGCAGATCGCGACCCTGATCCTGCCGGCCGACACCGCCTGGAACGAGGCTGACGGTATCGCCCAGGTCCCGGCCGAAAGCCAGCGGCCGAACTATTCGGCACAGGCGGTGGAAGCGGCGGCCAAGATCCTGCGCGAAGGCGGCTCGCGGAACCTGTTGCTGCTGACCGGCGGTGCGCTGAGCGAGCACGGGCTGGCGCTGGCCCAGCAGATCGCCGGCAAGACCGGCTGCAAGGTGATGGGTCAGACCTACAATCCGAAAATGGCCCGCGGCAGGGGTCGCTTCCTGATCGACCGCATTCCTTACGTGATCGAGCAGGCGCTGCCGATCCTCAAGGACTTCAAGAACATCGTGCTGGTCGAGGCCAACGACCCCGTCGCCTTCTTCGCCTATCCGAACAAGCCGAGCCTTCTGAAGCCGGAGGGGTGCGAGGTGCACCGCATGACCTCGGGCGGGGAGAATTCGGTGGCGGCGCTGGAGGCGCTGGCTGGCGCGCTCGGGGCCAAGCCGCAGGACGTCAAGCCGCAGAAGCTTGTCGAGCTTGCGAAGCCGACTGGCGCGCTGACGTTTGCCTCGATCGCGCAGGCGATCGCGTGCGCGATTCCGGAGAACGCCATCGTGGTCGATGAATCCATCACCACCGGCCGCGGCTTCTTCCCGCCGACGGCGGCCGCCGCGCCGCATGACTGGCTGCAGAACATGGGCGGCTCGATCGGCTTCTCGCCGCCGGTTGCGACCGGCGCCGCGGTGGCCGCTCCCGATCGCAAGGTGATCTGCATGGTCGGCGACGGCTCTTCGATGTACACGATCCAGGCGCTGTGGACGCAGGCCCGCGAGAACCTCAACGTCGTCACCATTGTGTTCGCCAATCGCATCTACCAGATCCTGCGCGGCGAGTTCGACGGCGTCGGCGCCGGCGAGCCGGGTAAGCGCGCGCAGGACATGCTGAAGATCGACCGGCCGACCATCGACTTCGTCTCGCTCGCCAAGGGCATGGGCGTGCCCGGCCGCGCGGTCACCACGGCCGACGAGTTCAACAAGGCGCTCGCGGAGGCGATCGCCGAGCCGGGACCGAGGCTGATCGAGGTGCAGATGTAAGGGGCTGCTCGCTACGCCGCGATATCCGGGAAGCAGAATTCGCAGATCAGGCCTTCCGGCTTCCACTGCCGGGTGATGGTGCCGCTCAAGGTGCGGACCACGCCGTCGACGGCGTCGACGCCAAATCCGGTGCGGGTGGGCTCGGCCACTCTTGGTCCGCCGCTCTCCTGCCAGCGCAGCGAAAGGTTGGCGTTATCGGTCCGCCAACTGACGGCGATCTTTCCCGAGGGGCTGGAGAGCGAGCCATATTTGGCGGCGTTGGTGGCGAGCTCATGCACGGAGACCGCGATCGCCTGCGCCAGCGTGGCCGTCAGCCTCAAATCGCCGCCGTCTATCGCGACCCGTCTCGAGTCGTCCACCGCATAGGGCTTGAGCTCCTGTTCGATGATCGCGCGGATGTTGGCGCCGGTCCAGCGCGACACCGAGAACAGCCGCTGCACATTGGCGAGCGCGCTGAGGCGCCCCTGGAAGACCGCCTGGAACTCCTCCGCAGTATCGGCCTTGGTCAGGCGCAGGATCGCCTGGATCACCGCCAGCAGATTGTTGGCGCGATGATCGACCTCCCAAGCGAGCCGCATCATGCGCTCCTCGGCCTGCTTGCGCATGGTGGTATCGACCAGCATGTTGACGGCGCCGATCAGCCGGCCGTCAGCGTCGCGCAAGGGCGTGGGGTAGGGCATGAAACAGATGCGCGAGCCATCGGGCCGTTCGGCGATTGCTTCCACGTTGCGCACCGGGCGGTTCTCACGAAGCGCGATCGCCATCGGGCATTCCTCATGCGCAAGCGGCGTGCCGTCCGTGCGGAACAGCTTCCAGCTCACGCACCACATGTCGCCGATGGCAGGCACACGGCCGGCGAACTCGATGCAAGCGTGGTTGAAGAAGGTGATGCGACCGTCTGCATCCGTCGTGTAGATCGCGGCGGGCAGCGCCTGAAGCACATCGCGAAACTGCTGCTCGTCGGCGTCGGCGCTGATCGCGGTGTGATGCGCCAGGATCTTTTCGATCTCTGCTTCTTCTTCCGAATCGTCAAAGAGGTTCAGCATCACCCGTCCATGCCCGCAGGTCTTCAGCCGGTAATTCGACACTAAGGGAAATGTTCCTCCCGGCGCGTGCAGTGGCCTGCAATTCAGGGGAAATCCGGACGCAAGGACGGTGAGCACAGCGACGAGGCACATCAAAAAAGGCCGCCCCGAAGGACGGCCTTGATCCCCATGAATCCTGTCTTACTGATGCATCGTGTCTTCGCCGGATTTCTTCGACGACTTCTTGGCCACCTTCTTCGAGCTCTTCTTCGGCGCCATTTTCGACGCATCATCCTTGCTCGCATTGTCGCTCTGCGCCGCGGGGCCAGTGGTGCCGCCGGACTTGTCGGTGGTCTGTGCTGAAGCGGCCGACGAAACAAACGCCAGTGCGGTGGCGGCGATAATCAGTTTACGCATCGGATGGTTCTCCCAAGTTGGCCCCCGCCCTCAACGGAACCGCGATACGTCCGGTTCCGTCGCCCCGATCAGCAGTCCGTGAACGGCGCGTGAACTCCCGCGCCGACGCTGCGATCAAGAACCCAATCCGAAGACCCTAGCCAACCAAACTGGCGTCACGCTAAACTAAAAAAATCCATGTATTGTATGGATTTGTGTCGGTATGTAGCCATAGTGGGGCCATTGGCGGCGCCACGGGCAACAGCGAAGCCGCCTTTGTCGAGACAAAGCGTGTCTGGCGCAAGGTCGGTGCTGCCGGACGCGCCTTGTTCGAGCCGCAAGAAGACTTCATGGGGCTTCGGTGGTGAGGATAACGACGAAGGGCAACGGCGCCCGACGGAAGAGCAGCAGCGCAATCTGACCGAAGAGGAGCGAAGGAAGTTCCATCGCATCGACCCACGAAGCACGCTGTGACCGAACCCCACATTAGGAAACTTATGCCTCCTGACTCGCGCTCGACGTAGGTGATGAACAAAGTGAAATATTGCGCCATCTGCAGGCGTCCCTATCATTTCGCAAACGCCGATTAGCCACCAGCGCGCCGGCGAGAGCGGTCCAGCCGGTCTGATGCGAGGCGCCAAAGCCCTCGCCGGTGTCGCCATGAAAATACTCGTAGAAGAGCAATAAATCGCACCAAGGCCCGCCGCGCCGGAAGCGGGGATTTAGTCCCAGCGCTGGTCGCTGGCCTTCTGCGTTCCGGAGAAACAATTTGAGCAGTCGACGCTCGAGTTCTTCGGCCACTTGCTCGAGGCTTGCCTGCCTGCCTGATCCTGTCGGCAGTTCAACGGTAAAGTCTTCGCCGAGGCTGGTATGAAGATGTCGTAGCGACTCGATCGCGAGAAAATTGAGCGGGAACCAAATCGGTCCGCGCCAGTTCGAATTGCCGCCGAACAGTCCGGTCCGAGATTCACCCGGCTCGTAGTCGAGACGAGCGACATGTCCGTCCATGTTGACGATAAGCGGATGTTCGCGGTGGTAACGCGACAGCGATCGCAGCCCGTAAGACGACAGAAACTCCGACTCGTCGAGCATACACGCGAGGATCCGCTTCATCCGCGACTTGCCTACCAGCGAGATCAGCCGAGGGCGTTCATTGGCCGGCGACATGTGCAGAAATTCTGCAAGGCCCGGCTTGTTCTCGATGTACCAGAGCGCGCGCTTGCGAAACATCGGCAGTCGTTCCCACAGCGCCGCATCGAGCTGTACGGCCGCAAAGATTGGCAACAATCCCACCATGGAACGCGCGCGCACCGTGAAAGTCGAGCCGTCGCGCTTGCGAAGTCGATCGTAGAAAAAGCCGTCTTGGTCGTCCCAGAGCTTGCTCATGGCGGCGCCGATGAGAGCGAAATGCTCGAAGAACTTTACCGCGACGTCTTCGTAGCTAGGCTGATGGTTGGCAAGCAGCAGAGCCATCTCCAGCATGTTGAGACAGAACTTGGCCATCCAGGCGGTGCCATCCGACTGCTCCAGGACGTCGCCGTCGGGAAGCATCTGCGAGCGGTCGAACGGGCCGATATTGTCGAGTCCGAGAAAGCCGCCCTCGAACACGTTGTCGCCACATGCGTCTTCTCGATTTACCCACCAGGTGAAGTTGATCAGGAGCTTTTGAAAAGTGCGAGCCAGAAAATCGAAGTCGGTGCCGCCATCGATCCGGAACACTGCAAGCGTGGCCCACGCCTGAACTGGCGGATTCACATCTCCAAAATTCCATTCATACGCCGGCAATTGGCCGTTCGCGTGCATGTACCATTCGCGCGTCAGCAGCAGCAATTGATGCTTCGCTGCTGAGGGGTCGATGTGCGCCAGCACCACGCAATGGAAGGCGAGGTCCCATGAGGCATACCACGGATACTCCCATTTGTCGGGCATGGCGATGATGTCGTGGTTGTTGAGATGGCGCCAGCCCGCGTTGCGACCTGACGCGCGTGCCTCGGGCGGACGTATGATGTCGCCGTCGAGCCAGCGCGCGACGTCGTAGTGGTAGAACTGCTGGCCCCACAGCATTCCGGCGAACGCCTGCCGCATGACTGCGGCCTCGTCCTCGCTCGCGCCGTCAGGGGTCAGCGCTTTATAGTATTCGTCAGCTTCGCGGCTCCGGTCGGCGTGGATCCGCTCGAAGTCTGCCCCGAGGCTCGCGGTCTGGCCGTGCCCATCACGTGCGAGGCGAAGCCTGAGCTCGACAGTTTCGCCGGCAGCGACTTCGAGGCGATACCAGCAGGCCATTTTTGTACCCTGCTTGGCAGGATTTACCGTTGCCGCACCGTGAAGGACGTGGTCGTTGATGCCGTCCTTTGGATACGGCGTCTGCTCGGCGGTGATATCATACAGGTACCGGGCATTGGTTTCGTTCTCACAGAACAGCAGCCGTGGCGGCTTTCCCGCCGGATCCGTCCCGGCAGTGAAGCGCCAGCGACCCAGCAGTTCTTCTTCAGCGATCGCGCCGACGTTGCCAGTTTCAGCAGTCGCCCGGATCATCGGCCGCGCGACGCCGGCCTCCCATGACCAGCGGTTGCGGAACCACAGAGTCGGAAGCACGTGAAGCTCAGCCGGATCGGGTCCCGCGTTACGAACGCTGATGCGCATGCATATGTCATCAGGTGACGCCTTGGCGTAATCCGCCGCGATCTGCCAGTAACGGTCCCCTTCGAAAATGCCGGTATCCACGAGTTCAAATTCGACCTCGTCCTTGTTGCGTCTTGCGTTCTCCTGCCGAAGCAACGCGTAGGGAAACTCTGCCTGGGGATAGTAGTAACGCCAACGAAGCCATGAACTGGTCGGTGTTGCGTCGATGTACCACCAGTACTCCTTGGCGTCTTCGCCGTGATTTCCTTCTGGACCAGCGAGACCGAAGATGCGTTCCTTCAGGAAGGGGTCACGTCCATTCCAAAAGGCAAGAGCAAAACACAGGCGCTGCGCTCGATCGCAAAGGCCGGCAAGACCGTCCTCGTTCCACCGATAGGCGCGCGAGCGCGCGTGTTCGTATGGGAAGTATTGCCAGGCCTGTCCGTCGGCACTGTAGTCTTCGCGCACGGTACCCCAGGCGCGCTCGCTGACGTATGGCCCGATCGTTTTCCAGTTGCCAGGCGTGTCCGGCGACGAATCTTGAAGCCGCGCGTGCTCCGCCGATAGCGGCTTTCGCTCCTCAAGGATATTCATGGCTATGTGGCTTTTGCAGGCCGCAAGAGCGCCTTGGCCGTCGTCACAACGTTATCGACGGTGAATCCGAACTCCTGCTGCAGGGCCTTCAGCGGGGCGGAGGCGCCGAAAGTGTGCATGCCGATGACCCGACCGGTCGGGCCAACGTAACGCTCCCAACCGAACGTTGACGCCTGCTCGATTGCGAGGCGGGTCGTGACCTCCGGCGGCAAGAGGGCGTCGCGGTATTCCTGCGTCTCGCGTTCGAAGACATCCCAGGAAGGCATCGAGACCACGCGCGAGCGGATACCATCCGAGCTAAGTCTCTCATGAGCCTCGGCCGCGAGACTCAACTCGCTGCCGGTAGCAATCAAGATGATGTCCGGCTTGCCGTCAGCGGCGTCGGCAAGCACGTAGGCGCCTCGCGATGTCCCGGATGCCGATGCATATTTGCTGCGATCGAGGGTCGGTAACGGTTGACGAGACAGAACCAGCAAGGCTGGCCGATGACGAAGCTGCATGACGTAGCGATAGACTTCCACCACTTCGTTGGCATCACCCGGCCGGAACAGCGTCATACCCGGCATTGCCCGCATTGAAGCGAGTTGCTCGATTGGTTGATGCGTTGGGCCGTCTTCGCCATCGCCCATGGCATCATGGGTAAAAGCAAAGATCACGGGTAGTTCCATTAGCGCCGCCAGTCGTATCGCGGGCCGGGCGTAGTCGCTGAAAATCAGAAAGGTCGCGCCGAACGGCCGCAGCTTCGAGAGTGCCAGACCGTTGAGAATTGCAGCCATCGCGTGTTCGCGGATGCCGAAATGGAAGTTCTTGCCGCCCGGTGTGGCGGCCTGAACATCGCCTGCGCCTTCAAAGGTTAGCAGCGTCTTGGTCGATGGACCCAGATCTGCCGAACCGCCAATCAACCAGGCAACGTTTTGCGCCAGAACGTTCAGGACCTTTCCCGACGCCTCACGCCCCGCGAGCCCCTTCAGATCTGCCGGGAATGACGGCAGGTTGCGGTCCCAGCCTGCCGGAAGCTCGCGGCGTTGCATCTGATCAATCTCGGTCGCCAGCGGGGCATACTTCGAGCGGTAATCAGTGAACAGAGCTTGCCATTTGCGGTGCGCCTCGCCGCCTCGCTCACCGACGCCGGCGGCGAAGTGTTCGAGAACGCCGTCAGGCACCAGGAAATTCGAGTCTTCGGGCCAGCCATAGGCGCGTTTGGTGAGTTTGACTTCTTCAACGCCGAGCGGCTCGCCATGCGCCGCGGCCGTATCGTGGCGGTGTGGCGAGCCATATCCGATATGGCTGTTGAGTATCACCAGCGTCGGTCGGCCTTTCGTATCGCGAAACGTTGCCAGGGCCTGTTCAATGCCGGCAATGTCGTTGGCGTCATTAACGTGAAGGATATTCCAGCCATAGCCGGTGAAACGAACGGCTACATCTTCGGTGAACGCCAGCCGCGTGCTGCCTTCTATCGTGATGTGGTTGTTGTCGTAGATCCAGCACAGATTATCGAGGCCGAGGTGGCCGGCGAGCGATGCCGCTTCAGAGCCAACGCCCTCCATCAGGCATCCGTCTCCGCATACGGCATAGATGTCGTAATCGAAGATGGCAAAATCCGGCTTGTTGTAGCGCGCAGCGAGCCAGCGCTGCGCGATTGCCATCCCGACGCTGGTCGCAATGCCTTGTCCGAGCGGGCCGGAAGTCGTCTCCACGCCGGATACCAAGTGGTATTCGGGATGCCCTGGCGCATGACTTCCGAACTGACGAAAGCGCCGGATATCGTCGAGGGTGACAGCAGGCCTGCCCAACGTCTCGTACTCAGCATTCACGGCCTGTGTACGGGTAAGGTAGAGCACTGACCACAGTAGCATCGATGCGTGGCCGTTCGACAGCACGAAGCGATCACGGCCGGGCCAGATCGGATCTTGCGGGTCGAAGCGCATGACTCGGTTCCAGAGCGTATAGACGAGCGGCGCAATCGCCATTGGTGTGCCGGGATGGCCCGAGTTGGCGGCCTGGACCGCGTCAATCGACAGTGTGCGAATGGTGTTGATCGCGAGCTGGTCGAGTTCGGCGTCTGTCATGGCTGATTTCCTCCCGCGGGTGTCGATTACAGGCCGCCTGCGCGCGGCAGCCGTGTACGTGCATCGTCAGCGATAGGCTGCCGTCATCAAGCAACAGAGCCGGGGATCGAGGAGCACTTCGATCTTCATTCCTCACTCTCTGCGTTACGCTACCGTTGGGTTGTGCCAGCCGCCCGGGGGGGTGACATTCTTGTCCACTTCGTGAGGCCCCCAGCTTCCGGCTTGATATTCGTAGACGGGAGTCGCCTTCTTCAAGACCGGATCGACGATCCGCCATGCTTCTTCGACATAGTCCTGTCGTGCAAACAGCGTTCGGTCGCCATTCATGGCGTCGCCGAGCACGCGTTCATACGCATCCATTTCCTCTGGGCCTGGGCGCCGGCTCGCCAACAATTCAACCGGCTCGCCGACCTCTCGGTCATCCTCGTCCATCACCATCGTGCCAAGGGCAATGGCCATGTCGGGATTGATGCGAAACCGCAAATAATTGGGTATCGCGGCGCAATGGGGAAAGATCCGCGGCGCCTCACGAAGGCGTACGATCACTTCCGTGCAAGTCACCGGAAGCGATTTTCCGGCACGGATATAAAATGGCACTCCCTGCCAGCGCCAGGAGTCGATCTCCAGCCGCAACGCAGCGAACGTCTCCACTTGCGAGTCCGGAGCAACGCCAGGCTCCTGCCGGTAGCCGTGAAACTGTCCGCGCACCAGCTCGTTCTCAACGATCGGCGGAATTGATCTCAAGACCTTGACCTTCTCGTCGCGCAAGGATTCGCTGTCGGATCGGGCTGGCGGTTCCATCGCCAGATTGGCCAACACCTGAAACAGATGATTCTGGATCACGTCGCGAATTGTGCCAGTTTGATCATAGAACGCGCCACGACCCTGCACGCCGAAATTCTCCGCCATCGTGATCTGCACGCTGCTCACGAACTTGCGGTCCCAGAACGACTCCAGGAACGCGTTAGCGAAGCGAAAGAAGACCATGTTGTGAACAGGTCGTTTTCCGAGATAGTGGTCTATGCGGAAGATGTGATCTTCGTCGAATCTGGCGAGCAGAATCCTGTTGAGGTTGCGTGCGGAGGCGAGATCATGCCCGAATGGCTTCTCCACAATGACGCGCGCGCCGTTGGTGCAATCGGCAGTGTCGAGCCGTTCCACTACGGTTGCAAACAACGCCGGTGGGATCGCCAGATAGTGTGCTGGCCGCTGTGCCGAACCGAGCTGCTTGCGAAGGGCATCGAACGTAGTCGGATCGGCGTAGTCGCCGTCTACGTAACGCAAAAGACCGGCCAGCTTGTCAAACGCAGCGGCGTCGAGGCCGCCGTGCTTTTCAAGGCTGTCTCGTACTCGGGCCTTGAGCTGGTCGAGTGTCCAGCCGGCCTTTGCGACGCCGATGACAGGCACATCGAGGTGGCCCCGTTTCAGCATCGCTTGCAACGACGGAAAGATCTTCTTGTAGGCAAGATCGCCGGTCGCGCCGAAAAACACCAATGCGTCGGATTTAGGTTCGCTCATGGCTATCTCGGTCTCTCATTGGCCGCCTTTTCCAAGTGTCCACCGAACTCGTAGCGCATCGCCGAAAGCAGCTTGTTCTGGAAATCGGCCTCGCCGCGAGAGCTGAAACGCTCGTATAGCGCCGTCGTCAGGACCGGGGCGGGGACTGCTTCGTCGATCGCTGCTGCAATAGTCCAGCGTCCTTCGCCGGAGTCGGAGACGCGCCCAGCGAATTTGGACAGAGCCGGATCTTCCAGCAACGCGGTTGCTGTCAAATCGAGAAGCCACGAGGCTATCACGCTGCCGCGCCGCCACACCTCTGCGATGTCGGGTAGCTTCAGGTCGTATTGGTAGTGCTCGGGAATGCGAAGCGGTGTTGTTTCGGCGTCCGCCGCGTGCGCGTGCTTGCCGATGTTCGCTGCGCGCAGGATAGCGAGCCCCTCGGCATACGCCGCCATCAGCCCGTACTCGATACCATTATGGACCATCTTGACGAAATGACCGGCGCCGCTCTGCCCGCAGTGGAGATAGCCTTGCTCGGAGGTGCCTGCGGAGGCGCGCTCTCGTCCCGGGGTGCGCGGGATTTCGCCGAGACCGGGAGCGAGGGTCTTGAAGATCGGATCCAGCCGCTGCACGGCCTCGTCAGGGCCGCCGATCATCATGCAGTAGCCGCGCTCGAGACCCCACACGCCGCCGCTGGTGCCGACATCGACATAATGGATGCTGTTGTGCGCCAACTCCTTGGAACGCCTGATGTCATCGATGTAGTAGGAGTTGCCGCCGTCAATCAGAATGTCGCCGGCTTCGAGCAGCGGCAGCAGATCACCGATCGATCTATCTACGACTGCCGCCGGAACCATCAACCAGATCGCGCGCGGCTTTTCGAGCTTCGCCACGAAATCCGCCAGAGAGGCGCTTCCCGTCGCCTTCTCTTTCACCAGTTCTGCAACGGCGTTCGGCGACATGTCGAAGACGACACATTGGTGACCATGTCGAACAAGTCTTCGCACCATATTGGCGCCCATTCGGCCGAGACCGATCATCCCGAGTTGCATGAGTGGCTCCTCTTTTTTTCGCGGTGTGACTTCCCCCCGGGTGCGCAGGTATCCTGGCGTGTCGAGATCAGTATTTAGTGCGACTTCTCCCTGAACGTGCGATGTCGGCGGATCAATGTGTTGGTCGAGCTGTCGTGTCCGAATTTGGGTTCGGCTTCATTGGTGAGTTCCGGGATGATGCGTTGCGCCAGCACCTTGCCGAGTTCGACGCCCCATTGGTCGAATGAATCGATCTGCCAAATTGCGCCCTGCGTGAAGACGTTGTGCTCGTACAGCGCGACGAGTTTGCCGAGAGCCGCGGGTGTTAGCCGTTCCAGCAGAATCGTAGTCGACGGCCTGTTTCCTTCGAACACGCGATGCGGAACGAGCCAATCGGCAGACCCCTCCCGCCTTACTTCGTCAGCCGTCTTGCCAAATGCGAGCGCTTCGCCCTGAGCAAAGACGTTCGCGAGCAGCATGTCGTGCTGCTCTCCAAGATGGTTGAGTGTCTTGTGAAACGCGATGAAGTCGCAAGGAATGAGACGGGTGCCCTGATGGATGAGCTGATAGAACGAATGCTGGCCGTTGGTCCCAGGCTCGCCCCAATAAATCGGACCGGTGTTGTAGTTGAGAGGATTGCCCTCGAGCGTGACGTGCTTGCCGTTGCTCTCCATCGTCAACTGCTGGAGATATGCCGGAAACCGTTTCAGGTATTGTTCGTAGGGCAGCACCGCCACCGTCTGCGCGCCGAAGAAGTTATTATACCAGATGGCGAGCAGCCCCATCAGCACCGGCAGGTTACGCTCGAACGGCGCGGTGCGGAAATGCTCATCCATCTCATGGAAGCCGCCGAGCATGGCGCGAAAGTTGTCCGGGCCGATGGCAAGCATCGTCGAGAGTCCGATCGCGGAGTCCATGGAGTACCGTCCGCCAACCCAGTCCCAGAAGCCGAACATGTTGGCGATATCGATGCCGAACTTCGTCACTTCCTTCGCGTTGGTCGACACCGCGACGAAATGCTTCGCGACCGACTTCTCGTCTCCCCCAAGTCCCGCGAGCGACCAATCGCGCGCGCTCCTGGCGTTGGTCATGGTCTCCAGTGTAGTGAAAGTCTTGGAAGAGATAATGAACAGAGTCTCGGCCGGATCGAGATCGTGGGTCGCTTCCGCGAAATCGGTGCCGTCCACGTTGGAGACGAACCGGAACGTCATCGCGCGGTCGCTGTAATGCTTGAGCGCCTCGTAGGCCATCACCGGCCCCAGATCGGAGCCGCCGATGCCGATGTTGACGATGTTGCGGATTGGCTTGCCGGTGTGGCCGCGCCACGCACCGCCGCGTACGCGATCGGAAAAGTCGGCCATGCGGTCGAGCACCGAATGGACCTGCGGTACAACGTCCTCGCCATCAACCAGGATCGATTGGCCGTTCGGCGCGCGGAGCGCGACATGCAGGACGGCCCGCTTCTCGGAAACGTTGATCTTCTGGCCTCCGAACATCGCATCGATCCGCGCGCGGAGCCCGGACTGTTCGGCCAGTTGCAACAGCAGAGCTAGCGTGTCATCGGTAATCCGGTTCTTCGAGTAGTCGAGGTAGAGCCCGGCTGTTTCGACCGTCAAACGCTCGCCGCGTTTAGGGTCTTGAGCAAAGAGCTCGCGCAGATGCAGGCGGCCGATCTTCTGAAAATGGGCGGACAGGTCCTTCCAGGCGGGAAGCTCGGTGACCGTTTTCGTGGCCGTTGCCATTCATCGCTCCTGTTAACGCGCTATGGCGGCTTGCGCAGTTTGTTTGCGCGAGCGAGTGATCTTTCCCTTTGGCGGGCCTTCCCACATTCGGAAGCCACCCTTGAATGCGTTGGCATTATCCCCAAGCCGGCACAATGGCGGCAGTTCTTTCAACAGTTTGGCGTTGCCGCCGCCCAGCACGACGTCCTCCGGTTGGAGTGCCGCAATCAGATATTCAACGACATCTTCGACGTGCTTCCGCCATGCTTTCTTGCCGAACTCCTCCAGCGCGCGGGCGCCGACATAGTCCTCATAGATCCGCTTCTTGTAGGGTAAGTGCCCAAGCTCCATCGGCTGCACGATGCCATCGATGACCATCGCCGAGCCGAGTCCCGTTCCGAGCCCGAGGAACAACATTTTGCCGCCCCCGTAGCTGCCGAGCGCCTGCATCGCCGCATCGTTGATGACTTTCGTCGGCAGTTTGAATGCCGCAGTAAAGTCGAAGCCCATCCAGCCTTTTCCGAGATTGTGAGGTTCCGCCACAGGCCGGTCGTGCACAACCGGGCCCGGATAGCCAATCGAGACGAAGTCATATTCCCAGCCATCGGCGAGTTTCTTGACGCTCGATACCATCTGCCGGGCCGTCAGGGTCGGCCCGGAGTCAATTTCTCGCCTTACTTTTTCGCGGGAGGCAAGGATCTTGACGTGGGTGCCGCCCACGTCAACGACCAGTATATTCATTGCGAGGACCTTCGTCTCGATTGCAACCTAGCTTGCCTTCTTGAGCACCTCGGTTTTGGCAGAGATGACGCCCAGCAGCTCGTTCCAGGATTTGACAAACGACTTGGCACCCTCGTCCTGCAACGTTGCTGCTAACGCTTCGACATCGACGCCGGCCTTTGCAAATTGCGCCAGCACCTCTTCGGAGTCGCCGCCATCGGCCGCCAACATCTCTCCGACGTCTCCGTGGTCGGCGAGGGCCTTCACCGTGCTTTCCGGCATGGTGTTGACCGTGAGCGGCGCGGCCAGCGCCTTGATGTACAGGACGTCGGATGCCGCGGGATCCTTGGTTCCGGTGCTCGCCCATAGCAGGCGCTGTGGCCGCCCACCCTCGTTGTAAATACGCCGCGAGCGTGAGGAGCCGAGCAATTCGCAGGCTGTCTTGTATGTTCGTTTCGCGATTGCGATACCCAGCTTGTTGTGTAAAGGCGCGGGAACCTTGTTGGCGACGGCGGCATCCCAGCGACTGACGAAGACCGACGCAACGGAGCCAACATTTGGATTCAGACCGGCTGCAATGCGCCGCTCGATGCCCCGCAGATATGCCTCCGCCGCGGCGCGGTAGTGCTCTCGGCTGAACAACAGGGTCACATTCACGGGCACGCCGGCGAAAATTGCCTCTTCGATGGCGAGCAGCCCTTCCCTGGTGCCGGGTATCTTGATGAAGAGGTTGGGGCGCTTCGCCTGTGCGTGCAACTCCCTGGCGGCTGCGATTGTGCTGGCCGTATCATGTACAAGGAGTGGCGAGACCTCGAGCGAGACCCATCCGTCTACACCATTGGTGCGGTCCCAAATCGGGCGGAACAGGTCGGCTGCCTGCGCTAGATCTTCGATCGCTAGTTCGAAGAATAGCGTCTCACCCGACTTTCCCTCGTTCAGCTTGCTGCGGATCGCAGAATCATAGTGTGAGCTGTTCTTGATCGCGTGATCGAAGATTGTCGGGTTCGATGTGAGCCCCGACAGCGACAAGTCGGCAATGTAGCGCTTTAAAGTGCCACTCGTCAGCAGGTCACGGGTGATGTTGTCGAGCCAAACGCTCTGTCCGAGCTCGTGGAGCTTTTGCGTTGCCTTCATCGCTTCACCTCCGCACAGCTTCGAGTCGAGGGACAGCCGCAAGCAGGCGACCCAGATCATAGTCGAGCAGGTCTCCGATCCGGTCCACCGTCACGTCCGGTGTGGCGAAGGAGGCGAGCGCGTTCGCGTCATGCGCATATTGTCCCTGTCGGGGAAAAACGGTGGTGACGCGACTGCCCCAGGCTTCCTTGACCGCGGCGAGGATTCGCGGCTTGTCGTCCACCAGGACGTAGTGCAGTGCCGGATAACGGGACTCGACATCGTCGAGCGCGAGTTCCTTGTGGATGTAGATCAACACATGCGAGTTGACGGCCTCTGAAAGGCCGGAGCGCTCAACCTTGCGCGGTTGAAAAACAACGTCGCCATCAGTGAGAAGGACGGTGGGGCCCCACTGACGCAGTCGTTCGAGCACATCCAGCGATCCCGGGTACAGACGATTGGCGAACGGGTAATCGACCAGGAACGAAGACATTGACAACAGATGCATGTCCTGCGGGTGTTCGACACGGTACCGCTGCAGTGCACCACGATAGTCTCGATATCCCAGTTCGACAAACAGGTCGTCGAGAATTGCCCAGTACCGGTCGCGACAGGCGGCACCATACTGGCGCTCGAGGTGGGCCTTGATGTCAGCCTGGATGTGGTCGTTGTCGAGAAGCGTATTGTCGACGTCGACCAGAAAGACGACCTGATTCATCGGTCTTACCCTTACGCAACTCTCTGCAATATGCTCAGCGTGCGCGCCTAACACGCGCGGGTCATATTCAAGATTATGTTACTCCGACGGGCGCTTCTAAATCTCAACGCGCAAAGGCTGGTGCGAATCGACCTTCGACGTGTCTGGTGTCATTCCACAGCCGGATCACTGGTTCTGACCGATCGTGTTCGTACCCAAGTATGCTCAGGCTTGCAGTGTCGAGCGTGAAGAATCGTCCGGCCTCCGCATCGAGACCTAACCAGCGTGCCGCCAAAACTCGGAGAAAATGTCCACTCGAGAACAATAACACGTTCCCAGGGACGTTGCGAACGCGCTCCACGATGCGGTCGGCCCGGGCGCCGACTTGATTTGGTGTTTCTCCTCCCGGACAGCCGTCGCGAAACAATTGCCAGCCGGGACGCTCTTCATGGATCTCCTTTGTGCGACGCCCCTCGTATTGGCCGTAATTCCATTCCACCAGATCGCGGTCGGATTCCGCTTCGACGCCGAAGCCAGCCAACTCAGACGTCCGGACCGCTCGCTTCAGGGGGCTCGTGAACACTTTTGCGAAAGTGAAACCCTGCAACCGCGAGCCCAAACTCTGCGCATTGAGTTCGCCGCGCTCGGTGAGAGGCAAATCTGTGAGGCCGGTATGCTGGCCTGAGAGGCTCCAGGCGGTCTCGCCATGCCTTGCAAGGCAAATGATCGGAAGGACGGCGCTCATGGTCTCGCCCCTTCAGCTCCGTCCTCCCGGCGCGTGCGGCGGAAAGAACACTCGTACCAAGGCATCTCTATCGTCAACGCCGTATCAAGGCGCGTCCGCACCCACCAAGTGGTAGCGCGACTTCTTCGGAGAAGCAACGACCAGCCGTCCAGTGTTACGACAGTTCGCCACTAAAGGGATGTAGGTCTGAAGCGCTGACCTATTCGCTATTAGGCATTTGCGATTGCGACTTGAGTTCTTTGAGCCAGCGCGTGCGCGGACATAAGATCCCCACCGAGCCAGAGGGGAGACAAGGCATCGTTCGTTCTTGTCGGAAACCGAAATCCGGCTGGCAGATGAGACCGAAACGCGTAATGCTTCTGCCTTAACAATGCTTCCGCCTTATGGGAGAAGCTTGCAGCCTCATCTGGTCGTTGTTGTTGCCATTGTTGTGATCGCGGCACCAAGCGGCTGAATTCGCGAGCATCCTATGCCATTTAAGGTTCAGGTTGGTCCACATCAAATCTCGATCCATCAGGGGCAAACAGTGCTGGTCAGCGAACCAGACGGACAAATCAACTGGCCAACCGAAAAGGGACTTTATTTCTTTGATACAAGAGTAATCAGCAGCTGGGCCGTCTACGCAAATGGTGAACCTTGGGATCTTCTCAATGGAGGTTCCATCACCCACTATGCGTCCCGAATTTATCTTACGAACACCAGGATTCCTACCGCCGACGGCTTGATCCCGCCGCGCACGCTCGGTTTTGTGATCAGCCGATATATCAATGGCGGGATGCACGAAGATCTCGACATTACAAATCACGGCACGAAGCAGGTACGCTTCCAGCTCGAGATCGCGATACGGTCGGATTTCGCCGACATCTTCGAGGTGAAGTCGGGCGATATTGTGCGCCGCGGGCGGATCACCACGACATGGTCGTCGGCGAAGCAGGAACTTCGCACATGCTATCGCAACAGCGATTTCGTCCGCGCGGTAACCGTTGCTCCTGTACATCGCCAGAGCGAAATCGAGTACGCTAATGGCCGGCTGAGCTTCGAAATCAGCCTCGAGGCGGGCGAAGCCTGGCATTGCTGCTTGCTCTATGCGTTGGAGGATGGCGACCGACACTTCGCTGCACCGGACGCATGTGTGCACAACCATGAACGAACCCGCCACGCCGAGGCGCTCTCGGACTGGCTGCAATCGGTACTAAAGATCCGCTGCAGTAACGAGGAGTTCTACCGCCTTTATCGCCAGGCGCTGGAGGACATGGCGGCGCTTCGGCTCCCGATCGCCGGCACCGATCACATGGTGTTCCTGCCTGCCGCCGGCTTGCCGTGGTTTGTAGCTCCGTTTGGCCGGGACAGCTTGATCGTGTCGCTACAGAACATGCTGATCTATCCAGATTTCGCCCGTGGAACGCTCGACATCCTGGGCGCGCTCCAGGCGAAGGAACGGGACGATTACCGCGACGCTGAGCCGGGAAAGATCCTGCATGAAATCCGCTACGGAGAACTCGCTCATTTCAAACTGATTCCGCACACGCCATATTACGGCACGGCCGATGCGACGCCGCTCTATCTCATCACGCTACATGCGGCCTGGCGGGCAACGGGCGACAAGGCGCTGTTGGATCAGCATCTTGAGACCGCGGAGGGATGCCTGTCCTGGATAGACAAGCACGGTGATAGCGACGGCGATGGATTCCAGGAGTATCAGACCCGCTCTCCGGTCGGCTACGAGAATATGGGCTGGAAGGATTCCGGAGACAGTGTGGTTCATCCTGACGGGTCGCTGGTCAAGGGACCGAAGGCGCTCTGCGAGTTGCAGGGCTATGTCTATGACGCCTGGCTGCGCATGGCGGAAGTGTTCGATGAACTCGGCAAGACACGCCGTGCCGCGGATCTGCGCAGCAAAGCCGCAGCGCTTTTCAAACGGTTCAACGAGACCTTCTGGGATGAGGAGTTGGGTTTCTACGCCCTGGCCCTGGATGGCGAAAAGAAAAAGGTTCTTACGGTTGCCTCCAATGCCGGCCATTGCTTGTGGTCAGGCATCGTTCCGCAGGAACGCGCCGGAAAGGTCGTGCAACGTCTCATGGCATCGGACATGTGGAGCGGTTGGGGCATCCGCACGCTGTCGGCCTCGAACCCAGCGTTCAACCCATATAATTACCAAACCGGGTCGGTCTGGCCCCACGACAATGCCGTTATCGCTCTCGGCTTTAAACGATATGGATTCCACGCAGAGGCCGCAAGGGTCGCACGCGATATCAGCGATGCTGGAAGCCACTTCCTGTCCAATCAGTTGCCAGAGCTCTATACGACGATCGAGCGTGATCGAAGAAGCTTTCCCGTTCAATATCTTGGCGCCAACATCCCACAGGCCTGGGCAGCGGGGTCGGTCTTCGCGTTTCTGCAGGCGATACTTGGGTTCGCGCCGGACGCTCCGAAGGGAAAGCTGTACGTTGATCCATCTCTGCCGCAATGGTTGCCCGATCTGACTGTACTCGATCTGCGTCTCGGTACAGGGCTATTCGACATCCGTTTCTGGCGCGATGGCGATGAGACGCGCTTTGAGGTCCTGCGAGGCGCTCCAGGAGCCGTCCAAAGGAGGCCCTTCGGTGCACGGCTGGAATTTCCACGTTCAGCGTAGAACGCTGTGCGATGCGCATCGAATCAACGCAAGGCAAGGCCGGCGGAACGCCTCCGAGTATTTTGGCGTTGCCGCGTCGAGCGAGCGGAGGAGACGAGATCATGGGCTACAAGCCGATCGAGTCCTACGGCGTCATCGGCGACCTGCACACCGTTGCCCTGGTCGGCATCGACGGCTCCATCGACTGGTGCTGCCTGCCGCACTTTGACTCGCCGAGCGTCTTCGCGGCGATCCTCGACGACCAGAAAGGGGGCTCATTCCGCATCGCCAGTCTCTACGAGGCGCAGCACAAACAGATGTACATGCCTGACAGCAACGTCCTGGTGACGCGCTTTCTTAGCGACCAGGGCGTCGGTGAGGTCGTGGATTTCATGCCGGTCCAAGGCTCGCGCGAGACCAGAAAGATCCACCAGATCGTCCGGGTCGTGCGGGCGGTGCGCGGATCGGTCCGCTTCCGGCTCGACTGCCGGCCGGCTTTCGACTTTGCCCGCCGGCCCCACCAGGTCGTCCTGGAAGGCCGGGGAGCGATCTTCGAGGCGCAAGGCATGAAAGTCTCGCTGGTCAGCCGCTTCCCGCTTGGTCGGCAGGGCGACGGCGTCGCTGCCGAGTTCGTCCTCAACCCCGGCGAGACGACCACGTTCATCCTCCGCCAGGTGGAGGAGAACGGCCACGACAGCGTTCATGACGGCGTCCTGCTCGAGGCGCGGCTGGTCGGCACGGAGGCGCTGACGCAGACCTTGGCCTTTTGGCGGCAGTGGCTGAGGAAGTGCAACTATTCAGGTCGCTGGCGCGAGATGGTCAACCGCTCGGCGCTGGTGTTGAAGCTGTTGACGTTCGCGCCGACCGGCGCGATCGTGGCGGCGCCGACCTGCGGGCTGCCGGAAGAGATCGGCGGGGTGCGCAACTGGGACTATCGCTATACGTGGGTGCGCGACGCCGCTTTCACCAACTACGCTTTCCTGCGCCTGGGGCTGACGTCGGAGGCAGAGCAGTTCATGGCCTGGTTGGAGCAGCGGGCCGTCGAGGGCGCCCGAGGCGACCCGTTGCAGACGATGTATCGCATCGACGGCGGACACGAGCTGCCCGAGGAGGTCCTCGACCACCTCGACGGCTACCGCGGCTCACGCCCGGTGCGAGTCGGCAATGCCGCTGTCGGCCAGCTACAGCTCGACATCTACGGCGAGCTGATGGACGCCGTCTACCTGTACGACAAGTATGGGACGCCGATCGCCTATGACTTCTGGTGCCACCTGCGCAAGATGCTGGACTGGGTGGCGAACAACTGGGAGCGAGCCGACGATGGCATCTGGGAGGTGCGTGGTGGACGGCAGCAGTTCGTGTACTCCAAGGTGCAGTGCTGGGTGGCGCTGGACCGAGCGATCCGCCTTGCGCAGAAGCGGAGCCTGCCGCTGGACCGCACCCACCTGGCCGTGGAGCGCGACCGCGTCTACGAGGCCATCATGACGCGCGGCTGGGACACCGAGCGGCAGACCTTCGTGCAGCACTTCGGCACCAACGCGGTGGATGCATCCAACCTGATCATGCCGCTCGTCTTCTTCCTGTCGCCGACCGACCCCCGCATGCGTGGGACGCTGGATCGGACCATGGCGGAGCTGGTCTCCGACAGCCTGGTGCACCGCTACGAGATCGGCAGAGGAGCCGGCGACGGTCTAACCGGGAGCGAGGGGACGTTCAATATGTGTACGTTCTGGCTGGTGGAAGCGCTGGCCCGGGCGGGCCGCGCCGAGGAGGCCCGCTTCATCTTCGAGAAGATGCTGACCTACGCCAATCACCTCGGTCTGTACGCGGAGGAGACGGGTCCGTGTGGCGAAGCACTGGGCAACTTCCCGCAGGCATTCACTCACATCGGGCTGATAAGCGCCGCATTCAACCTGGACCGCCGGCTCGGCGTGGGTCCTTGAGTAGGGACGGGCCATGAGTGCGCAGGTCGCTTACATAGGGACTTCCGTCCCAGAGTGGGTGAGGGAGCTTTCGAGCAGCGATCCGCTCCGGCGCCGCCTCGGCGCATATGCCCTGGGCGAGATCGGCCCCGCGGCAACCGAGGCTGTGTCCGACCTCGCTGCGGCCCTCCAGGACCCGGTTGGGTTCGTGCGCGTCTGGGTGGCGGCGGCACTCGCCCGGGTGGAGCCGCCGGGGGGAGCGCCGGTCATCGTCCTCATCGCGGAGTTGGGCAATGAGCTTGCCTTCGTCCGCAGCCTGGCGGCCTGGCACCTCGGACGCCTCGGTCCGGCCTTCCCGGGGATCGAACAAGCCATTCTGCCGCTCCGACAGCTAGCGGATGATCAGGATCCGAGCGTGCGGGTGGAGGCGGCGCTAGCGCTGGGGATGCTTGAGGGGAAGGGCGCCCCGCCGCCGGAGCTGAAATCCCTGTGCGCTTGAGCCTCGGGCGGCATCGCCTCGCGCGGATTTTGTTCGCGCGCCTCCAGCAATTCTTTTGACGCGGGCGGAATGCTTGGATTTTACTTGAGGTAGACGCTCACGCTGCGGGTTGCCGGTTCGAGAGCGTTGATATTGTCCTTCACTCCTGCGGCCGCGACCCGGACCCCGATGGGAGGAGGTCCGCTATTGGGAGGAGCTCCGCTATCCAGCGGTGGCAGGCTAATGGCCGCGCGCAGTCCCTTCTGCTGGTTGATCAATGTGATATCACCGCCATGGTGGCGGACGATGGTCCGCGCAATGGAAAGACCAAGACCGACGCCTCCAGTTTCGCGATTCCGCGAATTCTCCATCCGAAAGAAAGGCGTAAAGACCTGCTCCTTGGCGTTGTCCGGAATACCGGGGCCATCATCGGAGACGATGATTTCGATGCTATCCGCTCGCCTCTCCACGCTGACCCGCGCCCGCTCGCCATAACGGATGGCATTTTCGACGAGGTTGCGGCACGCGCGGCGCAGCGCGTCTGGTCGGCAGCTATAGCTGATCTTCGTCCCCTCCGAGAACGAAACATCGTAGCCGAGTTCGGCGAGATCGTCGCAAAGACTTTCCACAAGGGCTGAGAGGTCCACCGTACGGGTGGCTTCTGCGGTCGCATCCTCGCGGGCGAATGCGAGGGTTGCTTCCGTCATCGTCTGGATCTCTGTAATCGTGGAGAGCATTTTCTCCCGCACTTCCTGATCGGGCACGAACTCTGCACGCAGACGGAGTGAGGTCAGAGGTGTGCGCAGATCATGGCCGATGGCGGCCAGCATTCTGGTTCGATCGTCGACGAAACGATGCAGGCGCGCCTGCATGCGATTGAATGCCTCGGCCGTACGCCGAATATCGTCGGGGCCGGTCTCCGGCAGCGGTACGATCTCCTGACCGCGGCCAAGGGCTTCAGCCGCTACCGCCAGGCGACGCAGTGGCTGCGCGATGCCGCGTGCGGCGAATACGGCAATGATCGACAACAACAACGCCGACAGGCCGAGCGTGACGGTGGATTGGGAGGTCCAGAAGCCGTCTTGCGCGGGTTTGGCAAATGCAGTGTTCAGCCATGCGCCGTCCGCCAGCTGCACGGCCAAACCCATGCCGGTGGCGTCATCGAGATAGAGAAATTTCGCCGGCCGGGACAGCGGCCAAGCTTCCGGCTTTAGATCGATCCATTGCGAGGAGGTGGCGCTGCTACTGCTGGCCGAATTTCGGACGAAATCCGGTCTCACCTCGACGGGCGCGCTGTGGCCGGGGAAGGATACGCGTGGCAACGGTTGTGCCAAACGCTCCCACGCCTCCTCTCGCCAGGCGGGGGCATCCTTCAGGCCGTTGGTCGATATCCAATATCTCGCTGAACTGGTGTTGCTGGCGTTCAGGATATCCGACTGAAGCGCTGGAGGCGTCGCCTCCAAGACCCGGGCAAGCGAGGCGCACCGGCTGAACATCTCGCCCTTGGCGGCCTTCCGGATCGTCTGCCCGTGCTCATCCCAGGAAATGAAGAACACAACCGCTTGCGACAGCATCAGCGACAGCAGCGTGAAGCAGATGAAGCGGGCCGCCAGGCTGCGCTTCCATAACCCCATCATGGCTGCTCGACCTGCGCAACGAGGCTGTATCCACCGCCCCAGTGAGTCTTGATCAACGCTGGTACTTTCGGATCGGCCTCGATCTTCTTCCTCAAACGACTGACTTGATTGTCGATGCTCCGATCGAATGGATCGGCATCTCGGCCGACCGTCAGGTCGAGAAGCTGATTGCGGCTGAGCACCAGGCCGGGATGATCGAGAAAGGCGCACAGCAGCCGAAACTCTGCCGTGCTGAGCGGGACAGCAATGCCATCGTGTCCCACCAGCTCGCGCCGGCTGACGTCAAAAGTCCATCGATCGAAACGTACGATCTTGGTCGCGAGCCGGCCTTTCTGCGGCGGCAGGCTTTGGACACGGCGAAGCACTGCTTTGATACGGGCGAGGAGTTCGCGGGGATTGAACGGCTTGCACACATAGTCATCGGCGCCCATTTCGAGGCCGACAATCCGATCGGTCTGCTCGACCATAGCAGTCAACAGGATCACGGGGAGGTCCGTGGTACTGCGGAGATGGCGGCAGAGAGACAATCCGTCCTCGCCCGGCATCATGACGTCGAGAACCACCAGGTCAAAAGCACTTCGTTCGAGCAGACGGCGAAGTGCGGCGGCGCTCTCCGCAAGGCTGATGCGGTAGCCATGTTGCATCAAATATTTGCCGACGAGATCGCGGATGTCGCGATGATCATCCACGACGGCGATGTGCGGTGCCGAGTCCATCCAGTTGCTCCGTTCCACATCATACCGAAGTCCGGCGCGCAACCCACCGGAAAAGTGTAACAGAATGTATCGGTCGCGTAGGGTTGAGTACAAGCAGTCGCAGTATCCGGTCCCGGTGAGCCACTTTGTCGCAAAGCCGTATGGCATAGGACTTGATGGAGCTCCGCGAAACCGTATTGAAAGCAAGGTGATTGAAGGGGAGGGGACAGAAGCACGGCTCCAACTTGTCGCGAACTATGCAGTGCGGCGTTCCTGAGACAGATCGCGACAATTGCCGGTAATGGTCGGCAAAGTTCTGCGACAACCAGATCCCATCGTGCGCACGTTCGACAAGGCAGGAGCTCTGCATGTGCGTTGCGATCGATGCTGTTTTTGGCAGGATAGTTCCCGAAAGTCCGAGGGGCTCATCAGCCGAGAGCGATGAAGACTACCCCACACGGAAGGGACCGATTTCTGGCAGATCCGCATTTCGGATAAGTTTGCTGCTCGTCTTCGTGTTGCGGAATGCGTCTACCTCGACGACGCCCCTTGATCTGACGTATGGCGCAAATAACACGGCCATTTCACGCCTCGTCACGGAGGGCGACCGTTTGACGTCCGAGCGAGATCTCAAGTTCGTATGCGGAAGTGCCCGAATTCACTTCGGCCGTTTCGATGAGGCCAGGCGAATTGAGTTGATCAAGGAAAGGTACATGCCATGGCTTTGACCCCGATGATCGGAGAGGGGGAACTCCGCGTCACAGATGAGACCCGATCGGGGCCACCGCATACATGCTCATGGCTTGATGGTGCAATCGTGTTCGACCATCGACGCTGGTCCTGCCGGGAAGCCGAGCTGACTTGGACAGCGCCCTCGCATCTGATCGTGCTGACCCATACAGGCAAGACCGCGCGAACGCGGATTTCGTGCTCCGGCGAACTCGTCTATGACGGCCGGGACAGGCCGGGCGCGCTCTCCTTCATCCCCGCAGGTGTCGAGCGCTCCGGCAGTTATTGCGAGCCGGATCTCGTCTACTCTGCCCTTTGGCTCGATCACGCTCGGTTCGGATGCGAGCGTTCGGCGGAGACGTTACCAATATTGGTCAATCGCGCCGATGCGGTTGTCGCTGCGCTGCTGACGGCGCTGCATAACGACGTTGCATTCGGCGGCAAGCCGGACACTGCTTATGTCGAGCATCTCGCCGCCATTGCGATGCATCGGGTCATGGCGATCGACGGTGGCAAACCCCGTCCAAGTGCACATGGCGCGCTCGGCAAGGCGACGCTCCGCAGGATTGAGGAGTATGTCGAGGAGCACCTCAACGGGGAGATCAGGCTGAGCGATCTCGCGGCGATCGCAGACATGGAGATTGATTCCTTCGCGCGCCGCTTCAGGACGGCGATCGGAATGGCTCCCTATGCCTTTGTGATTGCGCGGCGGATTCGCCGCGCCGAGCAGCTTCTTGCGGATTCCGACCGCGAACTTGCGCTGATCGCGGCCACACTAGGCTTCTCCAGCCAGAGCCATTTCACCACGGCATTTAAACGCGAGCGAGGCATGACGCCCCGAGCCTACCGGCAACAGCTTTTTTCCTGAATCCTGCAAGAGCGCCGGAATCGTGAAAGAACGCCCGAGTCGGCGCACCTATCTTGCGCCGAGCAAGCAGGGGATGCGCAAGGGAGCGAGCTCGACATGGCCGACTGCAGAGACCGACGCCCGACCGATGAGGGGCCGACACGAAGGATCGTGATTCAGGGGGCCGCGGCAGCTACGGCGCTGCTCACTGTTGGGATAGCTGACGCCGCGCCGGCGTTCGCTCAGTCTAGCGGTCTTCTCGAGCCTGCAGCCGGAACGAAGAGAATCCCCGCAAGTCTGATCATCAACGCCAGCCGGACTTCGGTCGAACTCGATCCGCGCACCACGCTGCTCGATGCGCTGCGCCATCAGCTTGGCCTGACCGGGTCCAAAAAGGGCTGCGACCACGGTCAGTGCGGCGCCTGTACAGTCCTGATCAACGGCAGGCGGATAAACTCGTGCTTGACGCTTGCGATCATGCACCAAGGCGACGAGATCACGACAGTCGAAGGGTTGGCGCAGGGCGAGGCGCTGCATCCGATGCAGGCCGCGTTCATCGCGCGCGACGGCTTCCAGTGCGGCTATTGCACGCCGGGCCAGATCTGCTCGGCCGTCGGCATGCTGAACGAAGCCAGGGAGAGCTGGCCAAGCCATGTCACGGGCGATCTCGTTGCACAGACCACGCTGAGCGATGCCGAAATTCGCGAACGCATGAGCGGCAATCTCTGCCGTTGCGCCGCCTATCCCAACATCGTCGCGGCCATTCGCGATGTCGCCGAGAGGACCTGAACGATGAAGCCGTTCACGTATGAGCGCGCATCCGGCCTGCGCGAGGCGGCCGCCGCAGTGGCCGCGCGTCTCGGTATCAAATTCATCGCCGGCGGCACCAATCTCATCGATCTGATGAAGCTGGAGATCGAGCAGCCGATACATCTCGTCGATATTAGCCGCCTGCCACTGCGCTTGATCGAGGAGACCCCGGAAGGCGGCCTGCGTATCGGGGCACAGGTTCCCAATAGCGATCTCGCAGCCGACATGCGGGTGAGAAGGCGCTATCCGCTGCTTTCGCAGGCGCTTCTCTCGGGTGCCTCCGCTCAGCTTCGCAACAAGGCCAGTACCGCCGGCAATCTGCTACAACGTACGCGGTGCCCGTACTTCTATGAACGCGGCATGCCCTGCAACAAGCGCGACCCCGGCTCGGGCTGCAGCGCGCGCGGCGGCTTCAACCGGCTTCACGCGATCCTTGGTGCCAGCGAGGCCTGCATCGCGGTCCACCCATCGGACATGGCGGTGGCCATGACCGCGCTCGATGCGCGCGTCGAGACGATACAATCCGACGGCCGCACACGCGTCTTTCCGCTTGGCGAACTGCACCGCCTGCCGGGAACGACGCCGCACATCGAGACCACGCTCGCCGCCGGCGAGATGATTACCGCTGTGATCTTGCCGCCACCGCCGCCGGGTCGGCAGCTCTACCGCAAGGTCCGCGACCGCGCGTCCTACGCTTTCGCGCTGGTCTCGGTCGCAGCAATTGTCGACGTCGCCGCCGGACGCATCCGCAGCGCGCGCATCGCAATGGGCGGCGTTGCACCCAAGCCTTGGCACTCTGCCGAAGGCGAGCGTGCGCTTGCCGGGCGGGCCGCGGGCGACGAGACCTGCGCTGCGGCCGCCGATGCGGCTCTTTCCGGCGCGCGCGCCGAAGGCCACGCCGCCTTCAAGATCGAGCTGGCGCGGCGCACGCTGCGCCGGACGCTCGCTGAAGCCGCCCAAGACGTTTGAGGCATAAGACGATGGCTAAAGATTACATCGTTCAGACGACATCGCGCCCCGGCGCTGCCACGGCAATCGGCCAGCCCGTGGACCGTATCGACGGAGCGCTGAAGGTCACGGGGAGGGCACGCTATGCCTACGAGCACAGGCTCGATCGCGCGGCGGCCTTTGGCTACATCCTCGGTGCGAGCATCGCCAAGGGACGTATCCTCGAAATCGATACCGGCGACGCCGAGCGCGCACCCGGCGTCATCCTGGTGATGACGCACAGGAACGCACCGAGCCAAGCGGCCTTCGGTGCGGCTGTCACGCCAACTGTGCCGGAGGTGTTCACGCGGGCCCGGCCGGTGCTGGCGAGCGAGCGCATCCGCTATCATGATGAGCCGGTCGCGCTGGTCGTCGCCGAGACCTTCGAGGAGGCGCGAGGGGCAGCGAGGCTGATCAGGCTGCGCTATGCGAGCGAACCGGGCGCGTTCGATGCCGCAGCGCCGAATGCCGAAATCTACCGGCCCGAACGTACCAATGCCGGCTTTCCCACGGACTCGATACTTGGCGACTTTGACCGCGCTTTCGCCGAGGCGCCGGTCAAGCTCGACGCCGTTTATGCGACGCCGTTCGAAAGCCATAATCCGATGGAGCCGCATGCGGCCATCGCCGAATGGGATGGGGACCGACTGACCGTCCATACTTCGGCGCAGACGCTGGCGAATATCCAGGCCGGCTTGGCCAACACGCTGCGCATCTCGCCGCAGAATGTCAGGGTCATCAGCCCCTTCATCGGCGGCGGCTTCGGTTCCAAGTTGATCGTTCATGCCGAGACGGTCTGCGCCGCACTGGCCGCGCGCGTTCTTGGCCGGCCGGTTAGGGTCGCTCTGACGCGACAGCAAATGTTCGCCAATGCCGGCCATCGCCCGGCAATGAAACAGCGGATCAGGCTCGGCGCGGACCGCGATGGCCGCCTGACCGCGATCGAGCATGAGGTCACCTCCTCGACGTCCCGTTTCGAGGAGTTCACTGAGCAGAGCGCGGTGCCGACGCGCGCGCTCTACGCAGCGGCGAACCGCCGTACGATGCATCGCCTTGTACGCCTCGACACCAATCGTGGTGAATGGATGCGGGCACCCGGCGAAGCATCCGGCCTGCTCGCGCTTGAATGCGCAATGGACGAACTTGCCGAACAGCTCGGCCTCGATCCGATCGAATTACGCATCCGCAACGAGCCGGAGCGCGATCCGGAGCGCAACGTGGCCTTCTCCAGCCGAAACCTGATCGCGTGCATGCGCGATGGGGCCGAGCGCTTCGGCTGGCGTGATCGCCCGGTGAAGCCAGGCAGCCGTCGGGAAGGCCGCAAGCTGATCGGCTATGGCATGGCAGCCGCGATCCGCGCCAATTATCTCGGACCGGGCTCGGCTCGTGTCGCCATCGATGCGCGGGGGCAGGTCACGGTGCAGGCTGACATGACCGATATCGGTACCGGCACATATACGATCCTGGCGCAAGTCGCGGCCGAGCGGCTGGGCGTACCGCTCTCGGCCGTCAAGGTCGAACTCGGCGACAGCAGCCTACCGCGCACCGCCGGTTCGGGCGGCTCGTGGGGCGCATCGAGTTCGAGCACGGCGGTTCACAATGCCTGTCTGATATTGCGGGAGCAGATCGCGTCCGCAGCCGCATCACACGAACGTTCACCCTTGCATGGCGCGAACATTTCGGAAGCTCGTTTCGAGGGCGGCAAACTCCACCTCGGCTCACGCTCGGAAAGCCTTGGCAGTCTTCTGGAGCGGATCGCGCCGGACGGATTAATGGCCGAGGGTTCTGCGGCCCGCGGCGAAACCTATCGCACCTATTCCCAGCATGCGTTCGGCGCGCATTTTGCCGAGGTCGCGGTCGATATCGACACGGGCGAACCACGGCTGCGGCGCATGCTTGGCGTCTTCGCCGCCGGGCGCATCCTCAATCCGAAGACGGCGCGTTCGCAAATGATCGGCGGCATGATCTGGGGCGTTGGGGCGGCGCTGATGGAAGAGACCGTGCTCGATCCTCGCCATGGTCATTTCGTCAACCACGATCTCGCCGAGTACCATGTGCCCGTGCATGCCGATGTTCCAAGCGTCGAAGCCGTCTTCCTTCCCGAGGAGGACGACAAGGGCAATCCGCTTGGCGCCAAGGGCATCGGCGAGCTCGGCAACTGTGGGGCAGGAGCTGCAGTCGCAAACGCGATCTATAACGCTACCGGTGTGCGGGTCCGCGACTTTCCGATCACGCTCGACAAGATCTTTCCCGAACTGCCCGTCGGCTGAACTCCGCTCGAACTATATGTTCGTCGGAATAGGCATTGATTTTGCCGGCAAATCATATCGTGGCACAGCGATTCTGGGCAACCGCGCCATACCGACGTGCCCCTATTGTACCTGAGCTCTCTTGGGGTACTTCGTTAGGGAACTAGTCCGCTAAGTCGTTGACTTTTAAAAAGTTAATGGTGGACGCACAAGGGATCGAACCTTGGACCTCTCCCGTGTGAAGGGAACGCTCTCCCGCTGAGCTATGCGTCCGGGATCTCGGCGCGGAAGCCGGAAACGGCCTTTCGGCCGGAGCCGCGATTTACGAAGGGCAGGGGCGGGGTGTCAAGCCAAAGCCGACCCCAAAGCGTGAAAGAGCCTTATGCCCCCTGCTGGCGGGCGCGGGAAGCGTGGGATTGCAGCGCTCGGATGCGTTCGGCGAGCGTTCCGCCGCCTTCGGGCAGACCGCTTGCGGCGGGCACACCATTGGCAGCTTTCGGTCCCGTCTTCGGTCCGCCCTTGGCCGGGACCGCCGGCTCCGCGGCCAGCATGGCCTCGATCGGCGAATCCGGCCCTTCGAGCTGGATCGCCAGCTTTGCTACTTCGGCGGCAATGTCGTTGATGCGCTCGCGCAGCAGCGCGTTCTCCATGCGCTCGGTCGCCCAGGAGTTCTCCGCCTGTTCCTGGATCGCGTTGATGTCGCGCTGCAGCTTTGACCGCTCGTCGCTGATGATGCGGAGCTGTTCTTCCAGAGCGGCCTTCTCGCTTTTTAGCTTTTCAAGGGCCGGCGATTTGCCGCCATTCATCGCCGCGCGCAGTTCCTTCACGGTGCGCTCGGCTGCCTCATTGGCCTGCCGGAGCTGGTTGTTCTCGAATTCCCGTTCGGCCAAGAGCTTGCCTTGGCTCGCAAGCCGCCCTTCCAGTTGGTTGACGCGGTTGCCGAGGATCTGGGCTTCATTAACCTGGACGCTCAATTGACGGTCGAGGTCGGTGACGCGCTGGTTCAGACTCTCGGCTCGGCTTCGCGCCTCCGCGAGCTCGCGGGTCGCGGCTTCGGATGCGCTGCGTTCCTCGGCCAGGCGGGCCTGGGTGGCGGCGAAGTCCCTTTCAGCGTCGCTGACCCGGTCCTTCAATTCCTCGATCTGGGTGCGGACGGAGATCAGCTCGATCTGGCGGCTATCCGCCGCCATCGAGCGGTCGTTCAGGTCGGCATTGATCTTGCCGAGCTCGCTCTGCTTGTTCGTCAGCGCCTGCTCGACGGCGCGCAACTGCTCGGCCTTGGCGGCGAACTCCTCTTCGGTGGCGCGGGCCTGATCCTTCATCGCCTTTTCGCGCGCCTCGAGCGCGAAGATCGCGGCGTTCTTTTCGCCGAGCTCGATCTTCATGCGGTTGATCGCGTCGGTCTTCTTGCCGAGTTCGGCGAGCTGGCTCGTAGTCTTGCTCTTGAGCTGCTCGACGTTCATTTCGAGCCGCCGCGCCGACATCGCGAATTCCGCGCGCAACTGGTCCTTGTCCGCCTGGATCTCGGCCATCGACAGCGGGGTTGCGGCCTCGATACGCCGGGTCGTCAGCCGCACCGCCCGGTTATGCACCAGCGGCACGATCATCAGACCGCACAGCATCGAGACCAGAAAACCGATCGCCAGATACATGATCGGTTCGACCATGAATGGGTTACTCCCGCGATAATAATTCGTTAATCACAATGCCACGGGCGGCCGGCAAAACGCCAGCCAAATGCCTGCCCGTGGTGAGGGATTCACGTCAAGGCGTTAACGGCGGGGTCAGAACGGGTTCCAGGTCGCGCGCGGGGTATATTTCAGGTAGCCGACATTGGCACCAAGCCTGAGCCCGATGCCGGAACGGATCGGCACCAGCACGATGTTGTTGGCCGTCAGCGCGGTCATGCCGAAACCGCCGACGATGTAAGCCGAGCCGTCGATGCCGACGAAGCGCTGGTAGATCGCTTGCGTGGAGGGCAGGTTGTAGACCAGCGTCATGGTGCGGGCACCATCGCCGCCCCAGTCGAAGCCGACCGAGGGCCCCTGCCAATAGACCCGCAGATCGCCGGCATTCTTGGTGTAGAGCGTGCCTTCCCCATAGCGCAGGCCGGCGACGAAAGCGCCGGAGCCTTCTTCGCCGAGCACGTAGCCATTGGGCAGACCCCATTGGCTGACCGCGCGTTCGATGACGGAGGCAAGCCCGCGCGAGACGTTACCGAAGAATTTGTGGCCGGCGGTAACAAGTTCGTCTGGCCCATAGGTGCTCGGACCGGGCTCGCGCTGCGGCGGCGGGTATTGCGGCGGCGGGGCCTGCTGGGCGGCAACCGGCGCAATCCAGCACATCAGCGCAGCGAGCGCTGCCGCGGCAAGGCGTGATGCGAAACTCATAAAGAACCCCTGCGATCGAAATTCTGGTCGCCGCCTTAACCTGACGCCAACAAGGTCGGCTCTAGCTTGCGCCCAGTGTCCCCTCGATTCCAATGTTATCGATATCAACTATGACGGTACAACGGCAGGAAATATACCGCCGGCGCCCCGGAATAGCCTTTTTCATCTTCGCCGTCGGTCTTTTAGCTTGGATCGGGAATGATTCGGCAGTCCGGGCTGCCACGACCGAGCGGGTGGTGGTCAATCACTATTCCGGCCTCGCCATCGAGGGATTCGACCCAGTGGCATATTTTACCGATGCCGCTGCCCTTGAGGGTTTGCCGGACTTTGAGGCTGCGCAGGCAGGCGCGGTCTGGCGCTTCCGCAATGAAGGCAACCGCGCCTCCTTTGTCGCTCATCCGGAAATCTACGGTCCGCAATTCGGCGGCTATGACCCGGTCGATCTCGGCCGCGGCGTCACCTATGCCGGCAATCCACGATTTTGGGCGGTCACCGGGCAGCGGCTCTATCTGTTCGGCCGGGAGGACAATCGGGACGCCTTTGTCGCCGATCCTCAACGTTTTTTGAAAGATGCCACCGCCCGCTGGCCGGAGTTGGAGCAGACGCTGGCGCAGTAGTTGCCCGCCTCTAAGGGGCGGCTGCGGGATCGCCCCAGGCAATGAATTCCGGCACGATAAAGTCGTCCCGCAGGCCGAAATGCAGTGCCGCTCCGTGCGAATCCGTGATCTTGCCGCCGGCGGCGGTGACCACGGCATGGCCGGCCGCGACGTCCCATTCGCAGGTCGGCGCAAGGCGGGGATAGATGTCCACCTTGCCTTCGGCCGCCCGTCCGAACTTCACCGCTGAGCCGAGTTCGGCCCGCACCGCGCCGCCCCGCCCGGCGATAAAGGCCTCCGTGCGCGCATCGCCATGGGAGCGGCTGACCGCCACGGTCCAGGGGTTTCCGCGCGGCGGGTGAGGGCGGGTGCGAATCGATTCGACGATCGGTGCCGCGCCATCGCGAACGATCAACCGCTCCGCGCCGCGGCCGACAATGCCGCGCCAGATCACGCCCAGAGCTGGCGCCCCGACGATGCCAAGCAGCGGCGTCCCTTCGGTCACCAGGGCGAGGTTGACCGTGAACTCGTTGCGGCCGGCGACGAATTCCTTGGTGCCGTCGAGCGGATCGACCAGGAAGAAGCTGTCTCTATAGGGCGGTCTCGCCAGACGCGTGCGCTCCTCGGAGAGCGACGGCACGTTTGGCGCAAGCCGCGCCAAGCCCTCGGCAATGATGCGGTCGGCCGCGAGATCGGCCTCGGTCACCGGCGAGCCGTCGCTCTTGCCCTCAACCTTCATGGCGCTGCGATTGACCGCCAGGATGGCCTCGCCAGCCCGCATCACCAGTTCCGTCAGTGGTTCGATCAGCGCGGCCGCGGCATTGCCGTCGATCCGGGGCGGGCATGCCTCATTCATAAGCGGTTCTCATCGGCTACTACCGTTCCCATCTCACTTCCGCCGCAAGCTGGCAGCATGCGCTTCCCCAGTGTATCAAATCCAAAAGCATGCGTGATTCGCTCCCGTCCGCGTGTATCGCGGCATTCCAGGAACACTTCATGTCTGGCACTTCGTCTCTCGGTCCCGCTCCCGATGCCCTCGAACTGGCGGCGCTGTTGTGCTCGCGCGTCTGCCACGATCTCATCAGTCCTGTCGGCGCGATCGTCAATGGCCTTGAGGTCATCGACGACAATCCGAAACCCGAGGACCGCGATTTTGCACTCGACCTGATCCGCAAGAGCGCCAAGACCGCATCTGCCCGCCTGCAGTTCTGCCGGCTTGCCTTCGGTGCCGCCGGGTCGGCCGGCGCGCAGATCGATCTCGGCGACGCGCAGGCCATGGCGAAGGGGCATATCGAGGACGGCAAGGTGACGCTGACCTGGAATCTGCCGCGGCTGCTCATGCCCAAGAATCGCGTCAAGCTGCTCCTGAATATGCTCGTGATCGCGCAGCAGACGATTCCGCGCGGCGGCACGCTGACGATCGATCCGGTCGGCGAGGGCGAGACGATGAGCTTTCGCATCACCTCGGCCGGGCTGAACGCCCGCGTGCCGCAGAACATCGTCGATATTCTCGGCAGCACGTCGGCCGCGGTCGATGCCCACGCGGTGCAGCCCTATTACGCGCGGCTGTTGGCGCAGGCCTGCGGATTGACCGTCAAGCTCGCCCTCGAGGGCGAGACTGTGGTGGTCAGCGCGTCCTGACGAATTGCTGCATGATCTCACGGCGCGCAGGCCGCCCAAGAGATCATGCGCAAACAACGACGTAGAGCGCGATCGGAGGCGCGAAGCGAATGCGCCGCGCGCCGCGACGGCGGCCATAGCGTTAACCAATCGTTTGCAACTTGCCGTTGATTTCGATCTTTTCTTCTTATCTCTTTGTTGATCCCGTTCTTTTCCACATACTCAACCAAACTTAAACGCTTTGCATGGAAGCTGGTCCAAGTTCCGTAAGGCGCGTCGATGTCGCGTGCCGCTGCGTACGAAGGCCAGGTTCATGGACGATTTGATGCGAGAGTTTCTGACCGAGACCAGCGAAAGCCTGGACACGGTCGACAATCAGTTGGTGAAGTTCGAGCAAGAGCCGAACAACGCGAAGATTCTCGATAATATTTTTCGCCTAGTGCACACCATCAAGGGTACCTGCGGCTTCCTGGGGCTCCCGCGACTGGAAGCGCTGGCGCATGCCGGCGAGACCTTGATGGGCAAATTCCGCGACGGCATGCCGGTCACGGCGGAAGCGGTGACGCTGATCCTGTCGAGCATCGACCGCATCAAGGAGATCCTCGCAGGACTGGAGGCAACCGAGGCCGAGCCGGAAGGATCGGACGAAGACCTCATCGTCAAGCTGCACGAGATGGCCGAGCGCAGTTTCGAATCGATGGCGGCCGAGGCCAGTACCGAACCTGCCGCAGAGCCGGAGGCCCCTGTCATGGCCGCGCCGCCGCTGCAGCCCGTGGCGACCGAGGGCACGCTGGTGGTACAGACGCTCGAGCGCCCGCTGCGTCCCGGTGAAGTCTCACTCGACGAGCTTGAGCGCGCGTTCCGCGAAACCGCCACCGAAGTGGCGCCGCCCCCGCCTGCTGCCGCGCCCGCAGCCAAGCCTGCCGCACATGAGCCGGCCGCAGAGGTTGCCAAGGAGAAGAAGGCACCGAGGAAGACGGCGGCCGCCGAAGACATGCACGAGTCCGACAAGGTCGCAAACCAGTCGATCCGCGTCAACGTGGATACGCTGGAGCACCTGATGACCATGGTCTCCGAGCTGGTGCTGACCCGCAACCAGCTCCTGGAGATATCACGCCGCAACGAGGACACCGAGTTCAAGGTGCCGTTGCAGCGTCTCTCGAACGTCACCGCCGAGCTGCAGGAGGGCGTCATGAAGACGCGCATGCAGCCGATCGGCAACGCCTGGCAGAAGCTGCCGCGCATCGTGCGCGACCTCTCGGGCGAACTCGGCAAGCAGATCGAACTGGAGATGCACGGCGCCGACACCGAGCTCGACCGCCAGGTGCTCGATCTGATCAAGGATCCCCTCACGCACATGGTGCGCAACTCCGCGGACCATGGTCTGGAGACCACGGCCGAGCGCGCGGCGGCCGGCAAGCCGGAGCAGGGCACCATCCGTCTCTCCGCCTATCACGAGGGCGGCCACATCATCATCTGCATCGCCGACAACGGCCGCGGTCTCAACACCGAACGGATCAAGGCGAAAGCTCTGGCCAACGGCCTCGTCACCGAGGCTGAACTGGAGAAGATGACGGAAGCGCAGATCCACAAGTTCATCTTCGCGCCGGGCTTCTCGACGGCTGCGCAAGTCACTTCGGTTTCCGGCCGCGGCGTCGGCATGGACGTGGTGCGCACCAATATCGACCAGATCGGCGGCACCATCGACATCAAGTCGGTCGCAGGCGAGGGCTGCTCCGTCACCATCAAGATCCCGCTGACGCTCGCCATCGTGTCGGCGCTGATCGTCGAAGCAGGCGGCGACCGTTTTGCGATCCCCCAGCTCTCCGTCGTTGAACTGGTTCGCGCGCGGGCCAATTCCGAGCACCGCATCGAGCGCATCAAGGACACCGCCGTGCTGCGCCTGCGCAACAAGCTCTTGCCGCTGATGCACCTGAAGAAGCTGCTCAGGATCGATGACGGTTCGTCGAGCGATCCCGAGAACGGTTTCATCGTGGTGACGCAGGTCGGCAGCCAGACTTTCGGTATCGTGGTCGACGGCGTGTTTCACACCGAGGAAATCGTGGTCAAGCCGATGTCGACCAAGCTGCGTCACATCGACATGTTCTCCGGCAACACCATCCTCGGCGATGGCGCTGTCATCATGATCATCGACCCCAACGGCATCGCCAAGGCGCTCGGTGCTGCCGGCTCGGCCGCCCATGAGATGGCGGACGACAGCGCTGCGGCCCATGTCAGCGGCGAGCAGCTCACCTCGCTCCTGGTGTTCCGTGCCGGCACCAGCCAGCCGAAGGCGGTGCCGCTTGGCCTCGTCACGCGCCTGGAGGAGATCGCCACCGACAAGATCGAGCTCTCCAACGGCCGCTACATGGTGCAGTACCGCGATCAGTTGATGCCGCTGGTGCAGATGGCTGATGTCAATGTGCAGACCTCCGGCTCGCAGCCGATCCTGGTGTTCGCCGACGACGGCCGCTCGATGGGGCTCGTGGTCGACGAGATCATCGACATCGTTGAGGAGCGGCTGCACATCGAGGTCGCGGGCTCGCAGGATGGCATTCTCGGCTCGGCCGTGATCAAGGGCCAGGCGACCGAAGTGATCGACGTCGGTCACTTCCTGCCGATGGCCTTCTCCGACTGGTTCAGCCGCAAGGAGATGCGGCCGTCCTCCAACGCGCAATCGGTGCTTCTGGTCGACGACAGCGCGTTCTTCCGCAACATGCTGGCCCCGGTCCTGAAGGCCGCCGGCTACAAGGTGCGTACCGCGCCGAATGCACAGGAAGGGCTGGCCGCGCTGCGTTCGGGACAGGCGTTCGACGTGGTGCTGACCGACATCGAGATGCCCGAGATGAACGGCTTCGAGTTCGCCGAGAGCATCCGTTCCGATCAGCATTTGAGCGGCGTTCCGATCATCGCGCTGTCGGCGATGGTCTCGCCGGCCGCGATCGAGCGCGGGCGGCAAGCGGGCTTCCATGATTACGTCGCCAAATTCGACCGTCCCGGCCTGATCGCGGCGTTGAAGGAACAGACCGCCGAGATCAGGAAAGCGGCATAGGTTGAGTCGGGCACAAGGAATTGAAACGATGACCAGCAAGACCGACACCAGCGAAGGCACCATGGCCGAATACGTCACCGCCGTGATCGGCGGACAATTGTTCGGCCTGCCGATCTCACGCGTGCAGGACGTGTTCATGCCGGAGCGGCTGACGCGTGTGCCGCTGTCTTCCAGCGAGATCGCCGGCGTGCTCAACCTGCGCGGCCGCATCGTCACGGTGGTCGATATGCGCGCGCGGCTCGGCCTGCCGAAGAACGATGACGGCAAGCCGCCGATGGCGGTCGGCGTCGATCTTCGCGGCGAATCCTATGGCCTCTTGATCGACCAGATCGGCGAGGTGCTGCGGCTGCCCGATGACAGCCGCGAGGAGAATCCGGTCAACCTCGACCCGCGGATGGCCAAGCTCGCCGGCGGCGTCCATCGCCTCGACGGCCAGCTCATGGTCGTCCTCGATGTCGACCGCGTGCTCGAACTGATGCCGGATGCGAAGGCGGCCTAGTCTCCGCGCGATAGGCGGGCATGCCTATTGAAGAACTGAAACGGAAACGTCCCTCGCGGGATGAGGAAGTAGAGGCCCAACATGAGAACCTGTCTTGTCGTCGATGACTCCAGCGTCATTCGCAAGGTCGCGCGTCGCATCCTGGAAGGCCTCGATTTTCAGATTGTCGAGGCCGAGGACGGCGAGAAGGCGCTGGAAGCCTGCAAGCGCGCCATGCCCGCCGCCGTGTTGCTCGATTGGAACATGCCGGTGATGGATGGCTACGAATTCCTCGGCAATCTGCGCCGGATGCCCGGCGGCGATCAGCCCAAGGTGGTGTTCTGCACCACCGAGAACGACGTCGCGCATATCGCCCGCGCGCTGCATGCCGGCGCCAACGAATACATCATGAAGCCGTTCGACCGGGACATCGTTACCGCGAAGTTCCAGGAGGTCGGCCTGATCTGAGTGTCGTGTTCGATCCGGCGGCTGAAAGCCATCGGCATGGGAGCATGATCCGGAGAAGGCCTGCCGTTGAGCCGTTGGTGAATTGATGAGTGTTGCGTTGACAAATGCCCCGTCCCGGACTTCGACGCGGGAGGAGCCGTTGCGGGTGATGGTGGTCGACGACTCCGTCGTCATCCGCGGCATGATCTCGCGCTGGATCGGCGCGGAATCCGACATGGAGGTGACGGCCTCATTCCGCACCGGTCTCGACGCCGTCAACCAGCTCGAGCGCGTCAATCCCGATGTCGCCGTGCTCGACATCGAAATGCCGGAGCTCGACGGCATCTCGGCGCTGCCGAAGCTGCTGGCCAAGAAGCGTGATCTCGTCATCATCATGGCCTCGACGCTGACCCGTCGCAACGCGGAGATCAGCCTGAAGGCGCTGTCGCTCGGCGCGGCCGACTACATCCCCAAGCCGGAAAGTACGCGCGAGGCCGGCGCCGCAGAAACCTTCCGGCACGACCTGATCCAGAAGATCCGCCATCTCGGTGCCAAGGTGCGCCGGCGCGCGACACCCGTCGCCGCAAGCCCGGCATTGGCGCCGGTGCAGGACAAGGCGCGCGAAGCCGCGACCCGCCCGGCGACTTCGCAGCAGGCATTGGTGCGCCGCCCCTTCGGCATGCTGGCGCCGAAGGTGCTGTTGATCGGCTCGTCGACCGGTGGTCCGCAGGCGCTGATGGCGCTGGTCGCCGAGATCGGACCGGTGATCGACCGCTTTCCGGTGCTGATCACCCAGCACATGCCGCCGACCTTCACGACGATCCTGGCCGAGCATCTCGCGCGTGCCAGCCGCCGGCCGGCGCATGAGGCTGTTGACGGCGAGATCGTCAAGGCCGGCCAGATCTATCTGGCGCCGGGCGGCCGCCATATGCGCGTTGCGCGCCGCGGCGCCGAGATCGCGATCGCACTCGATGACGGACCGCCGGTGAATTTCTGCAAGCCTGCGGTTGATCCCATGTTCATGTCCGCGATCGATGTCTGGCAGGGCGGCATCATGTCGGTGATCCTGACCGGCATGGGGTCGGACGGCATGCGCGGCGGCAAGGATATCGTGGCCGCCGGCGGCAGCGTGATTGCGCAGGACGAGGCGACCAGTGTCGTGTGGGGCATGCCGGGCGCGGCGGCGAATGCGGGGATCTGCGCGGCCGTGCTACCGCTCAAGGAGATCGGACCGAAGCTTAACCGGTTGTTTGCGGGAGATCGTTCGTGACGCCGATGGATTATGATTATCTGCGCAAGCTCCTGAAGGAGCGGTCCGGCCTCGACCTGTCGTCCGACAAGCAATATCTGGTCGAGAGCCGCCTGGTGCCGCTTGCGCGCAAATCGGGATTATCAGGCATTCCGGAGCTGGTCCAGAAGATGAAGGGCGCTAGCGCCGAGGCGCTGACATCGGAAGTGGTCGAGGCGATGACCACCAACGAGACGTTCTTTTTCCGCGACAAGATTCCGTTCGACCATTTGAAGCAGGCGGTGCTGCCGGCGCTGATCCAGGCGCGGGCCGCGCGGCGTTCGCTGCGCATCTGGTGCGCGGCGTCGTCCACCGGGCAGGAGCCTTACTCGATCGCGATGTGTCTGAAGGAAATGGGCGCGGCGCTCGCGGGCTGGCGGCTCGAGATCGTCGCGACCGACCTGTCGCAGGCAGTCCTGGAAAAATCCAAGGCCGGCATCTTCAGCCAGTTCGAGGTGCAGCGCGGCCTGCCGATCCAGTTCCTGGTGAAATACTTCACCCAGATCGGCGAGTTCTGGCAGCTCAATGCCGATATCCGCGCCATGGTGCAGCATCGCCAGCTCAACCTGCTGCAGGACTTCTCCCATCTCGGCACGTTCGATGTGATCTTCTGCCGAAACGTGCTGATCTATTTCGATCAGGAGACGAAGACGGATATCTTCGCGCGGCTTGCAAAAATGCTCGAGCCCGACGGCGTGCTGGCGCTGGGGGCGGCCGAGTCCGTGGTTGGTATCAGCAGCGTCTTCAAGCCCTATCCGGACCGCCGCGGTCTCTATTGCCTGGGCACCGCGCCGGTCGCGCGCACCGGCGCGCCGATCGGGCTCAAGGCTGTCGCTTCCGCGGCGCGATAGAGTTAAGCGGCGACACCCAACCCTACAACTCCGTCGCCCGTGATCGTCATTGCGAGCGCAGCGAAGCAATCCATCTCACCACTTGCGGAGGCATGGATTGCTTCGCGGAGCCTGTCATCGGGCGCGCGTTCGCGCGACCCGTTGGCTCTCAATGACGCAGGGACCACCCCTCAAAGGATCGCGTGGGGCAAAAAGCGCGACGTGTTCCCCGTGATCGGATTCTCGTCCTCGCGGATCGATAGCCCGCATGGGGTGTGATCGATCAACCAGCTCCCGATCACCGGATATTGGCCTGCGAAATTCGGCAGCGGCGCCGGCGCCTGGCGGATGAAGCCTTCGGCGCCGTAGGGCCCCTCCTGCTCGATCAGCGTGGTGCCGGCGCTGACAAGCGCGACATTGGCGCCCTCGCGCGAATAGATCGGCTTGCGGACGAACGAGCTGCCGAGCGTTTGCGCGTTCGGATCATCCTCGAAATAGGCCGGCAGCAGATTGGGATGGTTCGGAAACATCTCCCACAGCAGCGGCAGGATGCCTTTGTTGGACAGGATTGCCTTCCACGGCGGCTCGATCCAGCGCGTCGGCGCGCTCGCGAGCCTGGTGCCGAAGGTGTCGTGAAACATCCATTCCCAAGGATAGAGCTTGAATGCGAGCTCGATTGCGCGGTTATCGAGGTCGACAAAGCGGCCGTCCTCGGTAAGGCCGATGCCCTCGATATCGAGCAGCGTGGTCGCAAGGCCGGCCTGCGAGGCGGTGTCCTCCAGATAGGCCAGCGTTGCGGCGTCCTCGGCATTGCCGGTCATGCCGGCAAGATGCAGGTGCTCGCCGGATGCCAATTTCTTCCAGGCGTCGATCAACCGCTCGTGGATCGAATTGTACTGGTCGGATCGCTTCGGGATGATGTTGCGCTCGATCGCCTGCTCGAGCCAGGTCCATTGGAACACCGCCGCCTCGAAGATCGAGGTCGGCGTGTCGGCATTGTACTCCAGCAGCTTGGCCGGTCCGCGCCCGTCGAAGCTGAGATCGAGCCGGCCATAGAGGCTTCCGTCGTCGCGGCGCCAGCTTTCCGCAATCAGCGGCCAGAACGCTTCCGGGATCTTCAATCGGCGTAGATATTTTTCATCTTCGGTGGCGCGGCCGACGAGTTCGAGGCACATCGCGTCGATCTCGCCGGTCGGCTCCTCGATCCCGCGCTCGATCTCGTCCAGCGCGAAGGCGTAATAGGCGCGTTCGTCCCAATAGCGTTCGCCGCCTATGGTGTGGAAACTGAAGCCGGCGCGCTCGGCGGTCGCCGGCCAGTCGTCACGTTCCGAACAAGGAATGCGCCGCATGCGGATATCAGCTTCCGCCATACGAAGGGTCGAATTCAACGTCACCACGGGCGTTGAAGCGGCGTGGCGTCCCGCCGAAGCCGCCATAGACCGCGCGGCAACTGGGTTTGCCGCCGGGGCCGGGTGCGGCCGTGTTGCCGGGGCCGCAATCAGTGCGCGGTACCAGCCCCATCGAGGCGGCGCCGACCGCAACGCTTCCCATCAGTTTCAGGACGACCCGGCGCGAGCGTTTCATGACGGCAGTCCCGTTCTTCCGCCATTTGCGGTGTGGCACCAGTCTCCAACAGCGGCCGATGCCAAGGCAAGCAAAAGCAGTCATTTCACGGTGATGTGCGAAGGGTACGCTTCTCTCAACCACCGGAAAAGCCGAAGGCGTGCGCGAACGAACCGAAGCCGCCGCGGCTGACATGGTTCGATCCGGAGTCGGATGTGCCTGAGGCGGAGTGGCTCGAGGAGGAGCCGCTGCTGGAGTAGCGCGAGCCGCCGCTGGAGCCGTGGCTGGAGGAGGACGATCCGCGCTGCCGGCATTCGGTGTCGCCCTGCGAAAACGACGGCGCGGCGCCGTTCGGCGGGCGCTCGCAGTTCTCGCTCGGCATCAGCAAATAGGCGGTGCCGCCGACCGCGAGCGTGCCCATCAGGATCAGGACGATCTCGGCCGAACGTTTGGTCGGTGGGCGCGGCGGCACAGGGGCCGACTTTCGCGTTCCGAACTCCTTGGGTGGTGGAAGGCTTGTCATGGTCAGTAGATCATCGAAGCGGCGTTGAGGGCGCCGGCGGCGAGCGAGGAAAGCCCGAGCCAGATCGCGGGTGCGAGTTCGCCGTCTGCGATCCGTCCCGACAGGTTCGGCACGGGGACCTTGACGATGAAATAGACGATGATCTGGACGATCAGCGCGACCACGCTCCAGATCAGGCAATCGATGACATTGGCCGAGTGCGCGATCGCGCTCACCACCGGCAGTACGAAGCCGCACAGGCTGAGGCCCAGCGCGATCGCTGCTGCCGTATTGTTCTCGCGGATAAGCTCGAATTCGTTGTGCGCGGTGACGCGGGTATAGACGAAGAGGTAGGCCATGACGGCGACGAGCGCCGTGCAGAAATAGACCAAGAAAGCCGGAAGCCCGGCAAGCGTGCAGGATCATTCAACGCGCCGTTTCATCCTTTGGGCGCGGCGATGCAAAAACCAAATCTGACCTTAGCAATCGCGCCCCCGATTCGCCCGACAACAGAATTGCACGAGCGATTGGTCGGCGCATGACGATGGTGGGTTCAATCCCCGCTTATGGGTTCGTTTGGCCGATGCGATCCCCGAGTCGAGCCCCGAAGCAGGCGGAATGCGAGCCAGAAAAACAGGATGACCAGCGCGAGCGCGGCGAGCGGCGCGGCCAGGGCTAGAAGTGCCATCAGCGAGGCGCTCCCGAGTTCGGCCGTCGCGACGGCCGGATTCCCAAGGCCGCCGGTGAAGACGGATGATTTTGCCCGGAGTATCGCGGTCAAACCTTGCGTGATGCCGGCAACGCCGCCTCCCGCGATAATGGCCGCCGTCCATTTCACCATCGGCGGCAAGTCGGTCATGACAGCGGCGGAAACGATTGTCCCCGCGACGACAGCAGCGGGCGTCGCCACCGTATCGAGCAGGTTGTCCACACCGGGAATGTAGAACGCGGCGATCTCGGCTATCGCCGCGGTGCCAAGCATGATGATCGCGGCAGGTGTGCCGAGCCATGCAAAGCCCTCATTCAGATTCGCGTGTCCGGTGTAGGCGGCCACGCTCAGGGCCAGCAGCGGCAGGAACAGCCGGAAGCCGGTTGCGGCGGCCAAGCCGATGCCAAGCCCAACCGACAGTGCCAGATCGAAGTTCGACATGTGCCGCAAACTCCATCAGCCCAGTTCGGCTGATCGTAACAGCTTTTGCGAAGTTTCGATTGGCCCCGCCAGGTTGAGGGTCGCCATGGCGAACAATATTACCGACCAGTTTGAGGCTGGCGCAAAACAGAAACCCCGCCGTTTCGGCGGGGTTTTCGTCGGAGCAGCGAGATCGGGGCGATTAGGCCGGGATGCGTTCGTCCGCCTCATGCGGCTCGCGCAGCACGTAGCCGCGGCCCCATACGGTCTCGATGAAGTTGCGGCCTTCGGAGGCGTTGGCGAGCTTCTTGCGCAGCTTGCAGATGAAGACGTCGATGATCTTCAATTCCGGCTCGTCCATGCCGCCATAGAGATGGTTCAGGAACATTTCCTTGGTCAACGTGGTGCCCTTGCGCAGCGAGAGCAGCTCCAGCATCTGATATTCCTTGCCGGTCAGATGCACGCGCTGGCCGCCGACTTCCACCGTCTTGGTGTCGAGATTAACCACGAGGTCGCCGGTCTGGATGACGGACTGGGCATGGCCCTTGGAGCGGCGCACGATGGCGTGGATACGCGCGACCAGCTCGTCCTTGTGGAAGGGTTTGGTCATGTAGTCGTCGGCGCCGACGCCGAGACCCTTGACCTTGTCCTCGATGCCGGCGAGGCCGGAGAGGATCAGAATGGGGGTTTTGATCTTGGAGACCCGGAGCTGCTTCAGCACGTCGTAGCCGGACATGTCGGGCAGGTTCAGGTCGAGAAGGATAATGTCGTAGTCATAGAGTTTGCCGAGATCGACGCCTTCTTCTCCGAGGTCCGTCGTATAGACGTTGAAACTCTCGGATTTGAGCATCAATTCGATCGACTGCGCGACGGCGCTGTCATCTTCTATCAGCAAAACGCGCATGCCAGTCCCCTTTAGTCGCCGCTCCTGGGCGTCAGGTCGGCCGCACTTGCGGCACTCACAAAACGCCTTTGCACAACTGATTCGGATCCTGACGAGACATGGTTAACAAAAACTGATTCCCATCCGCAAGGTCCGCGGTGCAATTTTTTTCGAATCGCCCTAAGATCTTGCGCAGAAGCAGCTTTTCTCATCCGTTCTCGTTCAAGCTCCACTTTAAGAGGCCGGACTAACCGACTCTTGCGACTCGCCCTTCTTCTGAACAGGCAAGCGACCTCAGTCACCCAAAGACAGTGACGCAATGATTAATGATGCGGGTAAACACGAAGTTAAGCGGATGCGGAGAAATCGGCGAAACTTAAGGTTTTCGCAATGAAAGCGCTCGCGGAACAGATCGGCGACATCGACGGCGTCAATATTTATGGCCGCGTGGTCGGCGTCCGCGGGCTCATGGTTGAGATCGCCGGCCCCATCCATGCGATGTCGGTCGGCGCCCGCATCGTGATCGACGTTGGCGGCAATCGCTTCATCCCGGCGGAGGTCATCGGCTTCTCCGGCAGCAACGCGGTGGTGATGCCGTTCGGTGGTCTCGAAGGCGTCAGGCGTGGCTGCCGTGCTGTCATCGCCAACGCCGCCGGCTTCGTGCGGCCGTCGGCGGCCTGGCTCGGCCGCGTCGTCAACGCGATGGGCGAGCCGATCGACGGCAAGGGTCCGCTGCCGCAGGGCGCCTCTCCCGTTCCCTTCCGCAACGCACCGCCGCCGGCGCATTCGCGCAAGCGGGTCGGCAGCCCGCTCGATCTCGGCATCCGCGCGCTCAACACGTTCCTGACCTGCTGCCGCGGCCAGCGGCTCGGCATCTTCGCCGGCTCCGGCGTCGGCAAGTCGGTGCTGCTCTCGATGCTGGCGCGCAACGTCGATGCCGACATCTCGGTGATCGGGCTGATCGGCGAACGCGGCCGCGAGGTGCAGGAATTCCTCCAGGAAGACCTCGGCGAGGAGGGCCTCGCGCGCTCGGTGGTCGTGGTCGCGACCTCCGACGAGCCGGCCTTGATGCGGCGGCAGGCCGCTTACCTCACGCTCGCGATCGCGGAGTATTTTCGCGATGAGGACAAGGAGGTGCTGTGCCTGATGGATTCGGTGACGCGCTTTGCCATGGCGCAGCGCGAGATCGGGCTGTCCGCCGGCGAGCCGCCGACCGCCAAGGGCTATACGCCGACGGTGTTCACCGAACTGCCGAAGCTTCTGGAGCGGGCAGGGCCGGGGACCGGGGTCGGTGCCATCACCGCGATCTTCACGGTGCTGGTCGATGGTGACGACCACAATGAGCCGATCGCCGATGCCGTGCGCGGCATCCTCGATGGTCACATCGTGATGCAGCGCTCGATCGCCGAGCGCGGGCGCTATCCTGCGATCAACATCCTCAAATCGGTCTCCCGCACGATGCCGCGCTCGGCCGACCCGGCATTTCTCCCCGTTATCACCAGGGCGCGTCAGGTGATGGCGACGTACGCCGATATGGAGGAGTTGATCCGGCTCGGCGCCTACCGGGCCGGTTCCAGCCCGGAAGTGGACGAGGCAATCCGCCTGCACGAGCCTTTGGAGGCCTTCCTGCGCCAGGGCAAGGGCGAGTCTGTCAGTTTGGCCGACGGCTATCGGCAACTGGCGCAAATCCTCTCGAATTTGGAAACGGAACGCTAACTTTGTCGGGCCATCATCCGCGGCATGTCATTAGCTGCGCCGGCGGGGTCCAGGGGGAGCCGGCCTTGTCCCGCGTTCGAAATCGGGACTTCTGGGGAGTATGAGTCGATGAAGTCACGTGACACGCTGATCCGCCTGAAGAAATTTCAGGTCGACGAGAAGCGCCGCAGGGTCACCCAGATCGAAGGCATGATCGCCGATTTCCATCGCATGTCGGTGGAGCTTGAACGCGAGATCCAGGTCGAGCAGGAGCGAGCCGGGATCAACGATCCCGCTCACTTTGCCTATCCGACCTATGCCAAGGCTGCGATCCAGCGCCGCGAAAACCTCACCCGCTCCGCTGACGAGCTGCGCATCCAGCTCGAGGAGGCCAAGGCGCAGCTTGGCGAAGCCTTCGAGGAACTCAAGAAGGTCGAGCTCCTGGACGAACGCGACCAGGCCCGCGAGCGCGCTGAAGAGAGCGCCCGGGAGCAGGCCGACATGGACTCGATCGGCTTGATGCGGGCGCGTCTCGGCGTTGCCTGAATCCTGAACCTCTCCACATTGGATGGGAACCGAACCCGGGCTGCGAGGCCCGGGTTTTGCTTTGGAAAGGTCCCGAATCCATCGGCTGGTGGACCGCGGCCTGCCGAACTATGCTACGAAGGGATAGGATTAATTCCCGGCATCAGGCGAACAGGGATCGCGATTTGGGGGATGCTGAATGCTGACGCCGGCTGAACTGGTCTGGCTGATCGCTGCCGTTGCGAAGGGGGATGAGGCCGCTTTCGAGCGATTGTACGTGGCCACGCGGGCGAAACTCTTCGGCGTCGTCCTGCGTATCTTGCGGCGACAGGATCTTGCCGAGGAAATCATTCAGGATACTTACGTCAAGATCTGGAACAGCGCGGGACAATTCGACCCGGCGCTGGCGTCGCCGATCACCTGGATGGCATCCATTGCCCGCAACCGCGCCATCGACATGGTCCGCAAGAAGAGCGAAATCTCGCTGGAGGAAGAGCCTGCGGCGATGGAGGTCGCGGCCGAGACGCCCGATCCGCTGGCGCGACGCGAGATGACGGAGGAACTGCGCCGCTTATTGGAATGCGTCGGCCGTCTGGAGCCGGACCGGCAGAAGCTCGTGCTGCTTGCCTATTACAACGGCTGGAGCCGCGAGCAGCTCGCCGTCAAATTCGAGACGCCGGTGAACACGGTGAAGACATGGCTGCGCCGCAGCCTGCTGGAGATCAGGGAGTGTCTTGGGGTTTGAGAGCCCCGATATCGTGTGATGGCTCATAACGAGGACCATATCGCGCTCGCCGCCGAGTATGCGCTCGGCTCGCTCGATGCGGAGGAGCGCGCGCAGGTCGAGACCATGATGGCGATGGACAAGGAGTTCACCGCCCTCGTGCAGGCCTGGGAATTCAGGCTCGGCCCGCTCAACCAGATGGTGGGCCTGGTCGAGCCGCGGCCGATCGTGTGGGAGAACATCAAGAGCGTGATCGCGCAATCCTCCGCACCGCAAGCGCCCTTGGCCCTGCCGCCGGAAGCCCCGTCACCTTCGCCCCCGCCGGTGGAGCCGAGAGTCGTCGCGGAGGCGCCCGTTCAGCAGGCACCGCTCGTCGATGACGGTCGGGTCGTCCAGCTCACAAGCCGGCTCAGACGCTGGCGCGGCGTGGCGTCGGCGGTGAGCACGATTGCTGCTGCGCTCCTGGTGGTGCTGGGGCTTCAGGTCTACCGGCCCGATGCCCTGCCTGACGCCATCCGTCCGAAGCCCCGCACAGAGATTGTGGAGGTCAAGACACCGCCCCCGCCGCCCTCGGGACAATTTGTCGCCGTGCTGCAGCAGGACGGCAACTCCCCAGCCTTCATCCTGACCGTCGATGCCGCCACCAGGAACTTCACGGTGCGCCGGGTCGGCGCGCCGCCGGAGCCCGGCAAGAGCTTCGAGCTGTGGCTGATCTCGGACAAGCTGCCGCAGCCGCGCTCGCTCGGCGTGATCGGCGCTGATGATTTCACCGAGCGCCCGGTGCTGTCGTCCATCGATGCCGCCACGATCAATGATGCGACCTACGCAGTCACCGTCGAGCCGGAGGGGGGGTCGCCGACGGGCATGCCGACCTCGGCACCGATCTTCTCCGGCAGGCTGATCGAGAGCGTGCCGCCGGGAACCGCTGATTCAAAATAAAAAGAAAACGCCCGTGGGGAGCGGGCGTTTTCGATAGTCAACTTGGGGGTAGTTGGGGGTCTTAATATCCACGTGGCCTTTGGGGGGCTGTAAAGAACCACGTGAATTCCGTAAATTCCTCTCCTGCTCTAGCGTACGAGCGAATTGTTCGATGAGGTGATGGCCACCGGCTTGCCGGCCTTCATCACCCGCGCGGTCTGGTACTCGTCCACGCCGTTGCGCGCCATGATGCCAAGGCCGGCCACAACCACACCCGCTACGAGTGCAACGACCACAATCTTCAGATGGGTCGTCCGATCCGCGCTGTAGATCGAGTGGTTCATGGAAGTCTCCTGCCGCCTTCCCTGTCGCTTACTTTTTGTCGGTCGCCTCTTCCGACAGGTTCAACATCCTTGCGCCCTTCCAACATAGGAATCGCGGATTCCGTTCCGTAGAGGCGATCACAAGCCCGTGAACAGACGTGATCCGACGCGATTGAAATCCGCGCTGGCGGGGATATTGTTCAGTTATTGCAATGCGTTAGATCGAGAGCGGGGCGCGGCGACGATAAGCTGTTGAAATTAAGCCATTTTCTACAAACAAGTTGCATGTGACGAAAATGCTGCGTCGCTTTGCAACTGATTTGCGCGCCGGTCACACGCTCCCGACGGTCTTCAAGCGTGCCCGCGGATGGATTTCCGCCTGCGACAAAACGGTCGTCTGCGAGCGGAAGCGTTCAACCAGCGAGCGAACGAAGGGCCGGATCGCGGCCGAGGTCACCAGCACCGGCGCTTCGCCTTCGCGCGCGGCCTGCTCGAAGGCGTTGCGGGTCGCGGTCATGAATTCCGACAATTTGGACGGCTGCATCGCAAGGCTCCTGTCCTCGCCCGTGCCCACGATCGATTCCGCGAACGCCTGCTCCCAGCGCGCCGACAGCGCGATCAGCGGCAGGTAGCCGTTGTAGGAAGTGTTCTGCGCGCAGATCTGCCGCGCCAGGCGGGCGCGGACATGCTCGACCATGGTCGCCGGATTGCGCGAGAAGGCGAGCGCGTCGGCAATGCCTTCGAGGATGGTCGAGAGGTCGCGGATTGAGACGCGCTCGGCCAGCAGCAGTTGCAGCACGCGCTGGATGCCGGAGATCGTGACCTGGCTCGGCACGATATCCTTGATCAGTTCGCCCTGTTCCTTCGGCAGTTCCTTGAGCAGCTTCTGCACCTCGCCGTAGGACAACAGGTCCGACATGTTGTTCTTGAGCAGCTCGGTCAGGTGCGTCGACAGCACGGTGGCGGCATCGACCACGGTGTAGCCCTTCAGCGAGGCCTCTTCCTTCAGCGCGGCGTCGACCCAGGTCGCAGGCAGACCAAACGTCGGCTCGACGGTATGGATGCCGGGGATCGCGACCTGGTTGCCGCCGGGGTCCATCACCATGAACTGGTTCGGCCAGATCCGCCCCGTGCCGGCATCGACCTCCTTGATCTTGATGACATAGGTGTTGGCCTCGAGCTGGACGTTGTCGAGGATGCGCACCGCCGGCATCACAAAGCCCATCTCGACCGCGAGCGAGCGGCGCAGCGCCTTGATCTGCTCGGTCAATCGGTCGGTGCCGTCGGGGCCGTTGACGAGCGGCAGCAGCGCATAGCCGAGCTCGATCTTGAGGTCGTCGATCTTTAGCGCGCTCGAGATCGGCTCCTCGGCGGCTGCTGCGGCTGCCGCTGCCGCAGCAGTAGGGGCGGCCGCAGCGGCGGCCTGGACGGCCTTGGCGGCATGCTTCTGCTTGCGCGCGGTCCAGGCCAGCGCGGCGGCGCCGGAGCCCAGCGCCAGGAACGGGATCATCGGAATGCCCGGCAGCAGCGACAGCACGATCATGACGCCGGCCGACATGCCGAGCGCCTGAGGATAGCCCGAGAGCTGTTTCATCAGCGCCTTGTCGGCGGCGCCGGAGACGCCGGCCTTCGAGACCAGGAGGCCCGCGGCGGTCGAGACGATCAGCGCCGGGACCTGCGTCACCAGGCCGTCGCCGACGGTCAGCACCGTGTAGGTGCGCGCGGCTTCGGCAAAGCCGAGGCCCTGCTGGGCGACGCCGATGATGATGCCGCCGACGACGTTGATGAACACCACGAGCAGGCCGGCGATCGCGTCGCCACGGACGAATTTCGAGGCACCGTCCATGGCGCCGAAGAAGCCGCTTTCGTCTTCCAGCTCCTTGCGCCGTTCCTTGGCGACCTTCTCGTCGATCAGGCCGGCGGAGAGGTCGGCGTCGATGGCCATCTGCTTGCCCGGCATCGAATCCAAATGGAAGCGTGCCGCGACTTCGGCGATGCGGCCCGAACCCTTGGTGATGACGACGAAGTTGACGATGACCAGGATCGCGAACACGATGATCCCGATCACGAAATTGCCGCCCATCACGAAATTGCCGAAGGCCTCGATGACGTGGCCGGCGGCTGCCGTGCCCTCATGCCCGCGCGACAGGATCAACCGGGTCGAGGCCAGGTTGAGCGACAGCCGCAGCATGGTCGAGATCAACAGGATGGTCGGGAATGAGGAGAATTCCAGTGGCGCCTGGATGAACAGCGCGGTCATCAGGATCAGGACCGACAGCGTGATCGAGATCGCCAGGAACAGGTCGAGCACGATCGCGGGCAACGGCAGGATCAGCACCACCAGAATGGTGAGGATGCCGAACGCCAGCGCGATGTCGCCGCGCTTCAGGATATTGGTGATGTCGGCCAGGGAGAAGCCGCCGGATGCCGTGCCCTGACCCGCCGTCACGTCGACCATGGTAGCCCGATCCCCCCGCGCCTGCCGGGCGCGGCCGCCAAATGTCTGCGCGGCGGCTTGCGGGCCGCCGCTCCGAAAGTGAGGCACCGCGCTGGCGTCCACGGGGGATCCCCTCCCGTCATCCGCGACCGACGACACTCGACTTCACCCGGCAATTTTTGCCCAGCGTATGGTTAGTAAAGGGTTAACGGCACTGTCCTTTCGGGAGGCTTGCCCACCCTACGGCGTCGCCGCGAGTTCTGATTCAAGATGTCAAACAGCTCTCCGCTGTCATCGTCCGGGGTTGACCGGACGATCCAGTATTCCAGAGGCAGCAGTGCTTGAGCCGAGTGGCCGCCGGATACGATGCCCCGCCTTCGCGGGGGCATGACGGTGGAGTTGGGGAGAGATGTGAGTTCGCGTTCTCGCGGTGCGTTGCGCCCGAGCTTTGCGTCTCGTTTCACCCTCTCATCAATCAGAGGGCGCAGGGAAAGCCGGGTGCTGGTTGCACCCGTGGGTCCCGTGCAACAAAAAGCACGGGGGTAGGACCACAGGTTCAACCGAAGCATTCCGGCTTTCCCTGCGCGATGGTTTTACAGCTTACTTCGTGCTCTCCCTGGTGACCGGGCTTTCTTGCCACCATCGCTGTGTTCAACGAACAAAACTTAGCGCCAGCGTCGGGGCGCCAGGACCACACGACTTCGCCGTCCGCTGATGTTGCGTTCGTCTTTCGCAACACCCGCGTCCACCGCATCTCACCGCAACGTTCGTGACGATCGCGACCCGCCCCTCATCTGCCGTGAGACGCGCGGAGTTAAATCACTGATTTGCCCGACGGCGGAAGCGGAATGTTTTTCGCTACAGGGCTGGACGGGGCAAATCAGGTTGAAATCGCAGGTGAATTTTTCTTCGTCATTCCGGGGCGATGCGACAGCGTCGAGCTATGATGTGCAATTGCACATCAGAGAATCCATTTCTCCGCTCGTGCATGCGGCTAGATGGATTCCGGGCTCGCGCTGCGCGCACCCCGGAATGACGGAGAGTGAGGCGCGCGGCCTATCTTGAGACGCCGCTTGCAACGGCTCGCCGGGATTGGGCGAAGCCGAAGCAGCATCGAGCCATGACGCGTAATTGCGCGTCAGCGAATTGCATCACGAAAACCGGCGCACGGGCCGAGATGCAGACAAACGGATTTGATTCGTGCCCATCAAGCACTCCGCAGAAGATCAGACGCTCCGCACAAGAAAAAGGAAAGGACCGACGAGGAGCCGGCCATGCACAGGACACTCGATCCCACTCAAGACAGCCGATACGACAGGGCCCGAGAGCGGGCTCTCTCCCTGCCGCTGGAAGAGCTCGATCCCGCAGATCCCGAGCTGTTCCGCTCCAACACCCATTGGCCCTATTTCGATCGGCTGCGCAAGGAAGATCCGGTCCACTACACCAGCGACAGCATGTTCGGCCCGTATTGGTCCATCACCAGATACGAGGACATCATCGATGTTGAAGCTAATCATGCGGTGTTCTCCTCGGCCTCGGCGCTTGGCGGCATCACCCTGGTCGACGTGACACCCGACCTGCGCCGCGAGAGCTTCATCAGCATGGATCCTCCGCGCCATGCCGCTCAGCGCAAGACGATAGCTCCAGTATTCACGTCAACACATCTCGAACAGTTGGCAATCGGCATCCGTGAGCGCTCTGTCGAATGCTTCGACAATCTGCCGACCAGTGAGGTGTTCGACTGGGTCGGCCGGGTCTCGATCGAGCTGACCACGCAGATGCTGGCCGTCCTGTTTGATTTTCCCTTCGAGGATCGCCGAAAGCTGACGCGCTGGTCTGATCTGGCAACGACCATTCCGGGCCCCGGAGGAGTCGTTGCAACCGAGGACGAGCGGCAGGCTGAACTTGAAGAATGCGCGCGATATTTCAGCCGGCTCTGGGACGCGCGCATCAACCAGCCGCCGAAAAGCGATCTGTTGTCGCTGATGGCGCACAGCCCGGCCGCACGCGACGTGGATCCGAAAAATTTCCTCGGTAATCTGCTGCTTTTGATCGTCGGCGGGAACGAGACTACTCGCAATACCTTGTCGGGCAGCATCTATGCGGTCAACCGGCATTGGGATCAGTATCAGAAGCTCAGGAAGAGCCCTGCCCTGATCGATAGTTTCGTGCAGGAGGTGATCCGCTGGCAGACGCCAGTTGCCCATATGCGGCGGACGGCACTTTCCGACATCGAGTTCCGCGGCAAGCGGATCAGGAAGGGCGATAAAGTCGCGATGTGGTATGTCTCGGGCAACCGCGACGAAGAGGTCATCGAGAAGCCTTACGAGTTCATCATCGATCGGGAGCGACCGCGCCAGCATCTGTCGTTCGGCTTTGGTATTCACCGTTGCGTCGGGCTTAGGCTCGCCGAGCTGCAGCTCAAGATCATCTGGGAAGAAATCCTGAAGCGTTTCGAGCGTATAGAAGTGGTCGACGAACCGAGGCGAGTGTATTCGAATTTCGTCAATGGCTACGAGACCCTGCCTGTTCGGATTGCCAGATAGCGAACACCGGAGTCCGCTCATGGCCCGAGGCGGTGAGTGGCTTTCAGGAACTCGCCAGCACGCTCGCCGATGACAACGTATGGGGCCATGGTATTGCCGGTCGTCACCCGCGGCAGGACCGATCCGTCGGCGATCCGCAAATGATCGAGGCCGTAAACGCGCAAGTCGTGGTCGACCACCGACATGGCATCGCGCCCCATCTTGGCAGTGCAGGTTTGGTGCGAGTGGCTGACCGTCGCATTACGGATGAACGTTTCCAGCCCGGAATCGTCGACCGGTCCCGGCACGAGTTCTCTTTTCATGAAAGGTCGCAAGGCCGGTGAATTGCCGATAGCCCTGCAGAACTCGACACAGGTCTTCAGCGCCTTCAGATCGGCGGGATCGTCGAGGCAGTTTGCATCGATCTCGACTGGGTCGTCTGGATTGGGTCCGGTCAGTCGGAGGCAGCCCGGCTGGCGGTGCGCAGTACCGCATTTGTCAGTGACCAACTATCGGGCGGCAGCGGATCCTTGGCGGCCTGCGGACTGGCATAGGGTGCCTCGACTATGAGCGTCTGCAGGTCCGGCACCTCGAGCGCGGAGTCACTGCGCCAAAGTGCGGTCGCTTCCGTCAAATTGTTGCGGCGTTCAATAGGCCCACACGACTCCCAGACGCATGGTGCCATGAAGTGATCCTGGAAGTTCTGACCAACGCCGGGCAGATGCTGGACAAGAGGAATGCCGAAGCGTTTCAGCTCGGCCTCATCGCCGATACCGGACTGCATGAGCAGCTTGGGCGTGTGAATGGCGCCCAGCGACAGCACGACTTCGCCAGCACCGATGCGACGCATCTTGCCCTCATACGCGACCTCCACGCCGGTCACTCGCTTGCCGGCCAACGTTAGACGAGTGACGAGTGCGCCTGTCAGGACCGTGAGATTTGAACGATCCATGATAGGAGAGACATAGGAACGGAAGATGGATTGCCGTCGGCCATCACGGACGCACAGGTTGGTGAGGGCGGCGCCACCATGGCCCTCCATCATCACGCCGTTCTGGTCATCGAACGTCCGAACGCCGACGGTGGCAAAGGCCTCGATCATCGCGGCGGCGAGAGGATGCGGATCAGGCGCCGGTTGCACGAAGACCATCCCCCCGGAGCCGCGGCGGGCTGCATCCGGTGCGCCGTGCCAGTCCTCGATGCGCCGATAGATCTGCAGCACGGATTGATAGTTCCAGCCGTCATCACCGGCTTCCGCCGCGAAGCCATCCCAATCCGCTTTGTGGCCGCGCGACCAAACCATCACGTTGATACTGGATCCGCCACCGAGCACCTTGCCCATGGACATGGGAATGGCGCGATCGTTCAGCCGAGGATTTGGCATCGCGTTGAAGGACCAGTCGTGTTCGCCACGGCGAAGGGCGGGCCAACGCGACGCGCTCATGATGTCCGGCACGTCATCGCTGCCGCCGGCTTCGAGCAGGAGAACGCTGACGTCGGCATTTTCCGCCAAACGCCGCGCCACTACTGAACCCGATGACCCCGACCCGCAAATGATGAAGTCATAGTGGGACTTCAACTCAGCTCTCAGTTTCTGCTGATTGGCCTCAACACGAGCGGCAAGGTCGTCGGCCATGATCTTCCTCTTGCACGATCGCCATCATGGGACGGCGCTTGACTGATATTCCTCGGCGAATTCTATCAGGAGTCCGAAGCGCCGCTGTTATCGATGAGCGGCATCACCGAAGTGTGTCCCGCCCAGGCAAAGGTTACAGCCGCAACACTTGGCGTCTGAGGACGCGAGAATCACGGGGTGGGTTGGTCGAGCCACACGCATCGTAACTTCCACGCGTGAGAGTGATGGCGTAACGCACGGGGCAGAGGCGCAACGGATGGCGGATTACGTTTTTTGGCTGTACTCGTTGAAGCAACGGAGAACGGGACGCTGGATCATGAACCGATTAGACGGAATCGGATCATGATCTCATCTTTGTTCAAGCATGAGTTCCGTGCAAACGGTTTCCGTTTGTCGGATGCGGAGCGCTCGCCGCTTTAACAAGTTGTAAACTTCTCCCGATCAATTTGACGGACTTCGCCCACATAGCAAGGAGCTCCAAATGTTGCGCCGCGAGCGTAAAGAGTTGGAACAAAAGCTTGCGCAAACCCGAAGGCTGGCACAGGAACCGACCGATCTGTTTACGCGCGAACGGTTGGCGCAGCTTATCGAGGACTTGGAGTTTCGGTTGGAGGCCGGTCGCGTCGCCGCCTAGGCTCGCGTATCGGAGCGCGATCTTCGGTCCGCAGATGATGCGCTCATCGGTGGCGAAAGCGTTTACCGTATTTCTCAGTCGGCTGCCGTGACGATGTAGTCGGCGAATTGTACGTGGCTATCGGCCTTTGACCACAGGCCGACGCGACCCGAGACGGGCTGCGCCAATGTGTGCTCGAGATAGAGCTTGCCATCGAGATAGCCCTCGACCTTTGTACCGATGATGCGAACCTTGAGGTCGTGCCATTGGCGCGTGGCGGTCGGCGTGTTGCGCACCCATTTGACCGACGAGCGCTTGCCGTTCTCGAACTTCCAGAGCACGAGGTTGTTTTCCAGACAATTGGCGCGGACGGTCAGGTAGTTGCCGTTCGGCTTCAGGTTGAACAGGATTCCGGCACCCTGATCGATGCGGCCGGACAATCCCTGGAAGCGCACGGTGATCTCGCCGTTGGTGAAGTTTTCGATGTTGGGCGCGATCACGTAGGGGAAGTAGGCATAGGCCTGGACCCGATCGAGGAATTCGGCGTAGCGCTCGCCATACAGCGCGCGCGCCTTGTCGGCGATCCCGGCAGACGATTGTCCCTCCTTCCACTGCCGGCCGTCCACCGCAAGCACCTTCTTGCCGCTATCGCTCTCGATGTGCCAGATGCCGACGACCGGCACGAGCGATTTCGGCTCTGTGCCCACGGTTTCGTCGACAAAGTCGATTTTTGTCGGCTGCCCGGCGAGTGCCGGCAGCGCCAGCGCTGCGAGAACCATCGCAGCAGCGATGGCCTTGATGCTTCCTCCTGCGGTCATGATTGGGCTCCTTTGCAGGTGAACAGGGATTTGGCCGGCGGGCGCCGGCTCCACCACCAGGCGCCCGCGATCAACAGCGGTAGTCCGCCGACGAACCAGAAGAGTGCAGCATCTGCCGTGGCGACCAGCGGATAGCCCGGATATTCGTCACTGGGTGCGGGCGCGGGCGGTTGCTTGCCGGCGAGGGCATACAGCAGCGGCAGGACTTCGCGCGGACTGGTCGAGCGGCTGACATCCGATCGGGCGCCGTATGAGTATTCGATTTCGCCATAAGCATCATTGGCCGGTTGGCTGGCGGCATCGCGATGGCTGCCGGCGACAATGATCGAGACGTTCGGCATCGCGCGATCGAGCTTTGCCAGCACGTTGCGTTGCAGATCGGCGTAGCGTGGATCCTCGGGGGCGAGATTCACCTTGATGATCAGAGGCAGTTGGAGCGTGGCGAGCAGCCGCTGATCGGCAGCCGGGAAGGAGTTTCGCCGGTCCTCGGTGACATCGACCGATTGCCTGATCTGCGTCGCCAGACCGAGCGCCAGCAAGATGGCGAGCACGCATGGGACAGAACGCATGCACTTGGTTTGCGTTGGGACGCCGGGCGGCAACCAGATGGACGCGAGGGCGGACAGGGCTGCGATTGCGCCGGTCACGCCGAGCACCAGCCCGGCGGAGAGCAAGCCTTGTTCGAACGGGCGCAGCGCCTGCGTCAGTGATAGTTGCGCGACAAAGGCCGCGAGGCCGGAATGGCCGGCGAGGGTGAAGTCGAGCACCCATGATCCGATCGTCACTGCCAGCGCGATGATGGCTGAAGTGGCCGCGCTATCGGCAATGGTCGCGGCGAATAATGCAATCGCGGCCACGAGCAGGCCGTAGAGCAGATGGCCGAACAAGAGATTCACGGTCTCGGACGCCGCAAGATGCCCGCCCATCATCGCCCAGATCGCGAGTGCTGAAAGGGCGGGAATGCTTACCAGAATCCAGGCCGCGAGCACGGCGGCGAGCTTGGCAAGAATGAGCGTCGAGGATCGATAGGGCAACTGGACCAACAGGCGCAGCGCGCCCGATTCCTTTTCCTGGCCCAGCGCGCGGATCGCCACGAATGGGAACAGCAGCGTGACCGCGACGTAGAACGCGCCGAATGTCGGCACCAGGACGCCGTCGAGCGGCGACAGGCTTGCCGCCAGTACCGGAGATTGCTGCGCCGACGCGCTCGCTTCGCCATAGAGCGAGACGGCTTGAACGAAGCTGTAGCCGATCAATGGACAGACCAGGAGAAGCATCGTCCAGAGCGCCCGGCCGCAGACAATCTCGGCCAATTCCTTTGCAAGCAGCGGAGCAAGCGGCGCCTCGCGAGCGCGATGTGGTTCAGGTGAGCGCAAGAAAAATCTCCTCCAGCGAGCCGTTCGCCAGCGCGGTTATCGCGCGCAATTCGCCGAGAGTGCCGATACCGCGTACCTTTCCTCCGGCGAGCAGCAGAAAGCGGTCGCAGGCACGCTCGGCATCCGCGAGCTGGTGGATGGCGAGGATGAAGGTGCGTCCACGCGCCGCCTCCTGGCGGATCACGTCGATGATGGTGCGCGTCTGCCTGATGTCGAAGCCATCGAACGGTTCGTCCATCACCAGCACGTCATGCGGTGTCAGCAGACCGAGCCCGAGCAGCAGCCGGCGGTTGTAGCCCTTGGACAGCGCATGCACGCGCTTGCCGAGGGCCGGCGTCAATCCGACGGCAGCGATCGTTGCGGCCGTTTGCGCTGCCGTTCGCTTGTGGACCCGCGCAAAGAAAGTCATGACGTCGATCGCGAACCGGTCCTGATAGGGCCGTATGCCATCGGGCAGATAGAACAGCGCTTCCTTTCTCCGCGGTGGGGGCAATTCCTCGCCGCACCAGAAAACAGTGCCTTGCTCCGTCGCGAGCAAGCCCACAAGCGATTCCAGCAAGGTCGTCTTCCCGGCCCCGTTCGGACCGACAATGCCAAGGATTTCACCGGCCGCGACGGAAAATGAGACATGCGCGACCGCCGCCTCCTGGCCGTACCGCTTAACGAGGTCTTCCACGCGAAGGAACTCGCGGGACGTATCGTGAGCAGTAGCAGCCGCGGAGATCATGGACCCGGCCCAATCGCGGCGGGCGTACCCATGGGCGGCCCTCTCACTTCTGCGCCACCGCCGTTTTATCGAGCGCGGCGCGGATGCCGCGGGCGAGCTTTTGCGCGTCGTCGTTGGCCCAGAAATGGATGAAGAACATCCGCGGCTGCTCGTCGAGCATGTGGCTGTGGATCGCGGTCACCTCGATGTCGCCGGCGCGCAGGGCTCGGATCAGCGGATTGACCTCGTCGCCGGTGACGAGGAAGTCGCCCGTGATGGCGGCTTTGCCGCCGCCGGTCGGCTGGAAGTTGATGCCGTTGGCACCGCCCATCGCGGGGGTGACCGTCATGCCTGCTTCGGTCGCCGGCTCGCGGCGCGGGATCGTGAACTGATCGACGCCGCCGGTGACGTTCCCTTTGGCGTGCATGATCTCGTCGAGCTTCGCGGTGTCGAGGTCGACGGTGGGGGCAGGGCCGGCGGTGGTCGCCGGCGGCTCGAACGGCGTCTTGCTGCCGGTCGTCAGCGCCTCGTGGATCGCGCTAGCCAGCTTCACCGGATCGCCATGTCCGGCGACATGCATGTAGAACGTTGCCGGCGAGGCGCGCAGGATGTGGTTGTGGACCGCCGTGATGTCCAGTCCGCTGTTCAAGAGCTTCGTCATGACTGGCGTGATCTCGGATTCGAGCAGGACGAGATCGCCCATCACCATCGCCTGACCATCCATGGGAGTGAAGGCCACCCAGCCGCCGAGCGCGAGCGCGGGCTTGATCGTCACGCCGTCGAGCGTGACATGCAGATCGGACCGCGGCAGGCCATAGCGATGGGCCTCTCCGCTGACGGTAGCGGTCTTGCCGAGCGCTGTGTCCACCTTTTTCCAATCGATCGACTGCGCGTGAGCTTCCGAGATGAACGGCTCCGCAAAGATGTTCCAATCGACGGACTGCGCCGATGCGAGGCTCGGTAACAGCAAGGCCGCGGCGATGGCGGCAAAACGAGGTTTCATGGTCATGGGGATTGGCTCCTCTTGTTGGCGTTCCTGTAGTCGAGATGCTTGTGCTTGCGACCGCGGCGCGCGGCCCTACCGCCGTTCCTTGATTTGACCGCTGCTGTCGACGACGATCTGGACCTCCTTGCCGTCTTTGACGGCCTTCACGACGATGCCTTCGGCGGTCGATTTCATCTCACCGACCTGCGAGTAGCCGGCCGACTCGAGCTTCGCGACGAGTTCCTGTTGCGTCAGGGCATAGGCAGGCGACAGCACGCCCGCCATCGTCAGGCAAAGGGCTGCGCCAGAGATCAGTCGCATCATGGTCCTTGCTCCCAGCTTGTGCCTCCAGCCCATTGTTTACTGCTATCGTCATTCGGCTCGCCGCCACATGCGCTTCGGTCAGATGATGCCAGTCAGGCGCCACAGGACGCCGGTGATGCAGGACGCTGCGAGGACGACAAGCATTCCTACATTGAAGCGAAAAATCGCAGTCGCCGCCGCGAGCGACAGCGCAAGCGCCGGCCAATCCACGCTGCGCAGTACCGGCGCATCGAAGAAGAGACCGAAGCCTTGCACCGGAAAAGTCTGCCGGAAGATCGTGTGCAGCGCGAACCAGATGGAGAGATTGAGAATGACGCCGACGACCGCGGCGGTGATCGCCGAGAGTGCGCCGGCGAGCGCCTTGTTGCCGCGTAACGCCTCGATGTAGGGCGCCCCGACGAAGATCCAGAGAAAGCACGGCGTGAAAGTGACCCAGGTCGCGAGCAATCCGCCGAGTGTGCCGGCCAGCATCGGGGACAGCCCGCTCGACTCACGGAACGCGGCCATGAAGCCTACGAACTGGACCACCATGATGAGCGGCCCCGGCGTGGTCTCTGCCATTCCGAGGCCGTCGAGCATCTCGCGCGGGGTTACCCAGTGATAGTATTCGGCGGCCTGTTGCGCGACGTAGGCCAGCACGGCGTAAGCCCCGCCGAACGTCACCATCGCCATCTTGCTGAAGAAGATCGCTATCTGGCTGAACACATCGCTCGGTCCCAGGGCGATAAGCAAGGCGAAGACAGGAACAAGCCAGAGCGCAAGCCATGCCGCGCCCACACGCAGGGTGCGCGCGGCATTCGGCCGGACGTGATCCGGCACAGCTTCGCCGAGCATGCTGTCGATCACGGCAGAACTCTTTCCGCCGTGTTCGAGGGCTGCGAACTCCGGCCTTCCGAGCCGCGCGCCAACGAAGCCGGTGATGGCGGCGGCAACGATGATGACCGGAAACGGCACCCCGAAGAAGAAGATTGCGATGAAGGCGATCGCCGCCAACGCAACCATGACCGGATTGCGGAGCGCACGCCTGCCGACGCGGACCACCGCCTGGATCACGATGGCGAGCACCGCCGCCTTCAGGCCGAAGAACAGCGCCTCGACGAAGCCGACATTGCCGTAGGCGGCGTAGATGTAGCTCAGCGCCATGATGGCGAAAACGCCAGGCAGGATGAACAGGCCTCCCGCCACGATCCCGCCGACTGTCCGGTGCAGGAGCCAGCCGATATAGGTCGCAAGCTGCTGCGCCTCCGGTCCGGGCAGCAGCATGCAGTAGTTGAGCGCGTGCAGGAAGCGCGCTTCCGAAATCCAGTTCTTCTCCTCGACGAGGATACGATGCATCACCGCGATCTGCCCGGCCGGGCCGCCGAAGCTCAGGATCGCGACGCGCAGCCAGACAACGAGCGCATCGGCAAAAGAGATGCCGTGCACCTCGTTGTGCGAAGTGGCCTTCGATTCGGCGGTGAGCGCGGTCATGGCTTCACCTTGCTGGTCGGCCAGTTGTGGGTCTCCTTGGTTGCGTCGCGGCACCAGCGGTAGAAGGCATCGTAGAGAAGCATGCCGGCGTTGAGCTGCTCGAGGTCGTCGTCGTACATGCGCGACAGGCCGAGCGAGACCGCGAGCAGGCCCGACGCCTCCGGAGAAAGATCGAGACGCGCGGTGTCGGCCCCGCGCACCATGACGGCCAGCCGCTCCAGTGCAGGCGTCGACAGGCCGAATTCCTGCACCATCACGTCGAACGTGCAGAGTTCGCCGCGGTGGCTCCAGAACACATTCTCGATGTCGAACGGCGTTGCCGCGAAGCGCTCGCCGACCGCAACCACTTCCGCAGGTGCGACGAACAGGAAGACCGCGGCGGGATCGACGAAACGGCGGATCAGCCAGGGGCAGGCGATGCGATCGATCTTCGGCCGCGATCGCGTCACCCAGACAGTGCGACCGCGCCCGTCACGCCGTGGAATCCTGTTGGCGGGCACGGTGGGCAGTTCCGCCTGCTTCCAGCCGAGATGGCCGCCTTCCAGGATTTCCGCCGCGATGCCGTTGTGACGGAGCCAGGCGGCGGCGCCTTCTGAGAGCTTCTCGCCCTTGTTGCAGATGACGATGGCCGACCGTCCGGCCAGCTCTCGTGCCCAGTCGTTGATGTCGAGATGCGAGCGGCGCGTCGCGCCCGGGATCAGGCGCGGGTCCGCCGCGAAGTCCTCATCGAGGCGGACATCGATCAGGACAGGCGCACTTGCGGTGCCGATCCGTCGTGAAAGCTTGTCAGGGGAAATGGATGTGTATGAAGACATGCTGCGTCCCTCATAAGTTAAGGACGCGATGCTTGGGCATGTCGCCTCGCGGGGAGATCGCTTAATCCCCGGAAGACAAAATAAACTCCTTGCGGCCTGCCATGTCAATCGATGCCGCGATGCGTCGGTAGTCCTGACGAATCCTTGATCTGATAGTTCCGACCGGTTCCGCGCCACTCGGCGCTCCGCGGCCAATTTGGCGGTGGCCTGATGCAGCGAACCGGCTCGCCATGCGGTGTCGGCAATACTCTCAATTGCCGGCAGTGTGAGCTAGATCAAAGATACCTCCCTGCCGATCTGCGACACGTAGATTCGCGACGAGGAAATGCGGTGGCCGAAATGCCTTATCTCGACTCTGAAACCCTCGGGTGTTAGGAACTTGATGGGGTGGGGCTGATGCGGCAGCGGTTGCAAAGATTTTTTCCGATCGTTCTGATCGCGCTGGCGGTTCAGGTTCTGGCGCCGATCGCCACCTGCTGGGCTGCGGCCATCGCCATTTCCGATCCGGTCGGCTTCGCTGAAATCTGTCACAGCGATTCAGTCGCGTCGGCAGCAAACGCCAATCGAGATGCCAGCCAGCGCGCGCATGGCATCGCCTGTCTGATTTGCTGCGCGGCTCAGGCAAATGCGTCATTTGATGCGCCGCAGGCCATCGTGTTCGCGACGCCATATCGGCAACCGGTCCGGATGGTCTGGCACGCGCGCAGACATACCGATGTAGCCTCCCGCGCAGGCTCCAACACGCAGGCGCGCGCACCGCCTTCGATGTCGTAAGGCGAGCCGGCGCCACCGCTTCGACAATTCATCGAAGCGCGACGCCTTTTCGTTCAACCAACACGCATCGCTCGATCGCCGTCCTCGACGGCGCGCGAAGGCATGTCCCGATTTCGTTTGCCTGTCCGGCCCGATCGCCGGGCAGGGGCGTCACCCCTATGCGCGGCGATGCCGCGCCACACCCGAGTCCTTATCATCATGAGCAAGCCTTCGTCCGGCCTTGGCCGATCCACTCTCTACCTGTCCAGCGCCCTCATCTCATCGGCGCTGACCGCCACCATCACGCTGGCGCCGCCGGCCGTGACGAGCGTCGCGGCACAGTCGGCCCATACGCTTCCCCCGGTCGACGTTGCCGCACCGCATCGACGACATTCCGTGCATCAACGATCGAATGCGCGTCGTCCGTCGGGTCCCGCGGCGGGCCATCTCGCGGAGGCACCCCAGCGCCCGGCCGAGAATCCGGCGCAGCCTGCGGGCAACGCGACCGTGACGGCGCGGACCGCGTTCGATCGGGGTCTGTCGACCAGCGATTCAGCTTCGCTCGTCACGGAATTGCCGGGAGGCGCAGTGTGGGGTGCCGGCGGCGTGTCGAGCCTGCCCGCGATCAACGGGTTCGGCGCCGACCGGGTCCAGGTCGCGATCAACAGCATGTTGATCAGCCCCGCATGTCCGAACGAAATGAATCCGCCGCTGTCTTTCGTCAATCCCACCATGATCGCGAAGATGCGGGCCTATCTCGGCATCGCGCCGGTCAGCACCGGCGGCGACTACATCGGGGCGCGCATCGATGTCACGACCGCGCCTCCTGTGTTCGCGAACGATCCGTCCGGGTGGCTATCGACCGCAACCGTCTCAGGCTTCTTCCGCAGCAACGGCAATGCCTACGGCGTCGACGCCACTGCAACGCTCGCCAACCGTGACACCAGCGTCACCTACACCGGCGGCTGGGTGCGCTCCGGCAACTACAAGGCGGGCGACGGCAGCACTATCAAATCGACGCTCTACGAGACCCAGAACCACGCGCTCAGCATTTCCAAGCGTACCTTTGGCAACCTGTTCACGTTCCAGGTCGGCGGCCAGTTCATCCCCTATCAGGGCTACGTCAATCAGTACATGGACATGGTCTACAACCGCGGCCTGTACGCGAACGGCCGTTACGAAGGAGACTTCGACTGGGGCAAGTTGGAGGCCAGCGCGTTCGTCCATCAGATCCGGCATACGATGGGCTTCATTGCGCCGGACAAGACCGGCGAGATGCCGATGGACACCGATGGGATCGATGGCGGATACGCCGTCAAAGCCACGTTCGCGGCGTCCAACATCGACCTGCTGCGGGTCGGCAATGAGCTGACGCTCAACCGGATTGACGACTGGTGGGATCCGGTTGCGGGCTCGATGATGATGGGGCCGAACAGCTTCATCAACCTCAATGGTGGCCAGCGCGACCGCGTCGGCACCTTCGCCGAATGGGAGCGGCACTGGGACCGCAACTGGACCACCATCGTCGGCTTGCGCAACGACGTGGTGTGGATGAACACCGGTGACGTCCATGGGTACAATGCGATGATGTATGGCGCGGATGCCGCCGCCTTCAATGCCCAGGATCGGGCCCGGACCGACGTTCATTTCGATGGCTCCGCCCTGGTGCGCTATGAGCCCGATCAGTTCAGCCATTACGAACTCGGCTTTGCGCGCAAGACACGCTCGCCGAACCTCTACGAACGCTATGCCTGGTCGACCAACGCCATGGCCATGCAGATGATCGGGTGGTTCGGCGACGGCAACGGCTATGTCGGCAATCTCGACCTGAAGCCGGAAAAGGCGCACACGGTGAGCTTCACCGCAGGTTGGCACGATCCGGCGCACAAGATCTGGAGCTTCAGCGTCACTCCCTATGCGAGCTACGTCCAGGACTATATCGACGTCGATCGCTGCGCGACCGGCAGTTGCCTTGCCAACAATCCGGACAACCTCACCGCCACCACTGGCTTCGTCTATCTGCGTTTCGCCAACCACGACGCTACGCTGTATGGCGTGAACCTCGAAGGCCGGCTCGCTTTGTGGGACAATGCGAGCTACGGCCGGGGCGAGCTGCGCGGAACGCTCGGCTATGTGCGCGGCCGGCGGCAGGACGGCGTCGACCTCTACCACGTGATGCCGATCAACGCGAAGCTTGCGTTCGAGCACGCAATTGGCGGCTGGACCAACGGCATCGAACTGCAGCTCGTCGGCTCCAAGGACCAGGTCAGCCAGGTTCACAACGAACTGACGACGCCTTCCTACGCGCTGGTCAATCTGCGCACCGGCTATCAATGGCAGCACGTCCGGATCGATCTCGGTATCGACAATTTGTTCGATCAGAATTACTACCTGCCGCTCGGCGGCGCCGATCTGGTCGACTACAAGGTGGTCTCGATGATGGGATCGTCGGCGGCCTATGGCTACAATGTCAAAGGGCCGGGGCGCTCGATCAACGGCCGGCTGACGGTTAGTTTCTGAATCCTTGGCGAGGCGACGCGGTTTTCCGCGTCGCCGACGCGCATTTCGCGGACGAACCGCTAGAGCATTTTCGGTTCTGATTGCATCAGAACCGAAGCTCTAGATTCTTGTTTTGACGCGTTTTCTTCACGCGAACCGGTTTCCACTTCGCTCGAAAACGCTCTCACGCACGTCTTGTTGACCGCCTCTCCCGATTGACGCCCCAGATTTGTGGTTCGATGTTGGTCTTGAACCTGGCAATGGGGCCGCGATGGAGGTGTTGTGATGAGTCCGGCGAACGCAGTTTCTGGTCCCGTCGTAACTGCTGTTGCGCCCGCCGATATCGAGCGGGCCATTTCCGTTTTGGTGCTTGCCTTCAGCGCCGATCCGGTGACGCGTTGGGCCTATCCGGATCCGGATCAGTATCTCGCATCTTTCCCGGCCCTGGTGCGCGCATTCGGCGGCCGCGCCTTTGAGCAGGACACGGCGCGCTGTGTCGACGATTATGCAGGCGCGGCACTGTGGCTGCCGCCGGGCATCGAACCCGACGAGGCGGCGCTCGCAGCGACCATGCCGGCCGGGCGAGAGTCCGAGATGGCTGCGGTTTTCGAAGGGATGGCGGCCTATCATCCCAAGGAAACTCATTGGTATCTACCGCTGATCGGCGTCGATCCGGCGCATCGACGCAAAGGCCGTGGTGGGGCATTGCTGGGGGACGCCGTTCGGCTGTTCGATCGGGATCATGTCGCGGCCTATCTCGAATCCACCAACCCGGCCAACATCCCGCTGTATCAGCGACACGGCTTCGAGGTCCTCGGCACGATCCAGGTAGGGGCATCGCCGCCGCTGTTTCCAATGCTGCGCCGGGCTCGCTGACGGCGCCGGTTCACCAACGTTAAGTCCAATCCGGGCCACGGCTTCTACCTCATCCCGAGGAGGCCGCACTGCGGCCGTCTCGAGGGATGAGTTCCGGGCGAGATCGGCGCCTCATGGTTCTCAAGGCGATGCGAAGCATCGTCCGGAGACGCGCGAAGACGCGCTCCTCACCATGAGGGTCTGTCATCGCGCTCGACTGTTTCCCAACAAGAACAAAGAGTAGCTGCAGCGCACCAACCAAAGATTGAATTGTCCGATGACAAGCCGAGGGAAGCAGATGTAGCCTCACGAAAAATCAAATGCACGGGAGGATGGCATGCCAGACGCAATGGTTGCAGCACGTGCTTCTGAGGCGACAAACGGCACGGCGCAACAGGTCGACGTCGCAGTGGTAGGGGCCGGCTTTGCGGGCCTCTATCTCTTACACCGGTTGGCCAAGGCCGGCTTCACGACGGTGGCATTGGAGGAGGCCGGCGACGTCGGCGGAACCTGGTACTGGAACCGCTATCCCGGCGCACGTTGCGACATTCAGACCATCGACTACAGCTACACGTTCGATCCGGAGCTGGAACGCGCGTGGCAATGGTCGGAGAAATACGCGACGCAGCCTGAAATCCTGCGCTATCTCGGCTTCGTCGCCGATCGTTATGATCTCAGGCGCCATATCCGCTTTGGCACCAAAGTCACGGCGGCGATGTGGGATGAGTCCATCGAACGCTGGCTGCTCACGACAGACAATGGCGCAGCCGTCTCCTGCCGCAATTACATCATGGCCACGGGCTGTCTCTCGTCGCCCAAGCCGCCGGAGATCGATGGCGTCAAGGAGTTCAAGGGCGACGTCTATTTCACCAGCCGCTGGCCACATGACGGCGTCGATCTTGCCGGCAAGCGCGTCGCGGTCATCGGCACGGGATCGTCGGGGATCCAGTCGATCCCGTTGATCGCGGAGCAGGCGGCGCATCTCACAGTTTTCCAGCGCACGCCGAATTTCGCACTGCCCGCGCACAACGGCCCTCGGCCGGCTGATCGGCTTTCCATGCTGGAGGGCGATCGCGCCGGCTACCGCGAGCAGGCGCGCTGGTCGCTCACGGGCGTGCCATATCCGCAGCAAACTGTCGTCAGCTGGCAGTTGAGCGATGCCGAGCGGCGCGAGCGCTTCGAAAAGGCGTGGGCCGCCGGCGATCTCGTTCACGTGCTCACGCAACTCTGGGCCGACCAGGGCGTGGACGTCGATGGGAACGCGCTGGTCAGCGAACTGATTCACGAGAAGATCCGTGCGGCCGTGAAGGATCCTGATACGGCCGAGGCGCTCACTCCGCACGATCATCCGTTCGGCGCCAAGCGTCCCTGCCTCGATACCAACTATTACGCCACCTATAACCGTCCCAACGTCACGCTAGTGAATTTGAGGCAGGAGCCGATCAAGGAGATCACCGCGACCGGCATCACGACCGACAAGCGCAGCTTCGATCTCGATGTGATCGTGTTCGCCACCGGCTTCGATGCGATGACCGGCGCCATCAAGGCCGTGCATCCGATCACGGGGCGTGATGGAAAATCGCTGTCCGACGTCTGGGCTCAGGGACCGCAGACCTATCTCGGGCTCACCGTTGCCGGATTTCCCAATTTGTTCATGATCACGGGGCCGGGCAGCCCGTCGGTGCTGTCGAACATGGCGGTGTCGATCGAGCAGCACATCGACTGGGTGGTCGATCGATTGACCGCATTGCGCGAAGCGGGCTTCACCACGATGGAAGCCACCGAGACGGCGCAGGCCGGCTGGGCGCGGCACATGGCCGACTGCGCGACGGTCACGCTGCACCGGCTCGCCAACACCTGGTACACGGGCGCGAACGTTCCGGGCAAGGCGCGCGGCGTGATGCCCTATACCGGCGGCGTCGGCCCGTATCGCAGCATCTGCAACGAGATCGTCAGCCGCGGCATGCTCGGCTTCAAGCTCACGGGTCCGAACGTTGCCGAGCAATGCAATGACGGCGAGGTCGTTCGCCTGCAGCCGGATGTGCGGCTGGTGCTGAACATGCTGGCGGATATGAAGTTGCCGCCGATCGAGTCCCTCGGCGCCCAGGGCGCGCGCGACTTCCTCGACGAGTTCAACAAGGGCCGTCCCGCGGGCCGGCCGGTCGGCGAGATCGTCGACGGCACGCTTCCCGGCAATGACGGTCCGCTGCCTTATCGGCTCTATCGGCCGGCGACGCCGGGACCGCATCCGGTCGTGGTCTATTTCCACGGCGGCGGCTGGGTGCTCGGCGACGAGCAATCGGACGAACCGTTCTGCCGCGACATGTGCCGGCGCAGCGGAATGATCTTCGTCAGCGTCGGCTATCGGCATGCGCCCTGGCACCGCTTCCCGACGGCAGCGGAGGACGGCTTTGCCGCGACGCGCTGGATTGCCGAGCATGCGGCCGAGCTCGGCGGTGCGCCAGGACCGGTGCTGGTCGCCGGCTGGAGTGCCGGTGCCAACATCGCGGCGGTCACCTGCCAATTGGCGCGCGATCGCGGCGGCCCCGAGATTGCGGGCCAGCTCCTGCTGACCCCGGTCACCGACTGTACGTTCGAAAGGCCCTCGTATGCCGAGAATGCGACGGACTATTTCGTGACGCGTTCGCTGATGTATTGGTTCTGGGATCTCTACTGCTCGCCCGGCGACCGCACCGATCCGCGCGCCTCGCCGCTACGCGGCAAGCTGGAGGGCTTGCCTCCGGCCTTCGTGGTGACCTGCGAGTTCGATCCGCTGCGTGACGAGGGCATGGCGTATGCCGAAGCGCTCGCCGCTGCCGGCGTGCCGGTCGAGCAGCTCAACGCGCGAGGTCACTTCCACTGTTCCTTCACCATGGTCGACGTGATCATCACCGGCGTCAGCGGACGTGTACGGATGGCCGAAGCCTTGCGCCGGTTTGCCGGGCTGAGTGACGAGGGGAGAGTGCCTATCGCCGTGGCCGCGGAGTAGCGAGACAAGGAGTAGGATGGGTAGAGCGAAGCGAAACCCATCGCGATGGAGCAAGCGGCATGAATGATGGGTTTCGCTTCGCTCTACCCATCCTACGCGCTACGCGTTATCGCCTGACGTCCGCCTCGATGTGGCGAAGATTTCCCAGCTCACCATGAAGATGGCGGCGATCAACGGGCCGATGACGAAGCCGTTCAGACCGAAGACTTCGATTCCGCCCAGCGTGGAGATCAGCACGACGTAATCGGGCAGCTTGGTGCCCTTGCCGACCAGGAAGGGACGCAGCAGATTGTCCACCAGGCCGATGACGAGCACGCCATAGGCAATAAGACCGAGGCCCTGCCATATGGCGCCGGTGGCCAGGAAATAGATGGCAACAGGGATCCAGACCAGTCCGGCGCCGATCGCCGGCAATAGCGACAGGAACGCCATCAGCACGGCCCACAAGATCGGCGCGTGAACGCCCAAGAACCAGAACGCCAGTCCGCCGAGCGCGCCCTGGGCCATCGCGACCAGCACGCCACCCTTGACGGTGGCGCGGACGACATCGGCGAAGCGCGTGAACAGCGCGGACTTCCGATCGGCCTCGAGTGGAACGGCCTCTCTGATCCTATCAGCCACTGCCTTGCCGTCGCGCAACAGGAAAAACAGAAGATACAGCATGATGCCCAGGCTGATCACGAAGTCGAATGTGTTCATCCCGATGCTGAGCGCCTGAGGCGCCAGGACCTGTCCGCCCTTCATGAGGCCGGACGTCAACGCTTCGCGCAGGGCCGAAAGATCGCCCAGATTGAAGCGATCCAGCCAGCCGGTCGCCCACGCAGGCAGCGCATCGAAAACCCGCTGGACGTAGGCGGAGAAGTTGTACTCCCCGGACTGGATCTTTGCGTAAAGACCGGCAGCTTCTCGAGCCAGGGAGGTCGCGATGATCGCGAGCGGCAGCAGCACCATCGCGATGATAAGCAGGACCGTGATCGAGGCGGCGAGGGTCTCCCTTCCGCCCACCGATCTCAATATCCTCCGGTTGGCCGGCGCAAAGATGACGGCCACGACGATGGCCCAGAGCACCGCGCCATAGAACGGCTGCAGGATCCAGGCGAACGCCAGGGTGACGACGAACAGCAGCAGCAGGAAACCCTGGTCTTCAATCCTTCGCACGGCCGTCTCGCTTTCACCTTTGCTGCGCCGCTGTCGATACAACGAACCCGGCGCCGACTTTGTTCACGGCCTGTATATTGCTTTATTGCGTCCCGGTCCCCTCGAAAAAATCGCGCTCGCTTGCGCACGGCGTCGCAGCCCGCTGCCATTCTCCCACAAGATGCCTCCGTCCCATTTGCCGGAGATGTCGCATCGTACAAACGCGGTCATAGTCCGCCCGAAAAAGAAACGTGGAGGAAACATGACCGAGAGTGCCGTTGAGACGATAGCGTCGGAGGTCGCGGAGGGCGGGGCGGTATCGCCCAGGAAAGTGTTCTGGGCGACCTGGTTCGGATGGATGCTCGATGGCTTCGACTCCTCCATGTACAGCTACATCCTGGTCGGCGCGCTCTCGGAATTGTTGCCGGCGAGCGGGATCGAGGCGAATCACGCCAATATCGGCATTTATGGCGGCCTCCTGTTCTCGATCTTCATGCTCGGCTGGGCTTGCTCGATGGTGTGGGGCTGGGCGGCTGACCGCTATGGCCGGGTCCGGATCATGTGCTGGACGGTGCTGGTCTATTCGTTGTTCACGGCACTGTGCGGCCTTGCGACCGGCGTCGTCATGTTCGCCCTGTTTCGCTTCATGGCCGGTTTCGGTGTCGGCGGCGAATGGGCGGCGGGCACGCCGCTACTGCAGGAATCCGTGCCCGAACACACAAGGGTGCGGCTCGCCGGCTGGCTGCACACGGCAACGCCGACCGGACTGTTTCTCGCCGCAGCCGTCACGCTGATCGGGGGAAGCCTGCTCGGCTGGCGCGGCATGTTCATGCTCGGCATCTTGCCGGCGCTCTTGATCGCGTACTTGCGCAGAAATATTCCTGAGCCGGCGCACAGCCGCGCATCCAAGACGAAGACCTCGCTTGCGGCGCTGTTCTCGGGCGCGCAAGCGCGCACCACATGGGCGGCAGCGCTGATGATGGCCTGCATCATCTTCGGCCTATGGTCATCCAACTTCTGGGCGCCGACGGTCATCATCACCAAGCTCACCGCGGCGGGCGCAACGCCAGCCCATGCGCAGCAGATGGGCGCGGTGGCCGGTCTCATCACCAATGTCGGCACGCTGGCCGGTTGCCTGCTGATGCCCTGGATCACCGGCTATCTCGCGAGTCGCCGCCGGACGGCGGTGCTGTTCTTCATGGGCTCGCTGATCTCGGTGGTGGTGAGCTACGAGATCGCCATCGCGCGTCTCGACAATCTCGCGCTGTTCCTGGTCCTGCTTCCCGTGCTCGGCTTCTTCACCAACGGCGTGTTCGGCCTGTTCACGATCTGGCTGCCGGAGATGTTTCCGACCGCCCTGCGGGGATCCGGCTCCGGCTTCGCCTTCAGCATGGGACGCGTATTGGGCGCGGCCGGCCCGACCCTGATCGGCGCGCTCGCCGCAAAGACCGGGAGCTATCCGCTCGCGATCTCGCTGCTGTCGCTGATCTACGTGGTCGGCCTGCCCTTCATCGCGATGGCGCCCGAGACGGCGGGGAAGCCGCTGGCAAGATGAGGTCAGGCGCGCGCTTCGGCTCGCATCATTCGGCCGGCTCCGGAACGCGCGCCTTGCTCGCCGTTGCCGGTGCTGCGGCCAGCGGCAGTGATTGATCCTGATCGTCGGAAGGCAGGCCGAAGCCTTTGATGATGCCGAAGATCGCGGGGATCACGATCAGAGTCAGCAGCGTCGAGGAGACCATGCCACCGATCATGGGCACCGCGATCCGCTGCATGATCTCCGAGCCCGTGCCGGTGCTCCACATGATCGGCAGCAGTCCGGCCATGATCGCAACCACGGTCATCATCTTCGGCCGCACGCGCTCGACCGCGCCTTCCATGATGGCATCGCGCAGGTCGGCCCTAGTCAACGCGCGTCCCTCGACGGCGCGACGCTCCCTGATCTCGGCCAGCGCCTGGTTGAGATAGATCAGCATCACGACGCCGGTCTCGGCGGCAACGCCCGCGAGCGCAATGAAGCCGACCGCGACGGCAACCGAAAGGTTGAAGCCGAGCCACCACATCAGCCAGAGACCGCCGACCAGCGCGAAAGGCAGCGACAGCATGACAACGCCCGTCTCGGTGACCGAGCGGAAGTTGAGGTAGAGCAGGAGGAAGATGATCAGGAGCGTTGCCGGCACGACGATCTTCAGGCGGGCCATCGCGCGTTCGAGATATTCGTACTGGCCGCTCCAGATCACATAATAGCCCGGCGGAAACTGGACGCTTGCCTGCACCGCATGCTGCGCCTCAGTGACGTAGCCGCCGAGGTCGCGGTCGCGGATGTCGACATAGATGTAGGTCGCAAGCTGCCCGTTCTCGGTGCGGATCGAGGTCGGCCCGCGTGCCGGCTGGATGGTCGCGACCTCGCCGAGCGGCACCGCGCCTCCCGCCGGCATCGGCACCAGGACGTCGCTCCCGATCGCCTTCGGATTGTCACGGAGATCGCGCGGATAGCGCATATTGACGGTGAAGCGCTGCCGGCCTTCGACTGTCGTCGTCACCGTCTGTCCGCCGAGCGCGGTTGCGATCGTATCCTGTACGTCCTGGACCGACATGCCGTAGCGCGCGAGCGCCGTGCGGTCCGGCGTGATCTCGAGATAATAGCCGCCGATGCCGCGCTCGGCATAAGCCGATGATGTTCCCGGGACTGCCTTCAGAACCTGCTCGATCTGCTTGGCGAGACGATCGATCTCGACCAGGTCGGTACCAACGACTTTCACGCCGATCGGCGTGCGGATGCCGGTCGAAAGCATGTCGATGCGCGCCTTGATCGGCATGGTCCAGGCGTTGGAGACACCTGGGAACTGCAGCGCCTTGTCCATCTCCGCGATCAGGCTGTCTACGGTGACTCCCGCCCGCCATTGCTCCTTGGGCTTGAGGTTGACGATGGTCTCGAACATCTCGGTCGGCGCCGGATCGGTCGCGGTCGCCGCGCGTCCGGCCTTGCCGTAGACCGAGGCAACTTCGGGGAACGAGCGGATGATGCGATCCTGCATCTGCATCAGCTCGGCGGCTTTTGTCACGGAGATGCCGGGCAGCGTGGTCGGCATGTAGAGCAGGGTGCCTTCATTCAGGTTCGGCATGAATTCGGTGCCGAGCTGGCGCGCCGGCCAGACCGTCACAGTGAGGACGGCGAGCGCGAGCAGCACGACCAGCGTCTTGGCACGCAATACTCCCTTGATGATGGGCCGATAGATCCAGATCAGGAAGCGGTTGGTCGGATTCTTGTGCTCCGGAACGATCTTGCCGCGGACGAAGATCACCATCAGCGCCGGCACCAGCGTGACCGACAGCAGCGCGGCGGCCGCCATCGCGAAAGTCTTGGTGAAGGCGAGCGGGCTGAACAGCCGGCCCTCCTGCGATTCCAATGTGAAGATCGGCATGAAGGAGACGGTGATGATCAACAGGCTGAAGAACAGCGCCGGACCCACTTCGGCGGCGGCATCGATCAGGATGGCGATGCGCGATTGTCCGGGCTTCGCTCGCTCGAGATGCTTGTGGGCGTTCTCGATCATGACGATGGCGGCATCCACCATGGCGCCGATCGCAATGGCGATGCCGCCGAGGCTCATGATGTTGGAGCCGATGCCGAGCAGCTTCATCGCGCCGAATGCCATCAGCACGCCGACCGGCAGCATCAGGATCGCGACCAGCGCGCTGCGGACATGGAGCAGGAACACGATGCAGACGACGGCGACGACGATGCTCTCCTCGACCAGCGTGTGCTTCAAGGTATCGATGGCGGCATTGATCAGGTTCGAGCGGTCGTAGACCGGCACGATCTCGACCGATTTCGGCAGACTGGTCGCGATCTCCTGGAAACGCTTCTTGACGTTCTCGATGACGTCGAGCGCGTTGACGCCGAAGCGCTGCAGTACGATGCCGCTGGCGACCTCGCCTTCGCCATTGAGCTCGGCGATGCCGCGCCGCTCGTCGGGGCCGAGCTCGACGCGGGCGACATCGCGCAGCAGCACCGGCGTGCCGTTGGTGGCCTTGAGCACGATATTGCCGAGGTCGTTGACATCCTTGATGTAGCCCTTGCCGCGGATGACGTATTCGAATTCGGACAATTCGACGGTGCGGCCGCCGACATCGGCGTTGCTGGCGCGGATCGCCTCGCGCATCCTTTGCATGGTGATGCCGCGGTCGCGCATCCGCTGTGGATCGAGGATCACGTTGTACTGCTTCACGAAGCCGCCGATGCTGGCGACCTCCGCGACGCCCTCGGCCTTGGCGAGCGCGAATTTCAGATTCCAGTCCTGGATCGTGCGGGTGTCGGCGAGGTTCAGCTCTTTCGAGATCACGGCGTATTGGTAAACCCAGCCGACGCCCGTCGCGTCGGGCCCGATCGTCGGCGTTACGCCGGCCGGCAGGCGCGAGGATGCGCCATTGAGGAATTCGAGCACGCGCGAGCGCGCCCAATAGATGTCGGTGCCGTCTTCGAAGATCACATAGACGAAGGAGACGCCGAAGAACGAGAAGCCGCGCACGACCTTCGACTTCGGCACCGTCAGCATCGCTGATGTCAAGGGATAGGTGACCTGGTCCTCGATCACCTGCGGCGCCTGGCCCGGATATTCCGTGTAGACGATCACCTGGGTGTCGGAGAGGTCAGGGATGGCATCGAGCGGCAGATGAAGGAGCGCATAGAGCCCGGCCGCCGCGGCGAAGCCGGTGCCGAACAGCACCAGCACGAGGTTACGTGCCGACCAGGCGATGAGGCGGGCGATCATGGCTGTCCTCCCATGCCGCTGGTCGAGGATGTCTCATGCACACTGCGTGCATCGGAAAAGCCCTTCAGTGCCGCCTTGAGATTGCTCTCGGCGTCGATCAGGAAATTGGCCGAGGTCACGACGATGTCGTCTTCGCTGACACCCTCCGTGATCTCGACATAGCCGCCGCCGCGATGTCCGACCTTGACCTCGCGCGGCTCGAACCGGCCGCCGCCCTTGTCGATGATGACGGTCTGCCGGCTGCCGGTATCGAGCACGGAGCTGTCGGGTACGGCGATCACGGGGTTCTGGCTGCCGACTTCGATCTCAGCATCGACATACATGTCGGGAAGCAGCGCGAGGTCGGCATTATCGAGTTCGATCCGGAGGCGGACGGTGCGCGTCTCCCGGTTGACCTGCGGATAGATCACGCTGACCTTGCCGGCGAAAGTGCGGCCCGGAAAGCTACGGGCGCGCACGGTGACGGGCTGGCCGACAGCCACGCCGCCGACATCGCGTTCCGCCACGTCGACCACCGCCCAGACCAGCGAGGTGTCGGCAACACGAAACAGCACGTCGCCGGGCTGCGCACGCATGCCCTCGATCGCATTGCGCTCCAGCACGATGCCGTCGCGCGGCGCCGACCATTCGATCACGATCGGGACGGCCTTGGTCTTTTCCATCGTCGCGATGGCGGCTTCCGGCACGTCGAGATTCATCAGCCGCTGCCGCGAGCCGCGGCCATAGCTTTCGATCGTCGCCGTGGTCTTCGAGGTGATGGTCGCGAGATATTCGGCGGCGGCCGATGAGACCGCAGGACTGTAGATCTCCATCAGCGGCTGGCCTTTTGTCACCCGGCTGCCGGTGGTCACATTGGCGACCTTCTGCACATAGCTTTCGGCGCGCATGGCGATGACGGAGACGCGGCGCTCGTCGAGCTGGATCGTCCCCGGTGCGCGCACCAGTGTGCTGACGATATGGAGCATCACCGGCTCGGACTTGACGCCGGTGCGCTGGATCCGGCCCGGCGACAGCCTGATCGAGCCGTCGTCGGTCTCCTCGCCGTCGTAGACGGGGATGTAGTCCATCCCCATCGAGTCCTTCTTCGGCGTCGGCGAGGTATCCGGCAGCCCCATCGGGTTGCGGTAGTATTTGATCTTGCGGGCGTTCGCAGGCGCGCCGCTTTCGGCGGCGACCGCGTGTGAGACGGTGTAACCCGCGAGCTTCGACGGAAGTCCGCCGGCGAAAATGGCGAGACCCGCCGCTGCGAAGGTCGCAGCGGCGGCGCCGATCACGATGGCGCGGGTCATTTCTGCGCCGTGACGACGAGCTTGTTTTCGACCGCGCCGGTTTCGCCCTGCACCTTGGCGCCGAGCGAAAGCTGCCAGCGCCCGGCCATGCCCAGGGTGGCCTTGAACTTGTACAGTCCTGGCTCGCCGCCGGGCACGGCGGTGACCTTGGTCGCCATCTCCTGCATGTCGTCGGGCGCCATATCCAGCCGCGTGGCGAAGATCACGGCATCCGGCACCGGCTTGCCGGTCTTCTTGTTGACCAGCCGAACCGTGATGATCTTGTCCGCTCCCGCCTGGACGGTCTGATCGACCAGTTGGAATTCGTAGTCCTTGATCTCGGCCCGCGCGGTGCCGATCGGGCCCAGCATGGCCATGCCGATGAGCGCCGCCGAAACGGCGCGCGTGGTGTTGAACGATTTCATTTTTCCATTCCTCGATTGCTTTGGTCTGCTGCTCGCGCAGCACGTGTCATCCGCGCGGCGTCTCAAGCCACGCGGCAGCGCTCGGCGCCGTGACGCCGGTCAGGCCAAAGTTCGAGGGGGGTGGTCGGGAGGTGGGCGCGCCAGCCCGTCAGCGATGATGTCGTTGAGCGGACGGAGCTGTTCGCCCGGCCGTCGGATCACGTCCACCATGCTGGTCGATGGGCCGGCCAGCATGACCTGCATCATGCAGATCGCAACCAGCGGACAATCCCGGCAAGCCGGACTCTTCTCTTTGTCCGGGCAGCAGGGCATGTCCGCCATGTCCTGATCGTCCGCCATCTGCATGCCAGCGGACGACAGCATATGCTCCGCCGCGGCCGGGGTGGCGAGCGGCGCCAGGGTCAGGCTTGCCGTCACCAGCAGCGCGACCAGGAGCTTGAGCAGTTGGCGGATATCCACGGTGCGAGTTTCGCATAGTTGGATGGTTGCTGGAAGAGCCCTATTGCTCACGAAGTTGGTGGCAGCGTGAGAATGCCGTCATTCCGGGATGCGCCGTGAGGCGCAGGCCCGGAATCCATTGGGCCGCAGGCACGGTGGTGAAGTGGATTCCGGGTTCTCGCTGCGCGAGCCCCGGAATGACGGGAGTGGCGGAGGGCATTTCCGCATGCCCAATATTTCGCCAAAGCGCTTGACCAGGAGGCAATTCGCGACGAAGTTTGGCCTCGCCGTGGAAATTCCTTCTCAGATCAGCCCAAATTCGGACCAGTTCATTCCCGATTCGCGCCGGGCATGGCTGCGGCTCGCTGTCGCCGTGGTGATCGGCGCGCTCGGCAGCGTGGGTATGTGGTCCGTGGTGGTGGCGCTGCCGGTGGTGCAGGGGGATTTCGCCGCCACGCGAGGGACCGCCTCGCTCGCATTCACCCTCGTCATGATCGGCTTCGGCTCGGGCGGGGTTTTGACCGGCAAGATCACCGATCGCTACGGCATCGTCACCGCGATCGGGCTCGGGATCGGCATCCTCGGGCTCGGCTATATTGGCGCCGGCTACTCGCCGTCGATCTGGTCGTTCATCCTGTTTCATTTCGCGATCGGGCTGTCGTCGTCGGCGACCTTCGGGCCGTTGATGGCGGAAGCCTCGCATTGGTTCGAGCGCTACCGCGGACTCGCGGTCGCGATCGCCGCCAGCGGCAACTATATCGGCGGCACGATCTGGCCGCCGCTGGTCAACCTCGGCATGCAGCAGTTCGGCTGGCGCACCACGCATGTCGCGATTGGCATCTTCACCGCGGTGGCGATGACGGTCGCGCTGTTGGTGCTGCGGCGCCTGACGGGCGCGGCGAGCCGGCGCAGCCATCTCAACGCGGCGCCGCCGCGCGTCAAAGTGCGGCTCTCCACCAACGCGCTGACGGCGATCCTCTCGCTGGCCGCGATTGCCTGCTGCGTGGCGATGGCGATGCCGCAGGTGCATATCGTCGCCTATTGTGGCGACCTTGGCTATGGCGTGGCGCGCGGCGCCGAGATGCTGTCCCTGATGCTCGGCTTCGGCATCATCAGCCGCATCGGCTCCGGCTTTCTCGCCGACCGGATCGGCGGCATCCGCACGCTCCTGATCGGCTCGGTCGCGCAGGGCACGGCGCTGCTGTTCTATTTGTTCTTCGACAGCCTGACCTCGCTCTACATCATCTCGGCGATGTTCGGCCTGTTCCAGGGCGGCATCGTGCCGAGCTACGCCATCATCATCCGCGAGGCGATGCCGGCCGCGGAGGCCGCCACCCGGGTGGGCATCGTGATCTTCGCCTCGGTGATCGGCATGTCGCTGGGCGGTTATATTTCCGGCGTGATCTTCGATGCCACCGGCTCCTACGCCGCCGCCTTCGCCAACGGGCTCGCCTGGAACGCTCTCAACGTCACCATCATGCTGATGCTGCTGATCCGCTCGCGGCAGCGGCTGGCGATGGCCTAGGCCTACCATCCTTTCGGATTTGATCGAGCGCAAAGCGCTGTGGCGGCAATCCGCTAGCTTTTCTCCATCAGCCACGGAGAGAAGCCATGACCCTCGATACCATCCTGGTCGTTATTGGCGTGACGGCGATATTCGTGACGATCGCTGCGGCCATCGCCTGGGGCGACAAGCAGACCCGGAATCTGTGAGGCGCCGCGCGGCGCCTGCCACGTTCAGAACGTCGGCGGGGTGCAGGCGCTGATCACCTCGCAGGGCTTGCCGCCGACGCAGCGAAAGCGATGCGGGCGGCGGCTTTCGAAATAATAGGCGTCGCCGGGATTGAGGATGCGGCGCTCGTCATCGACAGTGACCTCGAGCTTGCCCGAGACCACGATGCCGCCTTCCTCGCCGTCGTGCACCAGCGGCACGCGGCCGGTATCGCTGCCGGGCTCGTAGCGCTCTTTCAGGATCTGCAGGCTCCGGCCGAACAGATTGTCGCCGACCTGGCGATAGGAGATCGGCTTCTTGCCGATCTCGGTCAGTTCGTCGGAACGATAGAACACCTTGCGGCGCCGCTCCGGCTCGAGCGCGAAGAATTCCGCCAGTCCCATCGGAATTCCATCGAGGATGCGCTTCAGTGCCCCGACGGACGGGTTCATCTGGTTGGACTCGATCAGCGAGATGGTCGAATTGGTGACGCCGGACCGCTTGGCGAGTTCGCGCTGCGACAGCTTCTGCTGCGCGCGAATGAATCGCAGCCGGCCACCGATATCGACGCTCATGGGACAATCCTGTTGCAGGTGTTGCGGATCGCGCAAATATGCCGCGTCCGCCCCAATGAGATCAATGGGTTGCAGCACGGCAGAAAAGGGCTTGTTGCGCGTTTGGGAGCATGTTCGGCTGCTGCGTCAGCAGTGGAGCGACGCCGTGACCGTTCATCAGATTCCGAACACCATCAAGCTCGATTCGTTCTGGATGCCGTTCACGGCCAACCGGCAGTTCAAGGAGACGCCGCGGCTGTTCGCCTCCGCCGAGGGCATGTATTACACCAGCGTCGATGGGCGGAAGGTGATCGACGGCTCGGCCGGGCTCTGGTGCGTCAATGCCGGCCACGGCCGCAAGCAGATTGCTGCAGCGGTCGAGCGGCAATTGATGACGCTGGACTTCGCGCCGTCGTTCCAGATGGGCCATCCGATCGCATTCGATTTCGCCGAACGCCTCGCCGCGCTGGCGCCCACGGGATTGGACCGCGTCTTCTTCACCAATTCGGGATCGGAATCGGTCGATACCGCGCTGAAAATCGCGCTCGCCTATCACCGCGCCGCCGGCCAGCCGACCCGCACGCGCCTGATTGGCCGCGAGCGCGGCTATCACGGCGTCGGTTTTGGCGGCATGTCGGTCGGCGGCATGGTGGCCAACCGCCGCGCCTTCGCGACTCATCTGCCCGGTGTCGACCATATCCGCCACACCTATGATCTCGCCCGCAACGCGTTTGCAAAGGATCAGCCGGAGCACGGCGCCGAACTCGCCGACGACGTCGAGCGGCTGGTGGCGCTGCACGGTGCCGAGACCATCGCAGCCGTCATTGTCGAGCCGGTGCCGGGTTCGACCGCGGTGCTGCCGCCGCCGAAGGGCTATCTGCAGCGGCTGCGCGAATTGTGCGACAAGCACGGCATTCTCCTGATCTTCGACGAAGTCATCACCGGGTTCGGCCGGCTCGGCACGCCGTTCGCGTCGCAGTTCTTCGGCGTGACGCCCGATCTGATGACGACCGCCAAGGGCATCACCAACGGCACCGTTCCCTGCGGCGCCGTGTTCGCCAGCCGCAAGATCTACGACGGACTGATGACCGGGCCGGAAAGCCAGATCGAGCTGTTCCACGGCTACACCTATTCGGCGCATCCGGTGGCCTGCGCCGCCGGCCTTGCGACGCTCGACATCTACAAGGACGAAGGCTTGCTGACGCGCGGCGCTTCGCTCGCCGAATACTGGCGCGATGCGCTGCATCAGCTCAAGGGTCTGCCGAATGTGATCGACATTCGTAATGTCGGCCTGATGGGCGCTGTCGAAGTCGCACCGCGCAAGGAGGGGGTCGGCGCACGCGGCTATGACATGATGGTCGATTGTTTCAATCACGGCCTCTACCTTCGCCAGAGCGGCGACTCCTTGGCGATGTCGCCGCCTTTGATCGTCGAGCGCAGCCATATCGACGAGATGGTGTCGATCCTCGGCGACGTCATCAAGCGCGTAGCCTGACCTTGCTCCAGCCGTTGCGGAGATTATTTGCAGCGGCAAGTCATGCCGCGGCGGGAGCCTGAAAAGCGTGAAAGTCATCATCCTCGGCAGCGGCGTCATCGGCGTCACGTCAGCCTATTATCTCGCGCGCGCCGGTCATGAGGTGACGGTTGTCGACCGCCAGCCCAAGCCCGCGCTGGAAACCTCTTTTGCCAATGCCGGCGAAGTCTCGCCCGGCTACTCTTCGCCATGGGCCGGTCCCGGCGTGCCGATCAAGGCCATCAAATGGCTGTTGATGAAGCACGGTCCGCTGGTGGTTCGCCCGAAGCCCGATCCCGCGATGTGGATCTGGCTGCTCAAGATGCTGCGCAACTGCACCGCGGAGCGGTACGCGGTCAACAAGAGCCGGATGATCCCGATCGCGGAATATAGCCGCGACTGCCTGCGCGCGTTGCGCAGCGAGATCGGCATCCACTATGACGAGCGTTCCCGCGGCACGCTGCAATTGTTCCGCTACGCCGCCCAGCTCGACCACACCGCCGATGACATTGCGGTGCTCAAGCAATATGGCGTTCCGTTCGAGGTGCTCGATCGCGAGGGCTGCATTGCCGCCGAGCCGGCGCTCGCCGCGGTGAAGGAGAAGGTCGCCGGCGGACTGCGGCTGCCGCAGGACGAGACCGGCGATTGCCACATGTTTACGCAGGCTCTGGCGCTCGATGCCGAAAAGCTCGGCGTGCGCTTCGAATTCAACGTCGCCATCGATGGCTTGATCGCCGACGCCTCGCGCGTCACTGGCGTTGCGACCAGCAAGGGCGTGCTGCAGGCCGACGCCTATGTCGTCGCGCTCGGAAGCTGGTCGCCGCGACTGCTCAGGCCGCTCGGCATTTCGCTGCCGGTGTATCCGGTGAAAGGCTATTCGATCACGGTGCCGATCGTAGATGCCAGCGGCGCGCCGGAATCGACCGTCATGGACGAGAGCTACAAGGTTGCGATCACGCGGCTCGGCGACCGCATCCGCGTCGGCGGCACCGCGGAGCTTTCAGGCTATTCCGACAAGCTTTATGCGGCGCGTCGGGCGACGCTCGATCATTCGCTCACGGATCTGTTTCCGCGTGGCGGCGATCTTGCCAAGGCGACGTTCTGGAGCGGCCTGCGCCCGATGACGCCGGATGGACCTCCGGTGATCGGCGCGACAAAATACGGCAATCTCCATCTCAACAGCGGCCATGGCACGCTTGGCTGGACCATGGCCTGCGGCTCGGGCAGGGTGCTGGCCGACCTCTTGTCCGGACGCAAGCCGGAGATCGATGTGAGCGAGCTGTCGATCGCGCGCTACGATCATAGATTTGGGTGAGTTGCACTCTCGTCATTGCGAGGAGCGAAAGCGACGAAGCAATCCATATCTCGGCTTGCGGCGACATGGATTGCTTCGCTGCGCTCGCAATGACGGTGCTTGGAGCTAGCGCTTTCGCTTTACCGCATTCTTCGCCGGCTTCGGCGCCGCCACCGTCGCCTGCCGCGCCGGTTGCAGGCGCAGCCCGTCGATGAACACATCCAGCAGTCGCAGCACGGTCGATTGCCAGCCTGCCTGGTCGTGCATGTAGCAGAGGCCGATCAGCGCGCGCAGGACGTCCTCGGCGCTGATATCGGCCCGGATCTCGCCGGCGGCGACGGCGCGGGCGAGCAGCGCGGCGATCGCCTTGGTCAGTCGGTCGAGCGAGTAGGCGTGAAGCTCAGGCGAGCCGTGCGCGACCAGCGCCAGCGCCGCCGCCATGCCCTTCTTGGTGGCGACGAATTGCACGTTGGCGTGCAGCCAATGCCGCAGCGCTTCGACCGGATCGGTCTCCTCGTGCAACTGCTCCGCGAGATCGCCGAGCTGATCCACCTCGCGCCGATACACCGCTTCGTACAGTGCTTCGCGCGTCGGAAAGTGACGGTAGAGCGTTCCGATGCCGACGCCGGCGTGCCGTGCCACAGCCTCCAGGCTGGCCTCGGGACCACCAGCGCTGAACACCGCTTTCGCTGCTTCCAGCACGCGCTCCCGGTTGCGCACGGCATCTGCGCGTGGCTTGCGAACTATTCCTGCGAACTGACTGGCCATCAGATTTGTGATTTCCCCTCCCTTGTAAAACGGAGGATGCCTCCGTATATGCGATGAGTACCCGGCCTGCAAAGGTCCGCCGATCAACACATTGGCGGACGCCGGCGGTGCATTACCACTGTAACAGTTCCACCATAGCACTGATCGGAGCCCTGCATGAATTTCTCCATCAGCCTCACCGTGAACGGTGTGCGGCGGGAGATCGAGCTCGACGACCCCCGCGTCACCCTGCTCGATCTGTTGCGCGAACGTCTTGATCTGACCGGCGCCAAGAAGGGGTGCGACCGCGGCCAGTGCGGCGCCTGCACTGTCCTGGTCAACGGGCGGCGCATCAATTCCTGCCTCGCCTTGGCGGTGAGCCAGGACGGCGCCGACATCCTCACCATCGAAGGTGTCGCGCATGGCGACCAGCTCCATCCGGTGCAGGCCGCCTTCATCGCGCATGACGCCTTTCAATGCGGCTTCTGCACCCCTGGCCAGGTCATGAGCGGAATCGGACTGATCACCGAAGGCCAGGCCGGCGATGATCCCGAGCGCGTGCGCGAAGGCATGAGTGGCAATCTGTGCCGTTGCGGTGCCTATGCCGGCATCACCGAAGCCGTGCTTGAGGCCCAACAAACTCTCGCGAACTCCGAACAGAGGCGCTCCGCATGATGAAGTTCGATTACGTCAGGCCCGCCACCATCGCCGAGGCGGTCGCGGCCGCGTCCGAGAAGGGCGCCACTTATCTTGCTTCCGGCACCAATCTGCTCGACCTCATGAAGGGCGGCGTCTGCCATCCGAGCCGGCTGGTCGACGTCACGCGCCTGCCGGGACTCGACCGCGTCGAATATCTTGCCGACGGCGGCGTCCGGATCGGCACGCTGGTCCGCAATGCCGATCTCGCGCATGATGCGGAGTTCGCCCGCGCCTTTCCGTCAGTGGCCGAGGCGCTGCTGTCGGGCGCGTCCGCGCAGCTTCGCAACGCAGCGACTGTCGGCGGCAACGTGCTGCAGCGGACGCGCTGTGCCTATTTCTACGACGCCCCCAGCGCCTGCAACAAACGCTGGCCCGGTGCTGGCTGCGACGCACGCCATGGCGAAAACCGCCTGCATGCCGTGCTCGGCTGGAGCGAGGCTTGCATCGCCACGCATCCTTCTGATTTCTGCGTTCCGCTGGTTGCGCTCGATGCGGTCGTCGAGATCGAAGGCAAGAGCGGGCGGCGCGAGGTCGCGCTCGAGGCGCTGCATCGCCTGCCCGGCGACACGCCGCAGCGGGAGACCTTGCTGGAACGCGGTGATCTGATCGTCGCGCTGCGGTTGCCGGCCGAGGCACGCGGCTTTGCCGCGCATGCACGCTATATCAAGGTTCGCGAACGCACCTCCTATGCATTCGCGGTCGTATCGGCCGCCGCGAGCCTGCAGCTGGAGCAAGGTCTGATCCGCGAGGCACGGCTCGCGCTCGGCGGCCTCGCGGCAAAGCCCTGGCGCGCGCGGGCCGCGGAGCAGAGTCTTGCCGGCGTTACGCCCGATGCTGCGGGCTTCCGCGAGGCTGCGCGCATCGCGCTTGCCGATGCAAAGCCGTCTGGCGACAACGCGTTCAAGATCGAACTCGCAGAGCGTATCGTGGTCCGGGCGCTGACGCTCGCCACCGCGGGCACGCCGGCGCGCATTCCCGCGCTTCCCGGCTCTCCCTTCTCATCAGGAGTGCGCCATGTCGCTTGAGCTCACCCGTGATCCTGCCCATCTCAGGCACGGCTCGAATATTGGCCAGCCGCTGACCCGCCGCGACGGCGTCCTGAAGGTCAAGGGCCAGGCCCGCTATGCCGCCGACAATCACCCGGCGGGCATGCTCTATGCCGTGATCGCCGTCTCCACCATCGCGCGCGGCCGCGTGACCTCCCTCGATGTCGATGCCGCCAAGCGCTATCCCGGCGTCGTCGACGTGATGACGCCCTCGCACAAGCCGCCGCTTGCCGAAGATCCGGACGGCAAGCCCAATCCTTTCGCATTCAAGATGGAGCTCCTGCAGAACGACGAGGTGCGCTATGCGAACCAGGCGATCGCGGTCGTGATCGCCGAGACGCTGGAAGCCGCGACCGAAGGCGCGGCGCTGCTGTCGCCGCAATATCACATCGAGTCCGCGCGGGTCGGCCTTGATGGTGCCGAGAGCTATGTGCCGCCGGTGGTCGGTATCGGCAATCCGGCCGAGGTCCGGCATGGCGATGTCGATGCTGCGCTCGCCGGTGCATCGAACCGCATCGAGGCGACGTATGAAACGCCGGCGCAGTATCACAATGCGATGGAGCCGCACGCGATGGTCGCGGCCTGGGACGGCGACAAGCTCTCGATCGATACGCCGAGCCAGGGCATGGCGATGGCACAGATGCGGCTCGGCGGATTGCTCGGAATTCCGCCCGGCAATATTCATATCCGCAGCCCGTTCCTCGGCGGTGGTTTCGGCTCGAAGGGACTGGTCTCCGGGCCGCAAGTGCTGGGCATCATGGCGGCCAAGCTGGTGGGACGTCCGGTCAAGCTCGTGCTGCGCCGTGACCAGATGTACGGCCCGGTCGGCCATCGTCCGCCGACCCGGCAGACGCTGCGCATCGGCGCCGACGGCGAAGGTCGCCTGACCGCGATCGATCATCACGCCAAGGTCACGACCAGCACGTTCGATGATTTCTACGAGCCGGCCGCCGACGCCTCGCACACGCTCTATGCAAGCCCCGCGATCAAGACCTCGCATGAAGCGGTGCGCGTCAATACCGGCACGCCACTGTTCATGCGCGCGCCGGGAGAGGCGACCGGCTCGATCGCGCTGGAGAGTGCCATCGACGAGATCGCGGTGGCGTGCGGAATGGACCCGCTCGATTTTCGCCTGAAGAACTACGCCGAAGTCGAGCCGATCTCCGGAAAGCCGTTTTCCTCGAAGGCGCTGCGGCAGTGTTATGCCAAGGGTGCCGAACGCTTCGGTTGGGCAGGGCGTCCGCTCGCGCCGCGGCAGATGCGCGACGATGATGGTTTCCTGGTCGGGTGGGGCATGGGCACCGCGACCTTTCCGGCGCTGATGTTCCAGGCGCAGGCGCGCGCGGTGATCCGCAGCGACGGCTCCGGCGTGATGGAGACCGGCGCGCATGACATGGGGCAGGGCGCGTGGACCGCGCTCGCCCAGATCGCGGCCGACGGACTCGGGCTCGGCATCGACCAGGTCGAATTCAGGTCGGGCACGTCGGATCTGCCGGACGCGGGCATTGCCGGTGGCTCGGCCCATACCGCGACCGCCGGTGCTGCGATCCACAATGCCGGTGCGGCCGTGATCGCAAAGCTCGCCGATCTCGCGACCAATGACCAGCGCTCGCCGCTGTTCGGCGCCGGCAATGCCGGCGTGATCGCGCGGGAAGGGCGGTTGTTCCGCCGCGACGACGAAGCGCGCAGCGAAAGCTATGCCGACATCCTCACGCGTGCCGGCGTCACCGAGATCGAAGCCAGCGGCGGCGGCGCGGCAGATCCTGCGGCGCAGTCGAACTATGCCATGCACGCCCATGGCGCTGTTTTCGCGGAGGTGAAGGTCGATCCCGAACTCGGCCAGATCCGCGTCACGCGCCTGGTTGGCGCCTTTGCAGCCGGCCGCATTATCAATCCCAGGCTGGTGCAGAGCCAGCTCTTCGGCGGCATGATCTGGGGCGTATCGTTCGCGCTGCACGAGGAAGCCGTCATGGACCACCGTTCCGGCCGCATCCTGAACGCGAACCTCGCCGAGTACCATATCCCTGTGAATGCCGATGTGCCGTCGCTCGATGTGCTGACCGTCGACGAGCACGATCCGCATGTGAATGCGCTCGGCATCAAGGGCGTCGGCGAGATCGGCGTCACCGGCAGCGCCGGTGCGGTCGCCAATGCGGTCTGGCACGCCACAGGCGTTCGCGTGCGCCGCTTCCCGATCCGGATCGATGATCTCCTGACGCAGCTTTAGGTTCAGCCGCGTCAGCGTCCCTGGAACACCGCAGCCCGCCGTTCGATGAAGGACTGAATGCCTTCGCGGGCGTCTGCGCTGTTCAGGACGCGTTCGCGGATCGACGGGATAAAGGCGATCGCAGCGGCCTCGCCGCCGTCGATATATTTCGCGGCTGCTTCCTTGGTCGCCTGGATGCCGAGCGGCGCGTTGCGCGCGATCGCGGCGGCAAGCTCCATCGCGCGGGCGACCTGCTGGCCCGCTGGCACCACCTCCTGCACCAGGCCGATCTCGCGGGCGCGCTGCGCCGTGAATTCGTCGCACAGGAACAGGTGATACATCGCATTGCCCCATCCGGTGCGCGACAGGAAGCGGAAATGCGCGCCGCCGAGGGGCGCGATACCGCGCTTGGCCTCCATCTGGCAGAACCGGCTGTCATCAGCGGCAACGACAATGTCGCCGGCCAGCATCAGCTCGATGCCGATCGTGAACACGATGCCTTGTACCGCCGTGACGATCGGTTTCCTGCAACGCTTGGAAAGGCCGAACGCGTCGACATTGCCCTCCTTGATGTTGCGTTTCTCGGCAGTGGGGCCGAAGAATTTCGGCATGTCGAGACCGGCGGTGAAATCCTTGCCTTCGGCGCAGATGACGCCGACCCAACAGGCATCGTTGTTGTGCAGCTCGGTCAGCGCGTCGGAGAGCTGCTCCATCATCGCGGGCGAGAAGGCGTTCTTCTTGGCCGGGTTGTCGATGACGATCTTGAAGATGTGGTCGTGTGCTTCAGTCCGGATGCTGCCTGGCGTGGTCATAGTTCCTCCCTTTCGTTGTCAGCATTCGTCATCGCGCCACTCTCGCCCGGCCAGCTATGACATTTGACATAGCCGCATATCGGGCTGGCTATGTCAAGTGTCATAGTCTAGTCTGGATCGACGAATCCACGAGGCAAGGATGATTTCCAGTACGAGAGCAAAGATGGTGGCGGGAGCGGCCGACCTCTTGAGCCGCCGTGGCGTCAACGCCACCAGCATGCGCGAGGTGGTCCGCCATACCGGCACGCCGCGCGGCTCGATCAGCCATCATTTTCCGCGCGGCAAGCAGCAATTGATCGAAGATGCGATCGTCTATGCCGGCGCACAGGTGAGCAAGCCGCTGGAGCAGTTCACGCGCGAGCGCGGCACGATCGATGGCTTGCGCGCCTTCATCGCATTGTGGCGAAAAATTCTCGAGCGCAGCAGGTTTCAGGCCGGTTGCCCGGTGCTCGCCGTGGCGGTCGAGCGATATGTCTCCGACGCCATGGACAATGCGGGAGCGCCGGACGAAGCCGCGCAGCGCCACTTGCTCGATCTCGCCGATGGCGTGTTCGCGGACTGGCAGCAGATCATGATCGCCGCGCTGCGCCGCGACGGCGTGACGCCGGCCCGCGCGCGGCGGCTGGCCGCGCTGGTCGTCGCCTCGATCGAGGGCGCGCTCGCGCTGTGCCGCGCCGCGCGCAACGCGCAGCCGCTCGACGATGTCAGGCAGGAACTCGAAGCGGTACTGTCGGCGGCGATATCGGGTTGAATTGAGCGCGATGAGATGAGATCGAGTTGGTGCTATGCGGGAGGTGCAAAACCTCTCCCCATCGGGGAGAGGTCGGATCGCATCGCAAGATGCGAATCGGGTGAGGGGCTCGAGTGCCCATGAGAAACCGTAACCCCTCACCCGGCGCTGCGCGCCGACCTCTCCCGATGGGAGAGGTGAAGAGAGAGACATCAACCTTCCGCCACCGCTTCGCTCCAGACGTGGAACGGCTCCGCGGCGCCGCTGTTGCTGGCGCCGTCGCGCAGCACGACGCTGGGGCAAGCGAATTTCAGCGGCATCGTCTGCATCCGCGCTTCTTCATAGTCGAACCGTGCGCGCAGCGCCTCGCGCGCCGCTGGTGGCAGCCGCGCATCGCCGATCACGATTGCGCCTTCGCTGGCGTCGATCCTCGGCTGATGGATCGCGGCATCGAGGTCCATGCCGAAATCCATCACGAAGGAGAGAAGCTGCGTCACCGCCGGAAGAATCCGCCGGCCACCTGAGGCGCCGACGGCGAGGCGCCGGCCGTCAGCAGCCTGCGCCACGGCCGGCGTATAGTTGGTCAGGCAGCGCTTGCCCGGCGCCAGCGAATTCGGCGTGCCCGGCGTCGGATCGAACCACATGATGCCGTTGTTCATGGTGATGCCGGTCTGTGGCGTCACGAATTTGGAGCCGAAGGTCGACAGCAGCGTTTGCGTCACCGCCGCCATGTTGCCATCGCGGTCGACGACGGAGAAATGCGTGGTGCAGGCGGGCGCGACCGCTTCCGCGCCGAGCGAGCGGCGGCCATCGGCATCGCCCATGCCTTGCAGGCGTTCGCGATAGGCGGTCTGCAGCGCCTGTGCGTAAGCCGTGTAGGCGGCGGCCTCCGGGGAGGGCGAGGGTTGGACGCTCTGCTGCAGCAGGCGCAGCGTATGCGCGAGCGTCGGCCCTGCGGTCAGTTCGGGCGTCGCATAGACGTAGCCGCCGCGATAGGGGATGCGCAGCGGCTCGCGCACATGCGCGCGGAACGCAGCCAGATCCTCGACCGACAGTGCGCCGCCATTCTCACGGATGTCGGCGGCGATGCTGCGCGCGAGGCCGCCCTCATAGAAGTCGCGCGGTCCTTCGGCCGCGAGCTGCGCCATGGTTGCCTTGAGCCGGTCCTGCGGCAGTCGCAGCACGGACTTGATGCCCCATTGCGCATTCGGCGGCAGGCCGTCCTGCAGATAGGCAGCCGCGCTCGCCGGATAGCGGCGGAGATCGGCGGCTGAGCTTGCGATCATCAGCGTGGTCCACCAGTCGACCAGCAGGCCTTCGCTGGCGAGATCGACGCTCGGCTTGAGCAAGTCCTTCCACGGCAATTTGGCATGGCGGCGATGCGCCTCCTCCATGCCTGCCGCCACGCCGGGCACCGCGACCGAGCCGGGGCCATGCAGGTTGCGGTCGTCCTTCACCCGCGGCCAGGGAAACAGGTCGGAAGCGGTGCCGTCGCCGGTCAGCGGATAGTCCTCGATGCGAAGGCTGTTCGGCGCGCGCATGCCGTAATCGATCACCTCATAGCGGTTTTCGCGGGCGCGATAGAGCACCATGGCGCCGCCGCCGCCGATCCCGCTCATCCAGGGCTCCACCACGCCGAGCGCGAAGGTGGTCGCGACCACGGCATCGACGCAATCGCCGCCCGCCGCCAGCACGGCCGCGCCGACCTCGGCAGCCCTTCGCGATTGCGCGGCGACGATGCCGCCCTTGGAGATGACGGCCGGTTTGCGGATCTGCTGGGTGTTGGAGAACTGGTCGGACATTGCGGTGTTCAGGCCTTCGCAGGGAGGGATCGAGGAGGCCTAGCATGCCGGGCACCGCAGGGTTAGGCAACCAGCCGCCAGATCGGAGGTTCAGGCCGAATCCGCATAGGTGGTGACATGTCTGGATTTCAACCAATCGGATCGACATGCATACGACAATCGACTACCCTATTTAGAGCTTTGCCAGACAACTCGCCTAGGGCTCATGGGCCGCGACGGATGGTTGGGATGCAAGACGAGCCTGAATTGGAATATGCGCAGCTAAAAGAATTTTTTTCATTTTACATTGAGAGATATCTCAAGGCTGTTGAGGATATGGCGCCGGACAAACGGCCCATGGCCAGCCTTGAAGCAACCGAGAAAAAGAGCATGAAGCTGGCCTTCAAAGGGCTCCGCCAGGCAATCAATGATTGCGTGGAAGGGTCGGCACATTTTGCCCCTGCGGAGGTCGAGAAATTCGACTCCGAGCTTCGAAGCCGCGGCATTGTCACGCTCTCTGAATTGCGGAGACGATATTCGAAGAACTACGCAAAGATCATAAAGCGCGGCGACATAAAGGATGAGACAGAGTATTATCTCCTCCGCAACGTACAGAACGATCCGACTCAGAAGACTCCTGAAGAGATCGAGTTGCTGGAAAACTGATTTCCGACTATGAAGAAGGCGTGCGGCATGGCCCCGCCTAAGTGGTAGGGGTCAATCTGGCAATGAGCAATCAGCTCGTAAAAGTTCGGTTTCGGTTGGACCCTGAGGACTGGCATGGCCATGCGGGCGAAAAGCTGTGGGCTGCAAGGCTCGATACTGGCCTTTTCGAAATCAATAATAGTCCATTCTTCAAACAAGGAATTAGCTATTGCGATATCGTAAAGGCGTCACCCAGCGACGATCCAATGCAGTTTGATTTTGAATCGGTTGTCGAGCGGAGCCATCATTCCACCTACATGATTCTAATCGACCCCACCGAGAGTCGAAGGGGCCAGTATTGGAAGAGGCTGGAGGATGCCGGCTGCACATACGAAAGCGGCCAAATTGAACTGAGTATTGGAATGCGGTTGCTCTTCTCAGTGGACGTTCCGCCAACCGCTGATTTGAATGAAGTCATTGAAATTCTAAGAAGCGGACACGACGACGGGGTGTGGATATATCAAACAGGATATGCAAGCTCCCACGACGCAGCAAAGGCAATGAATAAACCTAGTTGATGCCGTCCATCGCTTGCCGCCTTCCTTTGCTGAACGCAAACAGAGCTGCTTATGCTTGGTAGCCGGATGAAGTTTTTTTCGTACGACCAGAAGTCGCCGGCGGGCTCGGTGAGCATTTCGGTGCTGGATACCAGCGTTCGTCCCCCCATCGTGAGGCGACTTCATTAAATGGAAGTGTGGTCAGGCGATGCGATCTTGGAGACTTTTCCGGTTTTCATCGTCACCGAGGACGCCAAGAATGCCCTGCTTGAGTCCGGCCTCAGCGGCATGGCCTTCGACGAAGTCGAAGTAACGCTGTCCGACCTATTTCGAGAGCTCTATCCGGGGCGGACGATACCGACGTTCGCGTGGTTGAAACCCGGGCAAGCGAGTGAAGGTGATTTCGGCGTAGCGGCAGACGGTCGTTTCGGAGCGCGCGCTTGATCTGCTTAAGCGGCTCGGCATCTCTAACGCGTTGGCGGAGCCGTTCATTCGAACCGTTCATTGATAAGTGCGCAGAGGGTCACAATGGTTCAGTATAGAACTAGGCTTCGGTGTGATGGCGTTCCCGTCGATCAGGGCGAGGGAGGAACCAAATGCATTACATCGGATTTCCGGACGAATCGCGCCTGGCATCGGAATGCCGAGTGCACATGGGACGGAGCATCGTTGCACCTCTCTGTCGAGAACGATTTCGACAAGAACGGACTTGCCACATGGATAGAATTTTCGGACGAAATAACTGCATGTATTCGAGATCTTTTTGACGGAGATCTTGTGATTGTCTCAGTTGAGCCTATCGGATCGGCGTTGAGCGGAGACGGGTGATGAGCGAGTTTAATCAGCGGCAATATGGCCTTATGCTAGGTCGGCTGACCGCGTTTGAGCAGCGGACAGTCCCTCTCGATGCCCTGATAGCTGACCTCGAGGGCTTGCTTAATGCACTGGAAAATGTGCGGGCTTCATGGAAGGAAACATTTCTCAGCTTTTGGGGAGTCTTGGAGGACTCTCGAGCATATGCGTTAGACGTTGGTAAGACATCGTTCAACGAAGAGGAAACGCGAACGATTCAGTCTGCTATTTCTTCTCTGAAATCTATGGTCTTGGAGAGGATTGAAGATCCGAGCGATCGCGCGGCTCCAAACTGAAGCTGGATCCAGATCATACGACAAGAGGAGCGCCAAGGTAGCTTGGCTCCCATTTGGGCGAATGGATTTCGAGGGGGGACAAACGAATTGGATGTCGACGCGGCGGTTTGCGGTAAATAGTGTCGTTCGGCCGCGACGGATTCGGATCGTCGGGTGATGAGCTAGTGAATATCTCCGCCGGCAATCTCCTGGCTCTCTTTGGATGCGGAGCGAAGCCGGTCATCGGCGCCGCTCCGCTCGCGGTGGTTGTTTCGACGCCGTTCGCCATGCGTTGATGCAAGCCTTCGTTATTCCGGCCATTTCGAGTTCAGGATGACGTCGCAGAAATTGATCCGGTGGTAGGTCGGGTCGCGCAGCGCCAGCACATCCGCCTTGACGTTGCCGAAGGTCGTCTGCGGCTTCTTGATCGTACCGGCGGCAAACGCATCGATGATGCCGTTTTTGAAGTCGTGGCCGCGTGGATGATGGGCGCAGACCTCATGGCGCTGTGCGGCCGTGAAGGAGTCAAAATCCAGCCCCAGCACATCCATCTCGACGCCGGCCGTCACCAGCGCCACCACCGGCCGCTTGTGCTGCGGGATGCCTGGCGTGGTGTGCAGCGCGATCGCGTCCCAGACGTCCTCGACGTCGCGCTCATTGATGCGATGGGCGCGGAGGAAGCTTGCGGCGGCATTGGCGCCATCGACCTCGAAACGCTCGCTGGTGCTGGCATAGGGTGCCTGCAAGCCCATGTCGTGGAACATCGCACCGACATAGAGCAGTTCATGATCGACCTTCAGCCCGCGGCGCTGCCCGGCCAGCGCGCCGAACAGGAAGACGCGATTGGAATGGTGGTAGAGCAGTTCGGATTCGGTGTCGCGAACCAGTTCGTCGACCTCGCGCGCCAGCTTGCTGTCGGGAACGGTGATGCCGGCAATGATCCTGGTCATGATCTGATGTCCTTATGGTCTTTGTGAATAGCTCACCTCACAATTGACGCTTTACGTTGGCGCGAACAACGCCGCCGATCCCTGCGAAACCGTCAAAACACCATGCTTTTCTGCCGATGGCGTTCGTGCAAGAAGCCGCTGGCTGAAATGCATGGCCGGCTGGCAGGATTCCATGCATAGTCATGGCGCGCATCCACGCGCAGCAACTGGATTGTTGGTCGATGAAGGCGGTCGCGCTGGCGATCTTTCCGGAAGTGCAGGCGCTCGATGTCGCTGGCCCGCTTGACGTGTTCGCCGAGACTAACGCGTTCGTCGGAACGGATCGCGGCTACGTCCTCACGCTGATCGGTGCCGAACGGCAGCCGTACCGCGCGTCGAACGGGATGTCGATCACGCCGGAGATGACATTTGCCGATGCGGAGCAGGCGTTCGATCTCGCGCTGGTCGCCGGCGGACCGGCGCTTCCGACCACGCCGCCGGATCCGCGGCTTGTCGACTGGCTTGGCGAGAGGGCCTCGCGCTGTCAGCAATATGGCTCAATCTGCACCGGCGCGTTCGCGCTCGGCCATGCCGGCCTGATCGACGGCAAGACGGTAACGACGCATTGGCAGAATGCGCCTAGTCTTGCCCGCCAGTTCCCGAAGGCGAAGGTCGAGTTCGATCGCATCTATCTCCGCGACGGGCCGCTGCTCACCTCGGCCGGCGTCACGGCAGGAATCGATCTCGCGCTCGCGATCGTGCAGGATGATCACGGGCCAGAAGTCGCTCTCGCGGTCGCCAAGCGGCTCGTCGTGGTGGCGCAGCGGCAGGGCGGGCAATCCCAGTTCAGTCCCTATCTCGTGCCGCCGGCCGAGAAGGATTCGCCGATCGCGCGCGTTCATACCCATGTGATGGCGCATTTGCGTGAGCGGAACGGTGTTGAGGTGCTGGCGCAGGTCGCCGGAATGAGCGCACGCAGTTTTGCGCGCGCGTTCAAGCGCGAGACCAATGTGACGCCGGCCGAATTCGTCGAAAGCGCGCGCGTCGATGCCGCGCGCAACCGCCTCGAAGGCACCGACTTTGCGCTGAAAGTGGTCGCGCATGAAAGCGGCTTTGGCAGCGCCGAGCATATGCGCGTCGTGTTCGTCAAGCGCCTCGGGATCACGCCGAGCCAGTACCGCGCAAGCTTTCGCAAAGTCTGACCCGCCCCGTTCTGCGCGGGTTTCGCAGCCAATTCGGAAGAATGTCCCGAAATCCGTGCGAATCCGAAAGAGTCCGCAGGCTTCGGAAAGATACGCTCTGAGATGCACGGTATCGCAACCGTCGAGGACGGCCCGGAAACGCTGCGGCCGCCGACCAAGAAACAAGGATGGCACGAATGCTCAAGTCCACGCGCCCCGAATTGCAGAGCCCGACCGACCTGAAAGCCGAAGCGACTCGCGACATCTCAGCGGCGCTCAGCGGCCTGCTGGCCGACGTGTTTGCGCTCTACGTCAAGACCAAGAACTTCCATTGGCATATGTCGGGCAGGCACTTCCGCGACTACCATCTTCTGCTCGACGAGCAATCCGACCAGATCTTCGCGATGACCGATCCGATCGCCGAGCGCGCGCGCAAGATCGGCGGCACCACGATCCGCTCGATCGGTCAGATCGCACGCCAGCAGCGCATCCTCGACAACGACGCCGACTATGTCGATCCGCAGGACATGCTGGCTGAACTGGGCAGCGACAACCAACAGCTCACGCGGGAGATGCGCCAGGTTCACAATGTCTGTGACGAATATGGCGACGTCGCCACCGCGAGCCTGCTGGAAAACTGGATCGACGAGACCGAGCGCCGGACCTGGTTCCTCTACGAGGCGACGCGGAACAGGAACTCCTGACCTGAGCCGTGTAGCCCGCCGCGCATTCGACGCCGAACCCGAGCTGAGGTGATCATGGCCGCCGATGGTGCTTTCATCGAACGAACCGGCCTGAACTGGCGGGGCGGCCGCGCGAGCTCTTCGTCACGAGCGGTGGCGGAAGAGACCGCCATCGCGCTGACCTTCGACGGATCGACCTATGCCGTGATGATGGCGACGCCTGCCGATCTGAAGGATTTCGGCGTCGGCTTCGCCATGACGGAGGGCATCGTTGCCCGCACCGAGGAGATCAGGAGTCTCGATCTGATCGAGACTGATCTCGGCATCGAGGTCCGGATCTGGCTTGCAGAAAATCGGACCGCGGCCTTGTTCGCGCGGCGCCGTGCCTCGGTGGGCCCCGTCGGTTGCGGTCTTTGCGGCATCGAAAGCCTGGTGGAGGCGAGGCGCGCGGTTCCCAGGGTGAAGAAGGGCGCGACGTTCGATGCCCGCGATCTTCTGGAAGCCATGCGTGCGCTTCCCTCGCTGCAGGACCTGAACCAGAAAACCCGCGCTGTGCATGCGGCCGCTTTCTGGCAGGCCGATGGCGGCGTCGGCCCGGTGCGCGAGGATGTCGGTCGCCACAACGCACTCGACAAGCTCGCCGGCGCGCTAATCCGTCACAACAGGTCGGTCTCGAACGGTGCAATTCTGCTCACCAGCCGCATCTCGGTCGAGATGGTGCAGAAGACCGCCATGATCGGCGCGCCCATCATCGTCGCCGTTTCCGCACCGACGACGCTCGCGATCAAGACCGCTGACGAAGCGGGGATCACCTTGATCGCCATTGCGCGCGACGACGGCTACGAAGTGTTCACGCATCCCGACCGTGTTGTCTTCGCGCCGGGAATGCGTCGCCGTTCCGTTGAGACAGGCGATGGCTTTGCGACGGCGTGAATGCTTTCGCGGCCTCGGCCAAAGTGAACACTATCGGCGATAGCGGCAATCGTAGCCGTTTGTACTGATGTGCTTGCGCGCGGCCTTCCGCGCTGGCGCGTCGTTCTTGCTTGTGACGACGGAAATTCGCGAAAATTGTCGCAGCGCAGTGCTGACATGCAATTCCGTAAAAGACGTTCGTTTCAGGAAGCCTGTACGCGACCCCGCACGTAGCCTTGCCGCAACGCCGATGCTTGCTTTTCGAACCGCGCGTAAAGAGAGGCGACCATGAGTGACTTCCGCAAGGAAACCGACAGTCTTGGTGAAGTCGAAGTCCCCGCCGATAAGCTCTGGGGCGCCCAGACCCAGCGTTCGCTCGAGCACTTCAGCATCGGCAAGGACCTGATGCCGCGCGAGATGATCCATTCCTACGCGATCCTGAAGAAGGCGGCCGCGAACGCCAACCATGCGGGCAAGCGGCTGGATGCCAAGGTGCACAAGCTGATCGTCCATGTCTGCGACGAAATCCTGCAGGGCCAGCATCACGACATGTTTCCGCTGCACGTCTGGATGACCGGCAGCGGCACGCAATTCAACATGAACGTCAACGAGGTGATCTCGAACCGATGCTGCCAGCTCGCAGGCACGCCGCTCGGCAGCAAGCATCCGGTTCATCCGAACGATCACGTCAACATGTCGCAATCCTCGAACGACAGTTTTCCTTCCGCCATGTATATCGCGGCCGCCGTCAACGTGACGCAACGCCTTGTTCCGGCGGTGAAGGCCCTGCACGACGCGATCGATGCCAAAGCCAAACAGTGGGACGACGTGGTCAAGATCGGCCGCACCCACATGCAGGATGCGACGCCGCTGACGCTCGGCCAGGAATGGTCGGGCTATGCCGGCATGCTCGCCGATGACCTTGCGCGGATCGAGGACGCGCTCAAGGGCGTGTTCCGGCTGGCGCTTGGCGGCACCGCCGTGGGCACCGGCATCAATGCGGCGCCGGGCTTTGCCGAGGCTGTCGCCGCCGAGATCGCGCGCCTGAGCGGGTTGCCGTTCGTCAGTGCGCCCAACAAGTTCACCGTGCAGGGCGCGCATGATGCGCTGGTGCAGCTTTCCGGCACGCTGCGCACGCTTGCGGTCTCGCTCTACAAGATCGGCAACGACATCCGCCTGATGTCCTGCGGCCCGCGCGCCGGCTTTGCCGAACTGATGATCCCGGAGAATGAACCAGGCTCCTCGATCATGCCGGGCAAGGTCAACCCGACCCAGGCCGAAGCGCTGACGATGATCGCGGTGCAGGTGATGGCGAACGATGTCGCGGTCGGCTTCGGCGGCGCCAGCGGCTATCTGGAGATGAACGTCTACAAGCCGCTGATGATCCACAACATCGCCCAGTCGATCACGATCCTGACCGACGGCTGCACGAATTTCCGCAAGTTCCTGGTCGAGGGCACCAAGCCCAACGAGAAAAAGATCAAGGAATATGTCGAACGCTCGCTGATGCTGGTCACCGCGCTCGCGCCCGTGATCGGCTACGACAAGGCGTCGGCGATCGCGCACCACGCGATGGACAACGATCTCACGCTGAAGGCGGCGGCGCTGAAGCTCGGCTTCGTCAGCGAGCCGGAATTCGACCGTGTCGTCGATCCCGCCAAGATGGTCAAGCCCTATGTGGCCCAAGGCAACGCGCCGGTCAAAGCCGGCACACCGACAAGCTGAAGGAGCGCAGCATGATCAGATGCGTCAGGTTATGGACCGGTGAAGACAACAATTCGCATTTCGAGGATGGGTTCATCGAGCTTGAGCCGGGCCAGCGCGGCGATTGGCTCAGCAGCAAGGCCGACGCCGTCACCATCTCCTTCCAGGAGACGGCATCGGGCGGTGCGTTCGCCTGGCACACCGCGCCGATCCGCCAATTGGTGATCACGCTCTCCGGGACGCTGGATTTCCAGACCCGCGACGGCGAGCACTTCCTGCTGCATCCCGGCGACATCCTGCTGGCGGAAGACACTGCCGGCTCCGGACATAGCTGGAAACTGACCGACAATTCATCCTGGCGCCGCGGCTATGTGGTGCTGCGGCCCGGTGCGCATGTGCCGTTCCGGGCCAAGGAGAAACAGTCCGCCTCGGCGTGAGTCGTTCAGGACAGCGATATCAACCCGGAAGGAGACATCCATGCAGAGCATCCCCACTGGCGAGCCGGACGTCGTCCTCATCGGCGCAGGCATCATGAGCGCTACGGTAGGCGTTTTCCTCAAGGAGCTGGAGCCGCAACTCACCATCTCGATGTTCGAGGTCTTGGAGGATTGCGGGCTGGAAAGCTCGGATGCCTGGAACAATGCCGGCACCGGGCACGCCGCCAATTGCGAGATGAACTACACGCCGGAGCGGCCCGACGGCAGCGTCGACATTTCCAAAGCGCTGCAGGTCAATGTCGAATTCGATCTGTCGCGGCAGTTCTGGTCCTTTCTTGTCGGCAAGGGCGCGATCTCGGATCCGCGCACCTTCATCCATCCGGTGCCGCATATGAGCTTCGTGTCCGGCGCCGACAATGTCGAGTTCCTCAGGAAGCGGTTCAAGGCGATGTCGGCCCATCATTGCTATGAGGGCATGGAGTACACCGAGGATCCGAAGCAGATCGCCGACTGGGTGCCGCTGGTGATGGAAGGCCGTAGTGGCGACGATCCGGTCGCTGCAACGCGGATCATCACCGGCACCGATGTCGACTACGGCTCGCTGACCCATCATCTGGTTCATCATCTCGTCAGCCAGCCCGGCTGCGCCGTCCATTACAAGAGCGTCGTCACTGATCTCGTTCGCGATCAGGATGGTCGCTGGCGGATCGAGGTTCACGATACCGACACCGGCGAGAAACGGACAGTCAAGACAAAGTTCGTGTTCATCGGCGCCGGCGGCGGCGCGCTGCCGCTCTTGCAGAAATCCGGCATCCCGGAAGGGAACGGCTATGGCGGCTTCCCCGTCTCGGGCATCTGGCTGCGCTGCGACGATGCCGCGGTCAATAAGCGTCACCACGCCAAGGTCTATGGCAAGGCTGCGGTCGGCTCGCCGCCGATGTCGGTGCCGCATCTCGACACCCGCGTCATCGGCGGGCAGCACTCGCTGTTGTTCGGGCCTTATGCCGGCTTCTCCAGCAAGTTCCTCAAGCACGGCTCGCGGCTCGATTTATTCGAGTCGATCCGGCCCGCCAACGTCGAACCGCTACTTGCGGTGGCGCGCGACAATTTCGACCTGACCGAATATCTGATCGGGCAGGTGCTGCAGTCCGAGAGCCATCGGCTGGCGACGCTCGACCAGTATTATCCGAACGCTGATCCCAAGGACTGGCGGCTGCAGGTCGCAGGCCAGCGCGTCCAGATCATCAAGCCGGACGTCAAGCGCGGCGGACTGCTTGAATTCGGCACTGAACTGGTCGGCGCTGCTGATCATTCGCTGGTCGCGCTGCTTGGCGCGTCGCCGGGCGCCTCGACCGCGGCCTTCATCGCCATCAGCGTGCTGGAGAAGTGCTTTGCCGGCCAGCTCACGGCGAATGCCTGGCTGCCCAAGCTGAAAGAAATCATCCCATCCTACGGCATATCGCTGATCGATGATGCGGATTTCTGCCGGCGCATCCGTGCGACCACCGCCAAAATTCTGAAGGTCGACAACATTCCACCGCCGGCCGCCACACCGACGTCGGCAGCGCAACGGGCTTGAGAAGGCAGGAGACTTCCGATGGATGCCACAGCACTTCTCCTGTCACGATTGCAGTTTGCCTTCACCATCTCCTTTCACATCATCTTCCCCTCGTTCACGATCGGCCTGGCCGCGTGGCTGACCGTGCTCGAAGCGATGCACATGCGTACCGGCAAGCCGGTGTACCGGACACTGTTCGAGTTCTGGCTCAAGATCTTCGGCGTTGCCTTCGGCATGGGCGTGGTGTCGGGCGTGGTCATGGGATTCCAGTTCGGCACCAACTGGAGCGTGCTGGCCAAGATGTCGGGACCGATCCAGGGGCCGCTATTGTCGTACGAGACGTTCACCGCCTTCATGCTGGAGGCGAGCTTCTTCGGCATCCTGATCTTCGGCCGCAACCGCGTGCCGCCATGGTTCTATCTGTTCTCCACTGCCATGGTGGCGCTGGGAACGACGCTTTCGGCGTTTTGGATCATGGTCAACAACAGCTGGATGCAGGCGCCGGTCGGCTATGTCCTGGAGAAGGGACAGTTCGCGCCTGACGACTGGGTGGCGATCCTCTTCAATCGCGTGGTCTGGGTGCGCTTTCCGCACATGCTGATCGCCTCTTACCTGACCGGTGCGTTCTGCGTGGCGGCGACCGGCGCGTGGTACCTGCTGCGGCGGACCTATTACGTAGAGGCGCGGGTGATGCTGCGCATGGGCCTTTCGCTTGCGGCGGTGCTGCTTCCGATCCAGCTCTTCATCGGACATCTCGTCGGCGACTATGTCCACGATTATCAGCCGGCCAAATTCGCCGCGATCGAGGCCCGTTGGCACGACGAGCAGCCCGCCTCCGAAGTGCTGATCGCGGTTCCCGATTCGAGCACGGAGTCCAACAAATACGCGATCAGCATTCCCGTGCTCGGCAGCATCATCGGCAGCATGAGCTTGACCTCAAAGGAAGTCGGTCTGACGACATTCCCGCCGCAGGACCGGCCGCCGGTGATCATCCCGTTCTTCACCTTCCGCATCATGGTCGGCTGCGGTCTCGCGATGCTGGGGCTGGCCTGGCTCGGGACCTATCTCAGCCTCAAGCATCGGCTCGAGCGGAACCGCATGCTGCTCTGGGGTATCTTTCTCAGCTTTCCGCTGCCGTGGATCGCGATCCTCACCGGCTGGTACACCGCGGAAGTCGGCCGTCAGCCCTGGGCCGTCTATGGCGTGCTGCGCACGGCTGATGCGATGACGCCGTTCCTCACCGCGTCCGCCGCCTTGACCACGCTGATCCTGTTCGTCCTGGTCTACGCCTTCATCTTTTCGTTTGGCACCTACTACATCTATCGCCTGCTGCGCGCCGGCCCGGCCGGAATTCCGACCACGGAGCCGCGCGAAGCGGCACCGAACCGGCCCATGTCGATGGCCGATCAGCCCCCGGTCGGCGCACGCAGCTACATCAGTGCAGGAGAATAGACATGGTGATGTTCTGGGTAGCGCTGCTCGCAATCAGTATCCTGATCTATCTCCTGCTCGACGGGTTTGACCTCGGCGTCGGCCTGCTGTTCGGCCTGGCCAAGAACGAGAAGGATCGGGCCGAAATGCTGCACACGGTCGCGCCGGTCTGGGATGGCAACGAGACCTGGCTGGTCGTGGCTGGCGTGATCCTGTGGGGTGCGTTTTCCGCTGCCTACGCGATCCTGTTGTCGGCCTTCTATATCCCCGTCATCGTCATGCTGCTGGGATTGATCCTGCGCGGCGTGGCATTCGAGTTCCGCAACAAGGCGCTGGCCTCGCGCTGGGTCTGGGATGTCGCCTTCTCCGGTGGCTCGCTTGTTGCGAGCTTCATGCAGGGCGCGATGGTCGGCGCGCTGGTCGAGGGACTTGAGTTCACCAATGGCGAATATTCCGGCGGCGCGCTCGGCTGGCTGACCGGCTTTGCCGTATTGTGCGGTATCGGCCTTTGCCTCGGATACGCGCTGCTCGGCGCCTGCTGGCTGGTGCGGAAGAGCGAGGGGGCGGTTCGCGCCACCGCGCGCCGCCAGATCCCGGTCCTTGCGATCGCCGTGCTGGTGTTCCTGATCGTCGTCTTCGCCCATGCGCTCATCGAGAATCTTCCGATCCTGCAGCGGTGGACCGACAGGCCCTATCTGTTCGCGTTCCCGGCGATCGGTGCCACTGCGGCGCTGGTGCTTGCCACCAGCATCCTGCGCCATAACGATTACTGGCCGTTCCACATGGTGGCGACGATCTTCGTTACCGCCTTCGGGACACTGGCGCTGTCGTTCTGGCCCTATATGATCCCCTCTGTCATCACCATAGAGGAGGCGGCCGCGCCGCATTCCAGCCTCGCCTTCATGTTCTGGGGCGAGGGCTTGTTCGTGTTCCCGCTCATGCTGCTCTACATCGTGATCGGCTACCGCGTGTTCCGTGGTAAGGTCGGTCCCATGACCGATCATTACTGATGCGGCATGAGCTCGATTGAGATCAGCGCGCAGTCTGCCCGATGTGCATAGGTGAGGCAGATGACCAGGGCGGCGTCGCTTCTGCTTGATTGGACTGCGGGCCGGCTTCCCGAAGCAAGACGGCTTGCCGACCGGCTGCGCGTTCCGGCGTCGGCGCTGATGTTTGGGTTGCGCTTGTGGGCAAGCGTTTGCCTCGCCCTCTATCTCAGCTTCTGGCTTCAGCTCGAGATTCCGTCCTGGGCCGGTGCATCGGCCGCGATCGCCAGCCAGTCGCACCTCGGCGCTGCGCTGCGCAAGGGCTGGTTTCGCCTGATCGGGACGACGATCGGCGCTGTGGCGATCGTGGTGCTGGCAGCACTCTTTCCGCAACAGCGGGTCGGATTCCTGCTTGGACTGGCGCTTTGGAGCGCGGGCTGCGCTTTCGTGGCGACGCTGCTGCGCAATTTTGCGTCCTATTCGGCAGCGCTCGCGGGCTTTACCGCTGCAATCGTCGCAAGCGACCTGCTTGGCGCCACCGGTGGCGCCAATGGCGAGGTCTTCACGCTTGCGGTGAACCGCGCCAGCGAGATCTGCGTCGGCATCGTGTGTTCGGGCCTGGTGATGGCGATGACGGATTTCGGCGATGCGCCAAGGCGGCTGGCGAAGGAGATGGCTGCGCTGGCGACGGAAATCCTGGCTCAGCTCGTCGCGACGTTGTCGGAAAGGCGAGAGGGATCCCGCCGGATCGGCTTCGGTCTGGCGCAGCGGATCGGTGCTCTCGATCCCCTCATGGATGAGGCAGGCGGCGAGTCCTATGACGTTCGCTATCACATGCTGGAATTAGAGTCGGCATCGACTGGTCTTCTCCGCGCAATGTCCGCATGGCGAAGGGTGGCCGTCCATCTCGATCTGCTGCCAAGCGAAGAGGGGCGGCATGAAATCGGCCAGATCGCCCGCAGCTTTCCAACGGAGTTGACGGCGCAATCCGCCGGCGTTGCGATGATCGCACAAACCGATCCGGCGCGTTTGCGCAGGTCATGTGCTGCAGCCGTGCGTGAATTGCTGACGATGCGATGTGCGACGCCGTCGATCAAGCTGATCGTCGATGAGGCGGCGCGGTCGCTGCTTGCGCTTCGAAGGGCGTTTGGCGGCTTGCTCGTGCTGACTGATCCCGCGCAGCCCGTTCGGGCGCGGCGGCATGAGAGGTTTCCGGTTCCGGACTATGCTCCTTCGCTTCTCAATGCGGCACGGGCATTCACCGCGATCGCCGCGGTCGAATTGTTCTGGGTCGTGACGGCGTGGCCGAATGGCGCGCTTGCCGTCGCCTTTGCGGCGATCGCGCTCACCCTGTTCTCGGCGCGGCCCGATCAGGCCTATGGCATCACCATGCTGTTCATGGTCGGCGCCGCCATCACCACTGTGCTCGCGGCTATCGCCAACTTCGCGCTTCTGCCGCAGATGACATGCTTCGCCGGCCTCTGCCTTGTGATCGGGCTTGTTCTCATTCCGGCCGGTGCGCTGATGACCCAACCCTGGCTGCCGCCGGTCTTCATCGCGCTGGTCGCGACTTTCATTCCGCTGCTCGGGCCGGCGAACCAGATGACCTACAATACGCTCGCCTTTTACAATGTCGCGCTGGCGATCTTCGTGGGACTCGGCGCGGCCGCGCTTGCGTTCCGCATGGTGCCGCCGCTGTCGGCGGAGCTCCGTGTCCGCCGTCTGCTGCGGCGGACACTGCGGGAACTACGGCGGCTTGCCACCGACCGGCTGCAACTGACATCGGAGGCGTGGGAAGGACGGATCTACAACTACCTGCAGGCGCTCCCTGAAAAGACCGAGCCGACGGCACGTTCTGATCTCCTGTCGGCCCTGGTGGTGGGCAATGCCATCATCCGGCTTCGTCCCGTCGCCGGTCGCTTCGACCTTGATCAGGAGTTCTCCGTTGCACTGGATGCGGTCGCGCAAGCCGATATCGCGGCTGCGATCGAGCGCCTCGGAGACTTCGATGCGAAGCTTGCCGCGGTCGCGCCCACGACGCCGGGATTGCCCGTCAGGGAGCGGGCGCGCGGCAGCATCCTCGTGCTATCGGAAACGCTCGCACAACATAAGACCTATTTCGAAACATCGCCGCCATGAGCTTTTCGGAAGTCAACCTGTTTGGCGTCTACGTCGCCCCGCTTTCGTTGCTGATGGTGGCGGCCTGGCTTATCCTGGTCGTGTTGCGACGGATGGTGGCGGGCTTCGGCTTGCTGCGCCATGTCTGGCATCCGGCGCTGTTCGTGCTCGCGATTTATATCATTCTGCTTTCATGCGTGGTTTTGGTGGTAGCTGAGGTATAGCGATGTCTGAAGTTCAGACGCGATTGGCGGGCGACGGGAAAGCTCTGCTGCGCTCTTCGGCAGGCGGGGCGAGCCGCAGGATATCGCTCAGTTCCGTGATCCCGGCACTGCTCACGCTGGGCGCTGTCGTGGTGGCGGCGTTGTTGGGATGGTTCGCGTGGGACGTCTATATGGGGCGGCCGTGGACGCGCGACGGCATGGTGCGGGCCTATGTCGTGACCGTCGCGCCGGAGATTGCCGGGCGGATCGTCAACCTGCCGGTCGCCGACAACCAGATGGTGCGCAAGGGCGACGTGCTGTTCGAGATCGAACCGAACGACTACCAGATCGCGTTGGACGCTGCCCGCGCCCAGGTTGCGCGCGACCAGGCCGCGCTCGACTACGCGCGCGCCAACGAAGGACGGCAGGCGAAGCTGCGCGGAGAAGGCTGGGTGTCGACGGACGTCTTTCAGCAATCGGCAAGCTCGCTGCATCAACTGCAAGCCGCTGTCGCCGCGGGTCAGGCCATGGTCTCCAAGGCGGAGCTCAATCTCAGCCGTGTCACCGTTCGCTCGCCCGTCAATGGCTATGTGACGAATCTGCTGGCCCAGCGCGGCGACTACGCCAATATCGGCCAAAACCTGGTCTCGCTGGTCGACGCCGATTCCTTCTGGGTCGACGGCTATTTTGAGGAGACGAGCCTTGGAAGGATTCGCGACAATGATCCGGCGACAGTCCGCTTGATGGGCTACAGCCAGCTCATCCGTGGCCATGTCGGCGGGGTCTCGCGCGGCATCACTGTCACCAACGCGCAGCCGGGGCAGGGCGGGCTCGCGTCGGTCAATCCGATCTTCACCTGGGTGCGGCTGGCGCAGCGGATCCCGGTGCATATTCACATCGATCATGTGCCTGACGGGGTGCGCCTCGTTGCCGGCACCACTGCCAGTGTGGAAGTCGGCCGCTAGGCCTTCGATCCCGGTTGGCTATTTTGTCGCAGGCATAGCAGCAGCGCCGCGGGAGCATGGTTGCGTCCTGTTCCCGGCACCCCCGTAGAATTGCGGAGGTTCCGCTGATGTGTTCTAACGTCAGAGGTCAGGGATACCCGGAAAATCAGTTTTGAATCCGAAACATCCGTCTGCTGCCGTCCGCTGGAGTTCTCATTCGGCCATTGCATGCGGAGATGGCGCATGAATCCGTTTGCGTCGCCTCACGACCTGACGACGGGCCAGGAGTCAGTTGTCTTCGTCGTCGACGATGACGAGAGCGTACGACGGGCGCTTGCCAACCTGTTCCAATCGGTGGGCCTGGAGGTGCAGGAGTTCGGCTCCGCCGCGGAATTGCTGCACAGCAAGTTGCCTGATGTCGCGAGTTGCCTGGTGCTGGACATCCGGCTGCCCGGGTTGAGTGGGCTCGACCTCCAGCTCGAATTGGCCAGGGCCGACGTCCACATTCCCATCATCTTCATGACCGGTCACGGCGACATTCCGATGAGCGTCCGCGCCATGAAGGGCGGGGCGATCGACTTCCTGACCAAGCCGTTCCGCGATCAGGATATGCTCGATTCCGTGATGACCGCGATCAAGCGCGATCGCGAAAGGCGCGAGGCTGAGAAAGCCGTTACGGGCTTGCGAGAACATTTCGAGACCCTGACCGACCGTGAACGCGAAGTACTGGCTTTGGTGGCTGCGGGTCTCATGAACAAGCAGATTGCGGCGCAGATCGGGGTTGCCGAGATCACCGTCAAAATCCATCGCGGGCGCGTCATGAAGAAGATGGGCGCAAAATCGCTCGCCGATCTGGTCAGGATGGCCGAAATGATCGGAATTCGCCGCCGATAGCTGTGGGCGAGAAACCTAAGTATGATTCCCCGGTACCTTGATAGAGCGCATTTTAACGTTACGAGCGTGCGATCCGGGGAAGCGGTGCCGGCTTTTCCGCGCGACAAATGGGGAACGTTTGCGCGGCAGATCGTGTGCCGGACAAGAATCTAGGCGGGCTGACGATTCGAGGAAAAGTCATCGCGCGCTAGCGGATCCTTATTCCCCGTTTCCCCAAAAGGACAGCGATCTTGCCGACAACACCGATGATCTCCATCATCGACGACGATGCGTCCGTCCGTACCGCGACCGACAATCTGCTGAGGTCTTTTGGTTATGGCGTTCTCACGTTTGGGTCGGCTGACGAATTTCTGCAGTCCGGCGTGCTCGACCAGACCTCCTGCGTGATCGCCGACGTCAATATGCCCGGCACTAACGGCGTCGAGCTCCTGCTTCGCCTGCGCGCCCGCGGCAACGAGATACCTTTCATCTTTATCACGGCTTTTCCCGAGGCGGCCGTGTCCGCCCACGCCGCAAGCGCCGGTGCAGTCTGTCTCTTGACCAAGCCGTTCGAGACCGACAATCTCATTCAAAACCTTGAACAGGCCCTGCAGGGGCGTGATGGGCAAGGTCCGACTGTCAAGATCTGAATTCTTCGGCAGGCGGGTTTTTCCGACCCAGTCGGTCGCCAGACGGGACGGGTCCCGACGATCACCAAAACCGCATCGCGGCCGCCGTTCACGGCTCGTCCACTCCTGCCACACGGAAATTCAACGGCTCTTGAGTTGGAAGAACGAGTCTTGAGTTGGAAGAGCTCTTGCGCGACCGTAAGCAGGGATTTCATGATCGGGCGGCACAAGGAGCATTTGGCATGTATCCGGGCCAGCGTAGCAGCGAAACAGGTGCGCCCGCTTTGTCCGTCGATGCCCCGCGGCCATCTTCAGATTGGCGCTTGGGACTGACCGATTTCGATCAGACGCCCTGGGCGACGTTCTCCCGTTATGCGGTTGCGATCTTGTCGGTCGCTGCAGCTCTAATCGCCTCCAAGGCCGCGGTCGAGTACCTGAACATCGAACCGTACGTCTCGCTATTTCTTTGCGCGATCATGTTTGCGGCCTGGTTCGGCGGCCTCGGCCCCGGCTTGGTGTCGACTGCGCTTGCAGGTTTGGCGTTCGAGTATTTCGTGGCCTCTCCCATCAATTCGTTCGAGATCGATGTTCATCAGATCCCGCGCGTGAGTTTGTTCTTGATCACGGCGCTGTTCGTTAACTGGATCGCTGCGGCGCAGCGAAAGGCGACGAGATCGCTGGAGCTTTCTCGCCGCGATCTGTTGGCTGCGCTCGAAGCGCAGAAGCGGACCGAGGCCCGGCTGCTGCGGAGCGAAATGTACCTGGCCGAAGCGCAGCGGCTGAGCCGCACCGGCAGCTTTGGCTGGAAGGTGGCGACCGGCGAGATCAGCTGGTCGGAGGAGACGTTTCGGATCTTCGAATGCGATCCGGCCACAACGCCGACACTGGAGTTCGTGCTGCAGCGCATGCATCCCGAAGATCGGGATTTCGTGCAGCAATTGCTCGACGAGGCCTCGCAGAATGGCGTGGATTTCTGTCACGAAGCCAGGCTGGTGATGCCGAATGGCGCGCTAAAGCATATTCGCACTTTGGCCCATGCCATGAAGGACGGTCCTGATGGCATCGAGTACATCGGCGCGGTAACCGACGTCACCGCCGCCAAGCAGGCCGAGGCCGCGCTCAACGACGCGCAGGCGGACCTCGCGCACGCCACGCGCGTGATCACGCTCGGCGAGTTGACGTCCTCGATCGCCCACGAGGTGAACCAGCCGCTGGCCGCGATCATGTCGAACGGCGAAGCCTGCCTGCGCTGGCTCGACCGCGGCGCGTCAGGCATGGAGCATGCGCGGCGCTCGGTGGAATGGATCGTCAAGGATGTCAGCCGCGCGGCCGACGTGATCGGGCGCGTTAGGGCGCTGGCACGCAAGACCGATACGGAGCGGGCGCTTCTTGACATCAACGAGGTCGTCAACGAGGCCCGGGCGCTGATGCGGCGCGAGCTCACGAGCAAGCAGATCACGCTGCGTACGGAGCTTGCGACCGATCCGCTGATCGTCCGCGCCGACCGGGTTCAATTGCAGCAGGTCGTCATGAACCTGGTGATGAACGGCATCGAGGCGATGCAGCCTGTTACGGATCGGCCGCGCGAATTGCTGATCCGATCGCAGCGCAGTTTCGATGCCGATCAGGCCATCCTGATCATGGCGGACTGCGGCGTCGGCTTTTCCGACGAGAACGCCGAGCGGCTGTTCAATGCGTTCTTCACCACCAAGTCGGCCGGCCTTGGCTTGGGATTATCGATCTGCCGCTCGATCGTCGAGGCCCATGGCGGAAAGCTGTCTGCATCCCGCAATGCCGGGCCGGGCGCGACCTTCCAGTTCACCCTGCCGCTCCATGAGGATGTCGGACGGGCGCAATGAGTCCACCCGACTGCGATCATGCCTTCGGCAAGATACCCAGGTTCATGCCTTGGGCATGATACCCAGGTTCATGCCTTCGGCATGATACCCAGGTTCATGCCTTCGGCATGATACCCGGACTGTTGTCGGGCCACTTGGCAATCATCGCTTCGTCGATGTTGAGATGCTGCGCTACCAGCTTGGGCGGCGTATGCGTGAGCCAGTTCGTCAGCGAGACTTCCTCGTAGCGAGGGGCGCGGAACACGCCGACGAATTGCAGGTCGGTATCACCGACGTTCTCGACATAGTGCCCGTAGTTCTTCTTGACGTAACCGATGTCGCCCGCGTTGAAGTCCATTGTCAGCGCATTGGGGCCGGTGTTGAACACCGTCATCCGGGCCTTGCCCTTGATGTAGTATTGCCACTCGTCGGCGTTCGGATGCCAGTGCATCTCGCGGACCGCGCCCGGCTTGAGGGTGACCAGCGCCGAGGCCACGGTCGTTGCGACATTGAAGTTGGTGCTGTCGGCAACGTGAATGGTGCCGGCCTCGGACTGCTTGAGCGGGCGCGAGCCTTCGAGCGAGAAGATGAAGGGATGCGGCGGCATCTCTGCGTTCCTGCTCATCGCGGCGCGGTCGGCGGCGAGGTCGCCTGGCACGGTGCCCTGGAATATCCAGAGGTTGTGCAGCGGAATGTTCGCGAAGCTTTCGACCGGAACTCCGAAGTTCTTGGCGAGCACTTCGGGCGGCGTGTGGGCCATCCAATCCGACAGCAGCAGCGTATTGAACTCGTCGGCGTGGCCGTCATCGAAGCAGATCACGAACTCGCAGCCGTCGGGTCCGAGGCCCTGCAGCGAGTGTGGCGTGCCGGCCGGAAAATACCAGAGGTCGCCCGCCTTGAGGTCGCCGACATAAGGACGCCCCTCTGCATCGAGAACGGTCACGCGGCAGGTGCCATAGGTCATAATGGCCCACTCGGCGGCCTGATGCCAATGCAGCTCGCGAATGCCGCCGGCGGCGAGGCGCATGTTCACGCCGGATATTTCCTTCGAGATCGCGAAATCGTCGACCGTGACCTGCCGCGCCCAGCCGCCGTTCTGAATGCGTCTCGGTGCATTGTTGAAGGATGCCCAGGTCGTGGGCAGGCCGCCAACGTCGGTCGCGGGCGGAGTGAATGCGGATGGAAACTGTTTTGCGATGGCTGGATTCTGCGGACCGGGATCGGTCAGACTTCCGGGCGACTTGGCGTTGATGGCGCCCTGAGGCGGCTCGTCCGGATTGCCGAAGCTTGCAGCATGCGCGGATGCGGTCATTGCGGCTCCGACAGCCGACGCTGCCAGAAGATCTCGTCGCGAGAACATGAGCTGATACTCCAGAAAGAGATGGTCGAACCGGCACAGATCCGCTCATCAGCGGTCCGTTCATCAAGACCTAGGCAGGCGTCGTTGGTTTTGCTTCCGTAATGACACGCTTTTTCTGGAACGCACTGCCGCGATGACAGATGACGCGCAGTTGCGTGAGCACGACGTGCAAGCTTCTCACGCGGCGAGCGGTGCGATTGTGCAAATCCCGCCTCGTTTTGGAAAGACATCGGTTGGACAGCTCTCCTTTACTCAACCGACCCTGGCATTCTAAAAAAGGCCTTTGCCGATGACCGTTCGCAAATCCATCCGTCCCTATCATCAGCCGGCCGGCGGATGGGGAGCGCTCAAGGCATTGAGCGAGCATCTGATCGAGCAGCGCGTTCCGATCAAGGGCGCGACGACGCTGAGCCGGATGAACCAGCCCGAAGGATTCGACTGTCCGGGCTGCGCCTGGCCTGATCCGAAGCATACGTCGTCGTTCGAGTTCTGCGAGAACGGCGCCAAGGCAGTTGCGTGGGAAGCGACGGCGAAGCGCTGCACGCCGGAGTTCTTCGCCGAGCACTCCGTCACCGAGTTGTCCGGCTGGAGCGATTACGATCTCGAAATGGTCGGTCGGCTCACCCATCCGATGGTCTATGACAGGACGTCCGATCATTACCGTCCGGCAAGCTGGGACGATGCCTTCGCGATCATCGGCCGCCACCTCAACGCACTGCCCGACCCTAATATGGCGGAGTTCTACACCTCGGGTCGCACGTCGAACGAAGCCGCGTTCCTCTATCAGCTTTTCGCCCGCGAATACGGCACCAACAATTTTCCTGATTGTTCGAACATGTGCCATGAGGCGACCAGCGTCGGCCTGCCGCAGTCGCTCGGGGTGGGCAAGGGCACCGTGCTGCTCGACGACTTCGACAAGGCAGATTGCATCTTCATCTTCGGCCAGAACCCCGGCACCAACAGCCCGCGCATGATGACGAGCCTGTGGAAGGCATCGCGCCGGGGTGCAGCGATCATTTCCTTCAATCCGTTCCGCGAGCGGGCGCTGGAGCGCTTTCAATATCCGCAGAATCCGATCGAGATGGCGACCTTCTCGGCCACCAAGATCAGCTCGCCGCTCTACCAGGTACGCGTCGGCGGCGACATTGCCGCGCTCAAGGGCATCATGAAGGTGATGGTCGAGGAAGATGAGGCTGCGCGCGCAAGCGACAAGCCCGAGATCCTCGATTGGGATTTCATCCGTGGCCATACCGCCGGCATCGAGGCGTTCATCGCGGATCTGAAGGCGGCGCAATGGCCTGATATCGAGCGGCAGTCCGGTCTCTCGCGCGAGGATCTCGAGCATGCCGCGCACGTCTATATGAAGGCCGAGCGCGCGATTATCGTCTATGGCATGGGCATCACCCAGCACAAGCGCGGCGCCTGCAATGTGCAGCAGCTTGCCAATCTCGCGCTCCTGCGCGGCCACATCGGACGCGAGGGCGCCGGCCTCTGTCCGGTGCGCGGCCACTCGAATGTGCAGGGCGATCGCACCGTCGGCATCACCGAAGTGCCGACCAAGGAATTCCTCGATCGGCTGGAGCATCGCTTCGGCTTCAAGCCGCCAGCCGCGCACGGCCACAACGTGGTGACGGCGCTCGAGGCGATGCTGCGCGGCGAGGTGAAGGTGTTCGTCGCCATGGGCGGCAATTTCGCCGCGGCGATACCGGACTGGCAGCAGACGCAGGCCGCGTTGCGCAATCTGGATCTCACGGTCCATGTCTCGACCAAGCTCAACCGCAGTCATCTGATCCATGGGCGCGATGCGCTGATCCTGCCGTGCCTCGGGCGCACCGAGATCGATATCCAGGCGACCGGACCGCAATCGATCACGGTCGAGGATTCGATGTCGATGGTTCATGCCTCCGGCGGCCGCAACAAGCCAGCCTCCGAGCATCTCCTGAGCGAGCCGGCGATCATCGCCGGAATCGCGCGCGCCACCCTCGGCAACCGCAGCGTGGTGGATTGGGAGGCCTTGGTCGCCGACTACGACCGCATTCGCGATGCAATCGAGGACGTGTTCCCGATCTTCCAAGGCTACAATGCCCGCATCCGCGTGCCCGGCGGTTTCCATCTCACCTCGACGGCGCGCGAGCGCATCTGGATGACGCCGTCGGGAAAAGCCAATTTCCTGCTGTTCGAAGGATTGGGCGAAGATAGCTGTGAAAGCGATCCGGAGATGCTCTGGCTGAGCACCATCCGCAGCCATGATCAGTACAACACGACGCTCTATTCGATGTCGGACCGCTATCGCGGCGTGTACGGTCAGCGCGACGTGGTGTTCCTGAACGAGGCGGAAATGAAGAAGCGCGGCCTTGCGGACGGCGACCGGGTCGATCTCGTCACGCTCTCGACCGACGGAATGGAGCGCAGCGTGCACAATTTCCGCGTGGTCGGCTATTCCTTCCCGAACGGCTGCTGCGCCGCCTATTATCCCGAAACCAACCCGCTGGTGCCGCTCTATGCGCACGATCCCATCAGCTTCACCCCGTCGTCCAAGGGGATTCCGATCCGGATCGTGCGCTCGGTGAGGGAGCAGAACTAAGCGGGCACGCTCTCTCCTCCCTCTCCCCGTTCTTACGGGGAGAGGGTAGGGTGAGGGGCTGCTTCCACGGATACGGTGCGAGTTGCACTCGCGGAGGCTCCCCCTCACCCGGAATTCAAGCTTCGCTTGAATTCCGACCTCTCTCCGCAAGCGGGGGCGAGGTGGAGGTCCCGAGATCTGGTCTCGTGCTCCGCTAAAGAGGACTCACGCAGCCGCATTCTCATTCACGCCGAACCGCTTCTCGAATTCTGCGACGTTGACGATGCCGCGGCGGTGGGTGCCTTCGCCGATCTTGCGCTCCTCGTTCCAGGCTTCGACGGCGAACAGGATGTGCCTGGAATCGAGCTCGGTGACGCGGGCGGTCGCGCGTACGGTCTGGCCGATCGGAGTTGCCGCGAGATGGCGGACGTTCACCTCCATGCCAACGCTGACAAATCCCTTCGGCAGCGCCGCTGAGATGGCGGCACCTGCGGCGATCTCCATGTGCAGGATCATCATCGGCGTCGCATAGACCCGCGGCATGCCTGGGACGAAATGTCCGACCGTAAGTTCCGGCGTCACGATGATCATCGTCTCCGCGGTCATGTCGAGCTTCAATAATTCACGTGCATCCATATCCACTTCCTTATTCTGCGGCTGCCGCGACCACTTTCTTGGCGGGCCGTTTGCCGATACTGCCGAGCCATTGGCCCAGCCTGTCGAGATAGAGATAGACCACCGGGGTCGTGTACAGGGTCAGGACCTGCGACAGCAACAGGCCGCCGACGATGGTGTAGCCGAGCGGCTGGCGCAGCTCCGACCCGGTGCCGGTTCCGACCATCAGCGGCACGCCGCCGAGCAGCGCCGCCATCGTCGTCATCAGGATCGGCCGGAACCGCATGGTGCAGGACCGATAGATCGCCTCTTCCGGGCTCAAGCCCTCATTGCGCTCGACCTCGAGCGCGAAGTCGACCAGCATGATGCCGTTCTTCTTGACGATGCCGATCAGGAGGATGATGCCGATAATGGCAATGACGGTGAGATCCATGCGCACGGCCATCAGCAGCAATAGCGCACCGATGCCCGCCGAAGGCAGCGTCGATAGGATCGTGATCGGATGGATGAAGCTCTCATAGAGCACGCCCAGAATAATGTAGATGACGATCAGCGCCACGCCGATCAACAGCGGGGTGCCCGACAGCGACGACTGGAAGGCTTGCGCGTTGCCCTGGAACGACGTCGCGAGCGAGGCCGGCTTGCCGGTTTCCTTTTCGATGTTCTGAATGCCGCTCACCGCCTCGCCCAGCGACGCGCTGGGCTTCAGGTTAAACGAGATGGTGACCGACGGGAACATGCTCTGATGGTTGATCAAGATCGGCGCCGGCTTGATCTCGCTCTTGACGAGCTGGCTGAGCGGGACCTGCTGGCCGCTCGCGGAATTCACGTAGATGTCCTTCAGCGCCTCGGGCCCGTACTGGAAGCTCGGATAGACCTCCATCACGACGTGATACTGGTTCAGCGCGGTGAACATGGTCGAGACGATGCGCTGGCCGAAGGCGTCATCCAGCGTGTTGTCGATGGCGGAGGGAAGGATGCCGAAGCTCGACGCTATTTCACGATTGACGGTGACGTCCAGCATCGGACCGGCGTTGGCCTGATCGCTGGCGACGTCGGTGACGAACGGCAGGCTCCTGATCCGTTCGAGGAAGATGGCCGACCAATGCGTCAGCTCGTTCGAATCCGCGTCGGTCAACGTGTACTGATATTGGGTCTTCGACAGCCGCGCGCCGATGGTGATGTCCTGCGCGGCCTGCATGTAGAGGGTGATGCCCTGGATGTGCGCGAGCTGCGGCCTCAGCCGATTGATGATCTCGTCCGCGCTCGCCTTGCGCTGTGGCTTGGGCTTCAGCATGATGAAGATGCGGCCCTGATTGAGCGTCGCGGTCGGCCCGCCCGGCCCGATATAGCTCGCCACCGAATCGATCGCGGGGTCCTTCAGCAGCGTGTCGACCAGCACCTGCTGCCGCTCCGACATCGCCGGGAACGAGATATCCTGCGCGGCTTCGGTGATGCCGACGATCTGGCCGGTGTCTTCCTGCGGGAAGAAGCCTTTCGGAATGACGACGTAGAGAAATCCCGTCAGCCCGATCGTACTCAGCATCACCATCAACGTAACGAACCGATGGCGCAGCACGACCTTCAGGCCGCGGGCATAAAGCGCGAGCAGGGAATCGAAACCCCACTCGAAGGCGAGGTAGATCCTGCCATGTTTCTTGTGGCTGTCGTCCTTCAGGAGCCGCGAGCACATCATCGGTGTCAGCGTCAGCGAGATCACGAGCGACAGTATCAGTGCGGCGGTGATCGTGATCGCGAACTCCTGGAACAGCTTGCCGACATAGCCGCCCATCAGGAACAGCGGGATGAACACCGCGATCAGCGACAGGGTGATGGAGACGATCGTGAATCCGATTTCGGCCGAACCCTTGAGCGCGGCCTGCATTGGGGTAAGGCCCTTCTCGAGATGGCGCACGATATTCTCAATGACGACGACGGCATCGTCGACGACGAAGCCGACCGCGATCGACAGCGCCATCAGCGACAAATTGTCGAGGCTGTAGCCGAGCACGTAGAGGACCGCGAAGGTGCCGATCAGCGATAGCGGAACGGTGACAGCGGGAATCACGGTTGCCCAGAGATTGCGCAGGAACAGGAAGATCACCATCACCACCAGAGCTACCGTCAGCATCAGCGTGAACTGGACGTCGGCGACGGCGGCGCGGATGGTGGTGGTGCGATCGGCCGCGATCGTCACCTTGATCGCGGGCGGAATGGATGCCTGAAGCGTTGGCAATAGCTTCTTGATGCGGTCCACGGTCTCGATGACATTGGCGCCGGGCACGCGCTGGACCGCGAGGATGATCGCCGGCTGCTTGTCATACCACCCGGCCAGCAGGTCGTTTTCCGGAGCCTCGATCGCCTTGCCGATATCCCGAATCCGCACCGGAGAGCCGTTGCGATAGGCGATGATCAACTCGTCATAGGCGGCGGGATTGAGTAACTGATCGTTGGTGTTGAGCGTGTAGGTCACGCGCGGGCTGTTGAGCGTTCCCTTCGGCAGATCGACATTGGCGCCGGCGATGACGGTGCGGACATCCTCAAGGCTTATTCCCCTTGCGGCGAGCGCCTGCGGATTGACCTGAATGCGGATGGCGGGCTTCTGCTGACCGCCGATGCCGACCAGGCCGACGCCGGGAATCTGCGAGATCTTCGGCAGCAGGATGTTCTCGGCATAGGCATCGACCGTGGTCATCGGCAGCGATTCCGAGGTCAGCGCGATCAGCATGATCGGCGTCTCGGCCGGATTCACTTTCCGGATCGTTGGTGGGTAGGGAATATTCTGCGGCAGATAGGGGCTTGCGGCATTGATCGCCGAGAGCACGTCGACGGCGGCGCTGTCGACAGTGCGCGAGAGCTCGAACTGGACGACAACCTGGGCGACGCCGAGCGCGCTCGATGACGTCAGTTGGGTGACGCCGGGGATCTGGCTCAATTGCTGCTCGAGGGGCGTCGCGACAGAAGATGCGATCGTCTGCGGATCGGCGCCGGGCAGTTGCGCCGAGATCTGGATCGTCGGGTAGTTGACGTTCGGCAGTGCGCCGACCGGCAACAGCGGATAGGCGGCAAGTCCACACAGCAACAGCCCGGCCATCAAGAGGACGGTCGCGATCGGCCGGGCGATGAAAGGCGCCGAGAGGTTCATGGAATGGCCTTTTGCACCGAGCTTTGCAGATCGGCTTCGGTTGCGGCCTTGCCGTGCAATTCCTTGACGCGGCTGCCCTGCTGCAATCTGTATTGGCCATCGACCACGACGGTCTCATTGGCCTTGAGGCCGTCATCGATCAGTGCCTGCCCCTGGCTGATCTGGCCGACCTTCACGGAGCGCAACTGCGCGGTCCCATCCGGCGTCACCACGTAGACATAGGAGCCGTTCTGGCCTTGCTGGACCGCGGAAGCGGCGATGGTCAGCCCGTCTTTGCGGGTTTCAAGCAGCAGGTTGACGTTGACGAGCTGGCCGGGCCAGAGCCGATGCGCGGCATTCGGGAATTCGGCCTTGAGCTGGATGCTGCCGGTCGTCTGCACGATCTCGTTGTCGACGAGGAGCAGCTTGCCTTCATCCAGCTTGATCTTGTTGTCCTGACTGTAGGCGATCACCTTCAGCGGACCCTTGGCCATCTCCTCTTGGATTCGCGGCAGATAGCTTTCCGGCAGCGTGAAGATCAGTGAAATCGGTTCGATCTGGGTGACGACCACGAGGCCGTTCGGATCGGTCGGGTGAATGATGTTGCCGACGTCGATCTGGCGCACGCCGGTCACGCCGGGAATTGGCGAGGTCAAGCGCGTGTAGCTGAGCTGGATCTTGGCCTCGTCGATCTGGGCCTGATCCGCCTTCACCGCGCTCTGCAACTGCGCTACCTGCGCCTGCTGGGTCTGGATCAGTTGCGGGGTGGCATAGCCCTTGTTACCGAGCTGGGTGTACCGCGACAGATTGGCCTGTGCGTTCTCGAGCTGCGCGTTGTCGCGGGCGAGGTTCGCGGTCAGTTGCTCGATCTCCGCCTGATAAGGCCGCGGATCGATTTGCGCCAACAGATCGCCGGCCTTGACGGTTTGTCCTTCGACGAAGGTGATTTGCGTGATCTGTCCCTGGATTTGGCTGCGCACTAAGTCTGTATTGTAGGCGATCACCGTGCCGACGCCGGTCAGATAGATCGGGACATTGCTGCTGGCGACGGTCGTCGCGACCACCGGGATCGGCGCCGGCTCCGGCACTGCGGCGGCTTGCTCTGACGTCAGCGGGCGCTTGAAGTGCCAGAACCCGCCGCCCGCCAGCACCACGAGCAGAACGGCCACTGCGATCGCGATCTTTCGCTTCACGGCATGCCTCGTAAATGTGTTTGTCTCAACAGCCGCCTGGTGCCGCCGTCGTTGTTGTCGTGCCATCGGCCGGACAAGGTAGCGCTTCGGCCGGAGGCGAAGAGCCTACTGGCGATGACGCAGGTGACGGGAACGACAGCGCCGGACTGAGACCCGCACTGCCCAGTTCAGTCGAGCCCAAGGGAACTCCGATCGGTCCCACGGATGACGATGTCGACGTCATGGGACGCACGATGCTCGTCGTCCCGTGCGCGCCGCAGCCGGCCGAGGAATGTCCCGACAGCCCGCCGCCATCGAAAACCGCTCCCGGTTTGCTGGCGGTGAAACAGTTTTCGTTTCCGAAACTCATGGCGGCGCCGGATTGCGGCAGCACCGGGCTCGTGCCGGGTGTTGCAAGTTCGGTGGAGCCCAGCGGAATGCCTGCCGGCCGGATGGCGGAACCCGTTGCCGAACCGAGCGGCGAGGCGAGGTTCGGAAATGGCTGCACGCCAGGCGTCGCTGCCTGCGCGGTCGCGGGTTCGAGCGAAATCGATTCGACGGCGAGCCACAGCGAAATGCAAGCAGCGAGTGCGGCGATTAGGGATCGTCGTCCGGACGTGCGCGAAAGCTGGTTTCGCCTCGACCGAAGCGGACCTGTCATAGGACGGCTCTCCGGAGGTTAAGCTCTCCGAAAAGTTACTTCCCGCCTTCCGCGACGGTATTTCAAGAACGCACGCCCTACCCGTCGAACGCACGCAGCAGATACCAAGGTATGATCGCCTTAGCCCCACAATATACGTACGTGAAAACGCCCGTAGAATGGAGCGAGCGGCGGTGCTAGATATTCTCCAAGGCACAAGTCGGAATGCGGCCGCTCCGAGGAGAGACGCTCAAGGAAGAGTGATCTCTCGATTGGTAACGTGTACAGGCCTTCCGGCGTACGGTCACCATGGCGACAGAGAGATGGTACCATGCCGCAGATTCAGCTTCGACGAGATGACAACGTTCACTTCAACGATGGTCTGCCGGTTCACGCGACTGTCCATGAAACACCATATCACCGCAAGACAGCCGCAGCTGAACGTCTCAATAAGTCGACGCAGGCCGCGGTGCTGCTGCCCGGCCGTCCTGTCGTCGATGACAGGATGGCGCTTGCCTTTGAACGCCTGCACCTCGTGCTCGCGATCGCAGCGCAAGGTCATGCGGAAGGGAATGCAGCTGAGCGCGACGCGCTGCTGAACGCCGCCAGCAGCCTCGATGTCTTCCAGCACAAGGCCGCGATCGAACGGCTCAAGGATCCCGTCATCAAATGCCTGTCGGATGCGCTCGCGGACACAGGGCAGGCCTATGACCGCCATGCCGGAATTCGCGCCGATGCGCTGCGGCTCGCCGTGGCCATCAGGTTGCTTGGGTTGCAGGCCGAGAACGGGTCATTCGTCAATGATCGAGCTGTCACGACGGTTCCTGCCGAGCGACCGGTCGGGGGATTGCAGAAGTGGCGGCTGAAGCGTGTCGCCGAATATGTCGACAGCCATCTGTCGAAGAAGATCACGCTCTCGGATCTGGCGGTCGTTGCGGGATTGAGCCGGATGCATTTTGCTTCGCAATTCCGGATCGCGACTGGCCTTCGGCCGCACGAATATCTGCTGCGACAGCGCATCCGCCGCGCCGACGAACTGCTTCGGCACACGACGATGACGATCGTCGAGGTTGCCCTGAGCGTCGGATTCCAGACCCAGGCTCATTTCACCACGGTGTTCAAGCGGATCGCGGGAAGCACGCCGGCTCAGTGGCGCGCGCTCCGTTAACGGCTAGGCCTCCGGCTACGCTCATTCGGCAGTCGCACGCCGTGCGGCCACCTGTGACGGCTCATCGCGCCGCCGCGAGCGCACGTGTGGCCTTGTCGAGTTGGGCGTTGCATTGCGCGGCATCCCCTGCGCGATCGGCGGCACGGGCAAGATTGAGCGCATTGAGCACGCGTTGGAGACGCCGCCCATATTTGCCTTCGGTGGCGGCGATCGATCGCGGCGTCGGCTGGTAGTTGCGCGTCGCGTCGAGACTCTCCTTCTGCCAACCCCCGGCGCCGGCGCGTTTCTCGATCGCGGCATCGGCCTGGGCTTGAACGCGCGCGATCGAGTCCTCGCAGGGACCGGCATGGCTTGGCGGAATCGTCAGAAGCAGGATGAGGATGGCGGCCCCGAACGGCGCGACCTTTTCCATGGGTTCGTCTCCTTGTGTGCGGCCAACCGTTACTTGGTTACCAAATGACAACGTTCGTGACGATGTCTTTCGCAATTGAACGTGCACGCGCGACCATAGGCTTTTCGAGATAACATCGCATCTGCGAAGGGAACAGGGCGTTGCTGCAGCGGTAGACTGTCTCTAACTGTCCGGTTATGTAGGGAGGCTAGGGAGGGGCCAGCCCGTGGAGACGGGCGGCCGAGACGATCATGTTCGAAGGACACGATCCCTATCTCGTCGCGCTGTCGGTGGCGATCGCGATCCTGGGTGGATATACGGGCTTCAGCCTGGCGGCGCGGATTCGCGGCACGCCGGGAGGCAGCAACCGCATCCTGCTCGCGGGCGCCGCCGCGTTTCTGGCTGTTGGCATCTGGACCATGCATTTCGTCGGCATGCTGGCGGCCCCGCTGCCGCCCGACACCGTCTATCTGGTCCTGCCCACGATCATCTCCTTTCTGATCTGCGCGCTGGTGGTCGGCATCTCCCTGTTCTTCGTCAGCATCGGCGAGCCGTCGCTCAGACGCGTGGCCTCGTCGGCCGTGTTGCTCGGCGCCGGGATCGCCAGCATGCATTATGTCGGCATCCACGGTCTGTCCGGTCGTTTCATGATCGAGCACGACGACGCATTCGTCCTGTTATCGGTGATCGTCGCGATGGTGACGGCCTATGGCGGCCTGCGCGCCTTCCTCGCGCAGCAGGAAGGCTTTCGACTGGTTGTCAGCTCGATTGCCTTCGGTGTTGCCGTCTCCGGCATGCATTATACGGCGATGGCGGGGATGCATTTCGCACCGCTTGCGGCGGGGACGCATCAGCATCTCGGCGGCGGACTTGCTGCGTCGCAACAAATCCTTTCGATCATCGTTGCCGTGCTCTGCTTCGTGATCGCGGCTGGCTTCCTGCTGTCGCTGGTGCCGGATCCGCGCCGCCAGAATCTGGTTCCGGCGATGGCCGGCGAGGTCGTGTTGCCTGCCGATGCGCTCGTGCCCGAAACGGTCGCGGCTGCCGCTGTTGCACCGCGGCTGAGCGCGGCGCCGCTCGGCGGTGTCGGCCGGCCGCCCCGTTCGGCGCCCGCGCCGCGGCTGCCGGTGGAGGGGGCCGACGGCACGCACTTTATAGATATCGCTGACGTGCGCAGCGTCCGGGCCGATGCGCATTATACCCGGGTGCATGACGGGACTCGGGAGCGGATGTGTCCGTGGTCGATCTCCGAGGCCGAGGCGCAGCTCGATCCCGCTCTGTTCATGCGGGTCCATCGCAGCCACATCGTCGCGATCCCGCATGTGGCCTTCGTCCGCAGGGAGGGCGATGGCGCGATCATCGAGCTCGACGGCACTTCGCCGCATCGCGTCCCCGTCAGCCGCGCCAAGATCGCCGAGGTCAAGGCGCGACTCGGTCTCAGCCGTCGCCATGCCTAGGCCCGGCTCCGGCCAATAGGTCGCTGTGGTTGACGCAATTCGTGTCCCGCCATCCGCATTTCGTGCGAAAAACCCCATTCCGTGCCCGAACGATTGCGGTCGGGAAAAACCGGAGAGACCGTCCCGCCAACGTCCACGCGCCCGACCGGCGCCAAAGGACGATTGGAGGAAACGATGATCCCGGGACCTTTCAGCTATCACCGGCCGGCAACCCTGGCCGACGCGGTCAAATTGCTGGCCGATCTGGGCGACGACGCCCGGCCACTGGCCGGCGGGCACAGCCTGGTGCCGATGATGAAGCTGCGGCTCGCCACGCCCACTCATCTGGTTGATCTTCACGGCGTCGCTGATCTCAAAGGCATGCGCCGCGACGGCGACACGATCGTGATCGGGGCAATGACCACCCAGCACGAGCTGCTGGCGTCCGGGGACATCCGCCAATCTCTGCCCATCCTGCAGGAGGCGGCAGCCCTGATCGCCGATCCCCAGGTGCGCTACCTCGGCACCATCGGCGGCAATGTCGCCAATGGCGATCCCGGGAACGACATGCCGGCGTTGATGATCGTGCTCGGCGCAAATTTCCGCCTGAGCGGACCCGGTGGTGAGCGCAAGGTCGCGGCGAGCGAATTCTATCAGGGTGCCTATTTCACCGCGCTCGAGCCCGGCGAAATCCTGACATCGATCTCCATTCCGGTGCCGCCGGCCGGTCACGGCTATGCCTACGAGAAGCTGAAGCGCAAGGTTGGCGATTACGCCACCGCTGCCGCAGCCGTCGTGCTGACCATGGCAGGCGGCAAGGTCGCGACCTGCGCGATCGGGCTGACCAATCTGCACGAGACGCCGCTGCTCGCGACGGACGCTGCCAACGCTGCGATCGGCAGCAATCTCGATGCGGCCACACTGAAGCAAGCCGCGTCCGCTGCGGAAGCGATCATGGCGCCGGCGGCCGACGCCCGAGGTCCGGTCGAATACCGCAAGCATGTCGGCGGCATCATGGTGATGCGCGCGCTGCAGCGCGCCGCTGGCCGTGCGGCATAGAGGGAGAGAACAGATGGCAAAGACGCATGTGACCATGAAAGTGAACGGCGCGGAGGTCGAAGGGCTGGTCGAGCCGCGGACGCTGCTCGTGCACTTCATTCGCGAGAATCTGCAGCTCACCGGCACCCATGTCGGCTGCGAGACCACCCATTGCGGCGCCTGCACCGTCGATCTCGACGGCATGTCGGTGAAGAGCTGCACGGTGTTCGCCGTGCAGGCCGACGGCTCCGAGATCACCACCGTCGAAGGCATGGCCAACCCCGACGGCTCGCTCTCGGCGCTGCAGGAAGGTTTCCGCATGATGCACGGCCTGCAATGCGGCTTCTGCACGCCCGGCATGATCATGCGCGCGCACCGGCTGTTACAGGAAAATCCGTCGCCGAGCGAGCAGGACATCCGCATGGGCATGTCAGGCAATCTCTGCCGCTGCACCGGGTACCAGAACATCGTTCGGGCGATCCAGTATGCCGCCGCCAAGCTCAACAATGTCGAATTCAAGGAGGCCGCGGAATGAACGAGATGACTCCCACGCGGGAACAACGCACCGCCGCGCTCGAAGGCATGGGCTGCAAGCGCAAGCGTGTCGAGGACATCCGCTTCACGCAAGGCAAGGGCAACTATGTCGACGACGTCAAGCTGCCGGGCATGCTGCATGGCGATTTCGTCCGCTCGCCGCACGCACATGCGCGCGTCAAGGCGATCAAGACTGAAGAGGCCCTGAAGGTACCGGGCGTGCTCGCGGTGATCACCGCCGAGACGCTGAAGACCGTTAACCTCGCCTGGATGCCGACGCTCGCCGGCGACGTGCAGATGGTGCTGGCCGACGGCAAGGTGCTGTTCCAGAACCAGGAGGTGGCCTTCGTGGTCGCGACCGACCGCTACGCCGCCGACGATGGCATCAACAAGGTCGAGGTCGAATACGAGCCGCTCCCGCCGCTGGTCGATCCGTTCAAGGCGATGGACCATAATGCGCCGGTGCTGCGCGAGGACCTCGCCGGCAAGACCACGGGCGCGCATGGGCCGCGCAAGCATCACAACCACATCTTCGAGTGGACGGTCGGCGACAAGGACCTGACCGATGCGGCGTTTCGCAAGGCCGAAGTCACGATCAAGGAGATGATCTCCTATCACCGTACTCATCCGTCGCCGCTCGAGACCTGTCAGTGCGTGTGCTCCTTTGACAAGGTCAAGGGCGAGCTGACGATCTGGGGCACCTTCCAGGCCCCGCATGTGATCCGCACCGTGGTGTCGCTGATCGCCAAGCTGCCGGAGCAGAAGATCCACGTGATCGCGCCTGACATCGGCGGCGGCTTCGGCAACAAGGTCGGTGCTTACCCCGGCTATATCTGCGCGGCGGTCGCTTCCATCGTCACCGGCAAGCCGGTGAAATGGGTCGAGGACCGGATCGAGAATTTGACCGCGACATCCTTTGCGCGCGACTACCACATGACGACCGAGATCGCGGCGACGAAGGAGGGCAAGGTCACCGGCCTTCGCGTCCATGTGCTCGCCGATCACGGCGCGTTCGATGCCTGCGCCGACCCGTCGAAATGGCCCGCCGGTTTCTTCAACATTGTCACCGGCTCCTATGACTTCCCGACCGCGCATCTGACGGTCGACGGCGTCTACACCAACAAGGCGCCGGGCGGCGTCGCCTATCGCTGCTCCTTCCGCGTCACCGAGGCGGCCTATTGCATCGAGCGCGCGATGAACATTCTGGCGCAGAAGCTCGGCATGGACCCTGCTGAGCTGCGGCTGAAGAATTTCATCAAGCCGGAGCAGTTTCCTTATCACTCGGCGCTCGGCTGGGAGTACGACTCCGGCGACTATCACACCGCCATGCGCAAGATGATGGAGACGACCGACTACGCCGCACTCCGCCAGGAGCAGGCGGACAAGCGCGCGGCCTTCAAGCGCGGCGAGACCCGCGAGATCATGGGACTCGGCGTCTCCTTCTTCACCGAAATCGTCGGCGCCGGCCCGTCGAAGAATTGCGACATCCTGGGCATCGCGATGTTCGACTCCTGCGAGATCCGCATGCACCCGACCGGTGCGGGCATCGCGCGGATGGGGACCAAGAGCCAAGGCCAAGGGCACGAGACCACATGGGCTCAGATCATCGCCACCGAGATCGGTATTCCCGCCGACAACATCCAGGTCGAGGAGGGTAACACCGACACCGCGCCATACGGGCTCGGCACCTACGGCTCGCGCTCGACGCCAGTCGCAGGCGCTGCGATCGCGATGGCGGCGCGCAAGATCAAGGCGAAGGCGCAGATGATCGCCGCCTACAAGCTCGAAGTCCATGAAGATGATCTCGAGTTCGATATCGACGGCTTCCGCGTCAAGGGGTTGCCGGAGAAGTTCATGTCGATGAAGGATATCTGCTGGGCCGCCTACAATTCCGTGCCGCCGGGCATGGAGCCGGGGCTGGAGGCGGTGAGCTATTACGATCCGCCCAACATGACCTATCCGTTCGGTGCTTATCTCTGCGTGATGGACATCGATGTCGATACCGGCGTCTACAAGGTCCGGCGCTTCTATGCGCTCGACGATTGCGGCACGCGGATAAATCCGATGATCATCGAAGGCCAGGTGCATGGCGGGCTCACCGAAGCCTTCGCGATCGCGATGGGCCAGGAGATCCGCTACGACGACACTGGCAACGTCGTGACTGGCTCGTTCATGGACTTCTTCATGCCGACCATGGTGGAGACGCCGCATTGGGAGACCGACTTCACGGTGACGCCGTCGCCGCATCATCCGATCGGCGCCAAGGGCGTCGGCGAGAGCCCGAATGTCGGCGGCGTGCCGGCGTTCTCCAACGCCGTTAACGATGCCTTCTCGTTCCTCGGCTCGACCCACATCCAGATGCCGCACGACTTCTGGCGCAACTGGAAGGCGGCGAAGACTCTCGGAGCGGTTGCCTAGATGAAGGGACGTGAGGAGATCGCGCAAGCGCTGGCCGCATCGGGTTACGTCGCCGATGCGGAGCTGGCGACCGCGATCTCGCTGATGCGATTGCTGCGGCGTCCGCTGCTGCTCGAGGGCGAGGCGGGCGTCGGCAAGACCGAGGTCGCGAAAGCGCTGGCGCAGGCGTATTCGACCGAGCTGATCCGCCTGCAATGCTATGAGGGGCTCGACCAGTCGGCCGCGCTCTACGAATGGAACTACCAGCGGCAGCTCTTGGCGATCCAGGCGCATCAAGGCGAGGATGCCGATGCGGTCGAGGACCGGATCTTCTCCGAGAAGTATCTTCTCGAACGGCCGCTGCTCGCCGCGATCCGCCGCGCGCAGGCGCCGGTGCTGCTGATCGACGAGATCGACCGCGCCGATGACGAGTTCGAGGCGTTCCTGCTCGAACTGCTGTCGGACTTCCAGGTCTCGATCCCCGAGCTCGGAACCGTCTCCGCCGTCACGATCCCGCATGTCGTGCTGACGTCCAACGGCACGCGCGAGCTTTCGGATGCGTTGCGGCGACGCTGTCTCTACCATTATGTCGACTACCCCGATGTCGACCGCGAGACGCGCATCATCCTGGCGCGGATCGAGAACGCGAGCCCGTCGCTGGCGCTGCAGATCGCGCGCATGGTGCAGGCGATCCGCAAGGAGGATCTGCGCAAGGTCCCCGGCGTCGCCGAGACGCTGGACTGGGCGGCGGCGCTGGTCGGCCTCGATATCCGCGATCTCAACGATGCGCCGGAGACGGTGCATGAGACGTTGATCTGCCTGCTGAAGACTCATGAGGATCGCGCCCGCTTCGCACCTGAGGTGACACAGCGCCTGCTAGGGAAGGTCGGATGAGCTGCTGTGGCACCAATCCGGGCTTTGAGGAGATCGACGAGGTCTCGCGGCTGGTCTCGGGTCGGCTTGCAGCCTTTCTCCGCACGCTGCGCGACAACGGCTTTCGCATCGGCCTTGCCGAGGGCCGCGATGCCGCGGCGCTGATGGCCGAAGGCTATGCGGCGCGGCCCGGATCGTTGCGGTCGGCGTTCAAGCATCTGTTCTCGGCGCGGAAGTCGGATTGGGAGAAATTCGACGGGCTGTTCGATGCGTTCTGGCTCGGCAAGCGGGCGCGTTCGCGATCGCGGACCATGGCATCGGGGCAGGCGGCGAACAGTCCATCGCTCAAGCGCCTGCAGGAGGGCCAACCTGCGCCGGGCGGTGGCCAATCCGCGACTGACCAGGTGCCGTCGTCCGACGATGTGCCCGAAGGACGCAGCGGTGAGGGACGGATGGAAGGCGCTTCGCGAGCGGAAAATCTCGCCGAGGTCGATTTCCGCAAGCTCGCCGATCCCGACCAGGTTGCGCAGGCGCATGAGGCTGCAGCGCAACTCGCCAAGGTCATGCGTACGCGATTGACGCGGCGGGATCTTGCGCGGCGGCGCGGCTATCGGCTCGATCTGCGCCGCACCATCCACCGCAATATCAATCATGGCGGCGTGCCGATCAGCCTGGTGAAGCGGCAGCGCAAGGACAAGCCGCTGCGGCTGATCGTGCTCTTGGATGCGTCGGGTTCGATGAGCATGTACACCAGCGTGTTCCTGCGCTTCATCCACGGCGTGCTCGATGAATTCCGCGAGGCCGAGGCATTCCTGTTTCATACCCGTCTCGCTTACGTCTCCGACGCCATGAAGGAGAAGGACGCCGGCCGCGCGCTCGACCGGCTCTCGATCATGGCGCAGGGCGCGGGCGGCGGCACAAAGATCGGCGAGAGCCTGCAGACGTTCAACCGCTGGTACGCCGCGCGCGTGATCCATTCGCGCAGTTGCGTGATGATCGTGTCCGACGGCTACGAGACCGGCGATGCGGCGCTGCTCGGCCGCGAGATGGCGGCGCTTGCACGGCGCTGCCGCCGCATCGTCTGGCTCAATCCGATGATGGCCTGGGAGGGTTATGCGCCGGAGGCGCTCGGCATCAAGGCGGCGCTGCCGCATGTCGATCTCTATGCGCCCGCCAACACGCTGCAGAGCCTGCGCGCGCTCGAGCCCTATCTGGCGAAGCTCTAGATTTTTGTTTTGACGCGTTTTCTTCACGCGAACCGGGTGTCCACTTCGCTCGAAAACGCTTTACGGGAGTTATCCGATGACCGCTCATGTCGAAGTCATGGATTTGGTCGCGCAGATGAAATCGGCCGAGCGGGCCTTCGTGCTCGCAACGGTGGTGCGCACGGTTTCGGTGACGGCGGCGAAGGCCGGCGCGAAGGCAATCATCGCGCCTGACGGCACCATCGTTGCGGGGTGGATCGGCGGCGGTTGCGCGCGAGCCGCTGTACTGAAGGCGGCGCGCGAAGCGCTCGCCGATGGCGTGCCGCGGATGGTGTCGGTGCAGCCGCAGGACCTGCTCGCCGAGCTCGGCGTCAAGGCCGGCGAGAGCCGCGGCGGCATCCGCTTCGCCAGCAACATGTGCCCCAGCCAAGGTACGATGGATATTTTCGTCGAGCCGGTATTGCCGCATCCCTCGCTCATCATCCTTGGCGCGAGCCCGGTGGCGCTGTCGCTGGCTGCGCAGGCGCGCACGCTCGGCTATCACGTCACGCTCGCCGCGCCCGCCGCCGATGTTGCCGCGTTGCCCGATGCCGACGAGCGGATCGACGGTTTCCAGTTGGGCGAGCTGAATGACGCGAAGCGCTTCATCGTGGTGTCGACGCAGGGAAAGGGTGATGAAGCCGCCTTGCGCGCGGCGGTCGCGATCGATGCCTGCTATCACGCTTTCGTCGGCAGCCGACGCAAGATGGCTTCGCTGCGCGCCAAGCTGATCGGCGAGGGCGTGGACGCTTCGCTGGTTGACCGCGTCAAGGCTCCGGCCGGCCTCGACCTCGGCGCCATCACGCCGGAGGAGATCGCGATGTCAATCCTGGCCGAGATCACGATCGAGCGGCGGCGCGGCCAGCGCTCGCCGGTTTCCGCCTGATATCATTGAGGACCTATTCATGCAGATGAACGACAGCCAGCGTATCCCCGCATCGAAGGAAAGGGTGTGGGCGATGCTGAACGATCCCGCGGTGCTCAAGCAGTGCATTCCCGGCTGCGAGCGCCTTGAGATGACGTCGCCAACCGAGATGACCGCGACCGTCGTCATCAAGGTCGGACCGGTGAAGGCTTCGTTCGGCGGCAAGGTGACGCTGTCCGATCTCGATCCGCCGAACAGTTATCGCATCTCGGGCGAAGGCTCCGGCGGCGTCGCCGGCTTCGCCAAGGGCGGCGCGACAGTGCGGCTGGAGGCGGAAAGCGTCGATGTCACGGTGCTGCATTACGAGGTCGATGCGCAGATCGGCGGCAAGCTCGCGCAGCTCGGCTCGCGGCTCATCGATTCCACGGCCAAGAAGCTCGCCGGCGAATTCTTCACGCGCTTCGCCGCTGCAGCGGGCGGGACGACGGATGCGGCTCCGGCGGAAGCAGGCGAGAAGAAGGGCTGGATCGCAAGCCTGATGTCGTGATGGCTTGCGCGAGAGGCCGTAGGGTGGGCAAAGGTGCGTAAGCGCCGTGCCCACAGTCAGGTACTCCGCTCGTGATGGTGGGCACGCTCTGCTTTGCCCGCCCTACGGCGTCGCCGCAAGTTCTGATTCAAATGTCAAACAGCGGAGCCTGTCGGATGGGTAGAGCGAAGCGAAACCCATCGCGATGGAGCAAGCGGCGCGAATGATGGGTTTCGCTGCGCTCTACCCATCCTACGTTTGATTCAAACAGCGTGAGGGATATGCGTTCGCATTCTCGCGGCGCTTTGCGCCCGAGGCTTGCTTCACTTTCCACCCTCTTCGATATCAGAGGGCGCAGGGAAAGCCGGGTGCTGGTTGCACCCGTGGGTCCCGTGCAACAAAAAGCACGGGGGTAG